>BNUF01000198.1 GCA_025997155.1 Clostridia bacterium
AACGTGGCGCGGACTTTGCCACCGTTCCGCTTTGACTTATGGTGTATATCGTAATAGGGAGTATCGGATAAGTCACGCTGGTTGAACCAACGACTGAACCAAGACTGATAACAGGTACGCCGCTTGCGCCAACCAAAGCGGAATTAATCCCCGATATGCTATAACCGCCGCCAATGCTTTGCCCGAGGGACATTCCAAAATTTACTATGGGGTCTTCGGGAGACGACGCGATACCCCGCGAATAAGTACCAACAACGTCGCCGTTTCGCGTACTGGTAATCATAAAGGTAGTGCTGGAAGTCGTTAAACTGACAAACTCCATTTTTAAATCTATCTTATCGCCGTTTTCCATTTCAATTTGATTGTATTCTTGAAGGATATAAGTCAAACCAAACAACTCATAGGAATCGCCCGATTGAAACGTTAAACCGTTATCCTGCGCGTAGAACACTGGCGGCGAGACACCGAAGTTATATTGCGTAAGTGCCTTGTCGGGTACGGTTGCGAAATTGCCGACATAATACTCAATTTCCCTGTCTATTTGAACCTCTGCCATATGCGTCGTCGCGGCAAAGTTACCTATGATTACAGCGTTTGCAATGGTAGTACCTCCGCCGCCCTCGCCGCCGCCCCCGCCTGAAGATACATACTCTTCAACTTTATAGAAATCGTTGGTTAGGGACTGTTCGCGGTTTAATTCCCCGAATTTCCAGTCAGCGATTTCAAGCGCGAAGTCACATATTTGTTCGGGGGAAGTTTCAATTGATATTACGCGCAAGTTGTCGGAAATGCCTAACTCTGGAATTTCAAAAATAATACTATCGCCTATTGCTATATCTTTTAAATAACGCACGTTCGCGGTATAAGTTGCCGTGTTGTTTCGCTTGTCGGTTACTTTCTTGATTTCGCTGAATTCATATTCATCAAAGTTTTTGCCCGTCGTATCTCCTCGGTTTTGCAAGATATTAATTGAAAACCCGCTATAAGTTATGTAGCCGTGGAGCTGAAAAGACAACTCCATAAGTAGCCCGCGAGCCGTTTTTGTCGTACTGCTAAAATTTATCGAATCCGCAAATTCGATAGTTCCTACTTGAAGAATCGTGTTATACAGAAGTTCTTGTAGTATCGCGGTTGGCGGCGCGTTTTGAGAAAAACCCTCAAAAGGCATAAAATTCAACCTGTAACTGATGTGTTCACAGTCGAGTTTATATTGAAAATATCCGTCCGCATAGCCGCATTCGGCGTTTATGATATCAAAATAATTGTCATTATATTTCAGCGTATAACTGTCTTGTATATCAATATTTGGGATTCCGTTTATCTGAATAACAAGTTGCGCGTCCAAACTTTCATAAACAAGACAGTCTGAATATTCTTCGATTTCGTACAGAGGCGCGAAAAATTCGTCACATATGTAAATCATATTTTAGCTCCTCCAAAACCGCTAGCCATAGTTTGATTGTTATAAAGCTGGACTTTCCCCGTAGCTTTCGCTATTTGCCGCACTCCCCCAACATCAATCATTAGCGGTATATCAATTTTTAATGTAGTTGCGTTTCCTGTCATATTTGACATATAAGGCGCGAATTTCACATAGCTTTGCGCCGTTACTTGCTGTATCATATTTGACAACGAATCAAGGGGTAAAACAGCCTCTTTTTTGTCTATTAACGCAACCTGTTCTTTTAACGATACCCCGCCTTCGTGCAATACGGGAATACTAAGGGTTTTGCCGACTTGCAATTTTTTGTCGTCCTCTGGACGCAATCCGTTTTCATTTCTCAATTGAGTTACGGATATTCGATTCACGCTTGCAATCGAACTAAGGGTATCCCCTGATTGTACTTTGTACACAGTTGATTCTTTCGAGTCGGACGGCGAGGCGACGCTTGAATTCAAGTCTGATTGCGCCTGTTTCGCTTGTCCTACGAGATTCATTATACGAGTTACCTCGGATTCGATACTCGGGGTCACTCCTTGCAATCCGTTAAGAAACGCCTCGCCCGAGCTTTTTCCTTTTGTCGCCCAATCGGGAATATATCTATTCAGTATGTCGATTATATCTTGTTGACTTCCGTCAATAATCATTTCCCGCGCTTCGGCTTGCAACTGCTCTTTTTTTGTTAATTCTTTGTGATGTTCGTCGATTTTCGACTGTTCCTCTTTTTGAAATTCCTGTATTTCCTTAAGGCTTTCCTCGTGTTCCTCTTTTTGCGCTTCAAAGTTATTTTTCGCTTCTTCGCGCTGTTCCTTGTACTTTTCTTTAGCTTGGTCTATCTGTTTTTTTAATGATTTTTGCTCATCTTTGCGGAGTCGCAATTCCTCATCCCGCGCTTGTTTTGCTTTTTCTTCTTGGTATTTTTCCTGCGCCTTTATCATTTTTTCCTGACTTTGCGCTTCTCTGATTTCTTTTTCAAGGTCAGATAATTTTTTTGCGTTAGCCTGTTTTTTTAAGGCGCGTTCTTCCGCTTCAGTCTGCGCGTCGAGTGCGTCAATTTGTGACTGCAACCCCGAAACTTCGTCAGATTCTTCTATACCGAGAGCTTTAATCCGCGCCTTATATTCGCGTTCATACTGCTCTATTATCTCGTTTGACGCGTCTTTCCTTCGTTCAACTTCTTCTTTCAGCGCGTCGTCGGCAAGTTCTTTTTCTGAATCGTACCGCTCCTTGAGTGCGTCAATAACAGCGTCGTTTATCTCCGTGCAAGCGTTCAAAATTTCTTTTTCGCGTTCTTGTATCGCTTTAAGCTGTTCTTTTGTCAATTCGTCATTAACGGCTTTTTGCGCCTCTACCCGCTTATTATTGCTTTTTTCTGTTTCGGCGGATATTTCCTCATTCGCGTCGGATTCAATTTTCAAAAGCCCGTCCATAAGATTTTTAACGCTGTATTTCGCCGATTCCGCGTCTTTTTTGATACCATTTGTGATTCCTGTTGATATGGATTCTCCTAATTCGCTCGCGGCTTTTTTGGTTTCTTCCGACTTGCCTAGTATAGCGTTTTTAATGTTATTCGCAACGTTTTCAGCCGCTTTCCAAATTTTATCCGACAAGGCGTTTATGCCGTCTATTAGGCTTTTGATTAGATTTTTTCCGATGCTCGCCCAGTCGTAATTGGTGAAAGTGCTTACAATTGATTTAATAAGTTCCCACGCCGCTGAAAGTAGTTTAGGAACAGCTTTAATAATTGCGGCGGCGATAACAATCACAATTTCGATTGCCATTGCGGCTAGCTCGGGTATGTTTGAAAGGACATAATTAACCAATGACAATACGATTTGTAACGCCGCGTCAACTAGCAACGGCAACGCCTCGATTAAGCCCTCGCAAACTTCCATAATTATTTCAAGCGCCATATCAATAATCAACGGCAGATTTTCAAGCACGAATTTGACAAGTTCGGTAATTAATTTTAACGCCGCGTCAACTAATTTTGGCAATGCCGCGATTAGTCCTTTCGCTACTTCCATAATAATTTTTAAGGACATAGATATGAGTTTAGGAAGATTTTCAAGAACATACGCGACAAGTCTTTCGACGATTTGTAACGCCGCGTCTATCAGTTGCGGTATTGCGTCAATCAATCCGTCGACTAACGCCATTATGAGTTCAAACGCGGTGTCAAGTATTATTTCGAGGTTATCAATTATAGCTTCCGCAAGTCCGTTTATTAGCTCGGGGGCTTTTTCGATTAGTATCGGCAGCGCGTCAATTAAGCCCGTTGCAAGCCCAGTCAACAGGCTTAGCCCCGCGTCAACCAGTAAATCAATGCTGTCAATTAAGTTGTCAACAAGTGTCATAACGGTATCAACGGCAAGCGGAATCAACGTCGGCAATTCCGCTCCTATACCGCTTGCCAGACTTGCCAATATCCCTACGCCCATTTCAATTATCAAAGGCAACAGCGTTGTGATTGCTTCAATCAAACTAAATACAATCCGATTTCCGCCCTCCATAAGCGTTGGCAAGTTGTCATTCAGACTTTGCGCTATGTTTGTGACGAGTTTAAGCCCCACATCAACAAGGCTCGGCAACATATCAGAAATCGAGGTCACCAAGGCGGGGA
>BNUF01000199.1 GCA_025997155.1 Clostridia bacterium
CCGAGAACAGTTACGACGGCAAATATTCAGTCACCACAAAACGCAATTCGGCGGGGTATTTAGAAGTTCGCAATTACAGCGACAACCCCTTTACGGCGTGGTTTGTGAACAACTACGCGCAGTACGCTTTTGTACTTTTGGGGATTGCTTTTATCATCGTAATCATAGTTGGATTGACGGGACGCAGAGGCGTTAGATACTGGCTTATCTCGTTCGCTTGGGTGACAAATATTTTGATTTTAACTCCGGTGATTGGAGATGTCGCGCCTTTTCTTTCAAACCGCGCATTGACTAAGGCTTTTGACGACAAACTCCGCTTTTGGGGCGTTGCGGAAAGCGTTGAAAACAACAAGATTTTAACGGCGACAGACGACAACGGAAAGCCCCTTGACGCAATGACGGCTAACATTATGCGAACACTTAACACAAGGTATCTTGACCGTTCGCTTATGCTTAAATATGATATTTCAAGAAAGGTAACAAATACGGAGCTTGGCGACTTAAACGCGTTGCAAAAATTCAAATCGACAAGGTGGCTATTGCCAACGATTTTCAATCAGTATAACGCTGACAGTTCACTAAGCTATGTCTACATCCCGCTTGGCGACGCTATTTCAGATATGCAGAACCTCTATTGGTTCTACAATCCCGCCGACGGCAAAGGCGCGGTTACGGACAGCGGGGAGAGCGTAAGCGGCGGTTACGAGAGTTACGACAGTCCCAGTCCCATAAGCGCGGACGACGCGGGGCTTTGGTATGACGGATATGTGAACACCGCGAATGGATACGAGGATGAGGAAAATATGCCCGCGAATCTTCGGGTAAGCGAACCGTATCACTCGGTTTTCTACTACTTCCCTAACCTGAATGTTCCCGAAATTGATTACTCTAAAATAGCAACTTCAAACGCTAAAAGCCATATAGAAAGCCAGTTAGCGGAGTATACAAGTTACTCCGACACATCTTTTAGAGAAGCGGAAGCTGAAATGGAAGCGCAGGGAGGGCGTTACGACAGCTGGAACTCTGCTACTGTGCAACCTCTGTACGGATATATGTTTATGACTGAAAGTCCTCTCCCATATTTTTATATGAGTGTTAAAGATACATTCAACGACACTTCATCAAGCGGACTTCCGTACAACACTCCCGAACTTCCCTCAAAGAAAGAGGGTGTCACGACACTTGGAAACGTTGCGTATGTTCTTCAAGGCGTGTACCGCATCGATGAGGAAACAGGTGAAAACCGCCGCCAAACCTTTATGCACAAGGGTACGACAGGCGAACTCAAAGACTTTTTAGATATGCGCGGACTTTTTACAAACGCGCTGCCGTATCTTTATACGGCGCAGATTATGGCGGGCGGCACGGACGGAGATACAGGCACGTTCGGCGATGAAATGATTGAAGATTACACTCTGTACACAAAAAACAAGAAATCGTGGCTGTTTCGCTCTAACTGGGCGACTAAACTTTTTGAGGGAAAAGACTTAACAAAGTCAGTTAAATGCCGCGACAGCGCGGGCAATCTTGTTACAATCGACAATCCGTTGCTCCCGCAAAACTACCCAGAAAACCGCCCAATGGTGTTCTCCGAGGCGGAGATGACAGAGCAAGGGCTTGCGGAAACTGACCTTAACGAAATCGAGTTGCGGATACTTGAAATAAACCGCAAAACCGCGCTGGACTGGACTTTAATGCTTAATTATGTGAATATGGACGGCATAACACCTGATGTGATTATGTCGCATATGGCTCTCGCGGCGGCGTTCAACTTCTGTTCGGAGTTCACGATTGAAAAAATTATGAGCGACAAACAAGAACTGTACCCCGCTTCAATCGACCTTAGAAACATAAGTTTTGACGCGGTTTGCAGAGTTTTAATGCTTAACGCGACAAAGGACAGCACATACACTTACGGCGACACAATGTACAACGTGATTCAAAACGCGGACTTGTTATCGGCGTTTTTATTGCTGTTCACGGCGGCGATAAGTGTTTGGTTAATCCCGCTGTCCCGCAATCTGCTTATGTTTCTGTTGTTATTTTTAGGTATTTGGGCAATGATTACGAATCTCCCTGCCGACGATAAATCAAAGGGCAAAACATTGGGAAGTTACTTCTTTAACTTGCTGATATTCATTGCCGTGAACACCGTCTATTACTGGTTTATAAGCATTATGCTGAATGTCGGGACGACGCAAAGTGTGTTGTCCCGAGGAGGCATAAGCGCGGATATTCAATCTCCCGTGTGGATTATGCTTATACTTCTTTTGATTTCACTTGCCTATCTCGCCGCCGAGATTTTCCTGATACGCTTCACCATAAAGAACTGGCGGGATATGGGGGCTATGGCGTTTGGCGGAGCTATCACCCGCGGGCTTGATTTCATAAACGACAAACTTTCGGGCTTCGCTGATGGTTTGGCGGGAGGTTTTTCGGGGCTTGCAAGCGGTCTTTCAGACTACGCGAACAGCGGTTTTTTCGGGCATTCGGGGGATTCAAATTCAAGCGGCACAGGTTCAGGAAGTTCGGGAAACTCTAATCAAAATGACTTTGAATACGAACAGGACGAAGTTCCGTATGACGCGGCGTATTACAACCGAAACACAGGCGAACCGCCGTGGGACGAGAGTTGCGACGAGGACTACGAATACTTTATGCGGCAGATTCACGGCAGCGGTTACGACGACTACAAAGGTGAGGAGGCGGAGGAATAGTGGCGGACTTAACGAACTCCAAACGACGTTTGCCCGACTTTCACGGCAAAATATTTATCCCCCTCCCCTTTCAGCTTGCCGTCACGGAAGAAGCGTTTATCAGCGGTAAAAAAATCCTGTTTCTTATCATAATCGCTGTGGTCGGCTTGCTTGGAGGCGGACTTATATCGGAGCAGTACGAGTGGCCGGGCTACCTCAAAACGATAGCGGGGATTATCCTGTTCTTGGTGATATTCGTTATGTTCCGCTATCTGATACTTGAAGAATCGTACTATCAAAATCTTTACAAACGTATGCAAAAACAAAGCCTGACGGAGCCTAATATTTTCTGGAACATAGCGAGCATCACTAAATCCCCGCAAGGTACGTTCGTCACCTTTTCAGACCTCCGCGTGGGTGTGTTCGTGCGGCTTTACCGCTCAACCGTGGCGGGGCAACCCATAGGCAAGCGTGAAAATCACTTTGACGCTGTTTCGGATTTTTTCAAGTTCCTAAATCAAGGCGGATACGGATATGTTCAACTCGACATTATGGAGAGTGCGGTCAAGGATAAACGCCTTTCGGGGCTTGAGGAACTTATCGACAAGCCCGACAACGCTCCGCTTAAACAGCTTATGGAAGTCAACATAAGTTACATCACGAACGTGTCGAGAGTTACCCTCGCCCAAAGCGAATATTACCTGATTTGGGGTAAACGCGAAAACGGCGAGGTTCTTATGGATGACGTTTATAAGGCTCTCTCAATCATAAAAGACGGCGCGTACAGCGGTTACGACATACTGAACGCCTATGACATAGCCGAACTCTTTAAGGATTTGTACGGCATAAGTTATTTCGACGCGGAAAAAGCGAGCCTTAAAGTTTTCGGGGAATCAAAGTTTACCGCGCTTAAAATAATCAAAGACCACAAGAAAGACGGCACGGTTATTGACTTGGAGAAAACTGTCCAAAGAGCTGTGAAACATAAAAACAAAACCCCCGAAAATATAGACGGGAGCGACATTCCTGATGATACGGTGTTTGATTTTAACGATAAAAAGTAGGTGAGAAATATGATAGCGTTATTTTGCGCGGGGAACAAGACCGCAAGCATCGCGAACGCCGCCAAAGGGCTGTTTTCGGCGGGCGCGGTCGAAGTCAAACACGCCCCGCACCTCAAAGACGTAATCAAAAAACTAAAAGGCGGCGAGCCGTATGAACGCGTGGTGATTATGCAGCGCGGCTTTTGCGACAAAAACGACGACGCGAAAGTGAACGAACGCGAACTTAAAACACTTTTGCAAAAGTACGCGGACGCGGTGACAAAGCGCAAGGGAGTAATGCCCA
>BNUF01000200.1 GCA_025997155.1 Clostridia bacterium
TTTATAGTCAAGGCTCTTTATAATCGTGAATATGTGTATGGAACATATTGGATTTATTGCGCTTTTGCCTATCTCGGTTCACGTTTCTTAACAGCCTTGACTATATGTGGGTATGGTTATTTCGGTGAGAATATTGTCGTACAAATCAGCCCGTAGCCTGTTATTATGTTATCTAATTTTTCTAACAGCACGCCGCACCTCTTTGCCCTACCGTCCGCCGCTTAAATAATCGTCAACTACCTTAGACATAGCTCCAATTACGTCAGATTCGATTATCGCCATAGCGATTTTTACAAAGGGGCGCGGCGTGCTGTTAGAAAAATTAGATAACATAATAACAGGCTACGGGCTGATTTGTACGACAATATTCTTACCGAATGAAAATCCTAAGAATTACGCGGTCTTAGACCCTTTGTACGAGGAGTACGCGCTTTTTGCGAATAACGCGCCGCAGTACAACGTTGAACACGTTCGTATCAACATATATACACAAAAAGACTACGCGAAAATCAAACGCGATATCGAAAAATTATTGCGCGAGGCTGACGTTGAAATAACAGGACGCGAATACGGCGGATATTCGCGGGATTCGGGAAAATCGCAGGGTTATCACTTGTATTGTATAGATGTTTGCGGATATGAGTATATAGGAGGAATCTAAATGGCAAGAACAGGGGCAACAGATATTTACGCGGCACTTCTTGACGAAGACATTGCGGCGGGGACGGCAAGCGTCGCCGCGGACAGCGGTTTTTATAGTCAAGGCTCTTTATAATCGTGAATATGTGTATGGAACATATTGGATTTATTGCGCTTTTGCCTATCTCGGTTCACGTTTCTTAACAGCCTTGACTATATGTGGGTATGGTTATTTCGGTGGATATATCCCCCGACAACCAATCCTCAGAATTATGGGCAAACAATATGCGCGTTGAATTCGCGAACGGTTCGCCCAGCGGAACAATCACGCTTATATCTGACAATATAAAGAATACGGCATTCTCGAAATTGCTGGGACATACTTTCGCGCAAGCAGATAACGAAATGGATTACGCGGATTCGGACACCGCGCCTAATGTCCTAATCGGAACAGTCGAACACGACCAAGTCGGCGGGGCAAAGTCTTATACCGCGATGATTTTCAAAAAAGTTATATTCATAGAACCGTCTATTTCGCTCAATACTGGGACAAAGCAAACGACTTTCAACACGACGCAGATTGTCGGCAACTACTCCGTGGACGCGACCGGGAAGTGGCTGAAGCGCAAGACTTTCACAACTCAAGCGGCGGCTAAGGCGTGGCTTGAAGAAGAATTAGAGTACAGCGCGTCATAAGGAGGTTTAGCAAATGGTTAAAACAATAAAAGAAAAACCGACGCTTGAAAATATCGGCGAATTAGTGTTTACCGTCAAATCCTACGCTATTTTGTCGGAAAAATACGGCGACTTAAAAGCGATTCATGAAAAACTAGGCGAGGCTTACGCTTATGGTATTTACGCGGATTTATTGGCGGCAATGCAGGACAAGTATACCCTTGAGGATTTTTACGCCTTGAGAATTTACGAACTTTCGGACATGGCGCCCACCGCGTATACGGCGTTTTGCGCGGGATTCAAGCGTACCGTTCCAGTCGGGGAAAGCACAACCCCAAACGAAAACGCCCCTATTTAGCGGAGGAGAGCGTAACAAGATTCCTGTATTTCGGCATGAGCAAATTGCATAAGACGGAAGAAGAAATTTTGAATACCCGTTACGGTAAAATGCTGGATTATCTGGAGGCTTACGCGCAAGAAATAGGGGCTTCGGAGCTGCCGCAACCGTCGTCGGAAATCTTTGGACTTCGCGGACTCAAAATCGGAGAGGAGGAAGAATTGTAAATGGCGAATAACACGATAGGCGCAAGGATAGTACTTGAGGGCGAAACGGCGTTTAAAAAGACCTTGCAGGAAGTCAATATCGCGGTCAAGACTACGGCCGCCGAGCTTGAACTTGCCAAAATACAATTCGATAAACAGGACACCTCTCTGACGACGGTAACAAACAAGAGCGAGGCGTACAAAAACGCAATCCAAGGGCTGAACGATAAGATTTTGACGCTTGAGACGGCGGTGGCGCAAGGCAGCGCCGAGTGGGGCAGCAGCGAGGCGAAAATCAACGGGTGGCGAACCGCACTCGCGAACGCGCAAATCGCCCTGGCTAAAACCTCGTCGGAGTTCAATGAATTTAATCACTCTTTGTCCGACAACACTAAGGAAGCGCAGACAAATCTTTCTGATTTTGGAGGGGCTTTTAAGACTTCTTTTGTGTCGTCATTGGGGCTTTTCGGGGAACTTGCGAACGCCGTCGCTATGGGCGGCGAGGGAATAAGCAAATTGGGCGTTATCGCGGGCGGGCTTGCGGGCGGGGCCGTTCTTGGCGCGGTCGATTTGCTTACGACGGGGTTTGAAAAACTCGGCGGGGCGATTAAGGGCGTTATAGAATACGCCGTTGTTGAAGGGACGGAGTTTGAGCGTTCTTTCAGCGAAGTCCGTCAAGTGGCGCACGGCACAAAGGAAGAATTGTCGGCGTTGTCGGATACGCTGTCGCGCATGAGTACCGAAAAGCCGATGAACACGACTGATATAAACCTAATCGCCGCCCAAGCGGGACGCTTGGGAATCGAACTTGAGAATATCGAAAAGTTCAGCAACGTTATTATCGACTTAAGCGCGACTACTGACGTTCTGGGCGCGGAGGGGTCGGCGAACCTTGCGCGGTACGCCAATCTTATGCACGTGACGGCGGAGGAATACGAAAATTTAGGCGCGTCTATTGTTCATATGGCGAATAACTTTCCGACGACAGGCGCGGAGATTCTGCGGTTTAACGAGGGTTTGGCGGGGGCGTCGTATCAGGCGGGGCTTACGGCGGCGGACGTGAACGGACTGGGAGCGGTTTTAGCCTCCAGCGGGATTAAGGCGCAGGCGGGTACTACCGCGTGGAGCAAGGCTTTAAACCTTCTCACGTCAACGACTTCGCAATACGGCGAATATATGGGCGTTATGAAGCAAACGGGAATGACTACCCGCGAACTCCTTATGCTAAGCGACGAATCCGCGAGCGAATTCAAGGCGTTGGCACACGAATTAGGGCTTACGGCAAACGAACTCAAAGGATTCCGCGACAGCGCGGAGCAGTATCAGGGTTACGCCGATTTAATGGGCATATCCACAGAGGAACTTGTCAAATTATGGGGGACGGATAGCCCAAAGGCGATTCAGCTTATGCTCGAGGGCTTGGCGAATGTGAAGCAGGCGGGCGGTTCTGTTTCGTCTACTCTGCAATCTTTGGGAATAAATGACACCCGCCAGCTCGCCGCTATCCAAAATATGCTGGCCCAGCAAATAGACATCGGAGCGGCTTTTTCTGAAAGCAACAAGGCGTTCGCGGAGGGAACAGAACTCGCCGAAACCGCCGCGTCAAGGTACGGCACTCTTTGGGCGCAGCTTGAGGAAACCAAAAACGCCGTGTCGAATATAGGCGCGTCCATGTTTGACGCGTTTCAGGGGCAGGACAATTTCCTCACGAACAACGTGAAAATGGTTAAGGACTGGCTTGTAGAGCTTGATACCGCCTTGAAAGAGGGCGGCTGGCAGGGATTAACCGACCAGTTGGCGATTACGCTTGACGAAGTAGGTATCAAAATAAAAGAATACGAACCTTTAATCGAAAAAGCCGTAAATACCTTGATTGACGTGGTTGCGGACGTTATGATTGCCGCCGTGCCTAAAATATTAAACGCCGCGGGAAAACTCGGGGACGCTATAATCGCGGGTATCCATGAGGGCATGGTTAAGAACGAAATGGGGCGGCAGGAAGACGAAAATAAGAAAGCTGTTTCGTCTACTCTGCAATCTTTGGGAATAAATGACACCCGCCAGCTCGCCGCTATCCAAAATATGCTGGCCCAGCAAATAGACATCGGAGCGGCTTTTT
>BNUF01000201.1 GCA_025997155.1 Clostridia bacterium
CGGTTACTTTTCACAGGATAAGAAAGGTATCCTCAAGGACACAAAAGGCGACACCAATGATGATTACGACACCTACAACACGATTATGAAAGATAAGGAATGGCTGTTGTCGTTTGATTGCCCGCTTAGGTTTATCTTCTCACACTCCGCGCTCAAAGAGGGTTGGGACAACCCTAACGTGTTTCAAGTGTGTACTCTTATTGAGCAAAAATCAACTTTCACCTGCCGTCAAAAGGTGGGGCGGGGCTTGCGTTTGTGTGTAAATCAAGACGGCGACAGAATTGAAGATAAAAATATCAACATTCTACACGTTATGGCGAATGAGAGTTTTGCGGAGTTTGCTGATAATTTGCAGAAAGAAATTGAGAACGAAACGGGCGTGAAGTTTGGTGTTTTGCAGTTGTCATTGTTTGACGGACTTACATTTACAGAAACCGTAACCGTTGAAAAGACTGTTGACGCTGAACTTGCGGAGAAAATCGCCCTGTATGTGAAATCGGCGGTTGAAATCAAGACAGAAACCGAAGTACCGCCCGAACTTCCGAAACAACTTGTGGAGCAAGTGACCGCCGCTGTTAAAATGGGCGCGCCTGTCGCCGAAATTGCGTCAAAAATCACGTCCGCGACATACACAGAAACAAAAGAAGTTGCCAAAACGATAAGCTACAACGACGCGGCGGAGTTAATAACGCACCTTGAAAAGAAAGGCTACATCAGCAAAAGCGGGCAAATCAAAGATATAATGAAGTCCGCGCTTGCGGACGGAACGCTCGACCTGCCCGCAAAATTCGAGGCGGCGCGTGAAAAGTTTGAAAACATAGTCAAGAAAGCCGACCAAAGACCCGTTATCCACGATGCGAACAATCAAGTGAAGGTTCGCCTTAAAAAAGAGGTTATCGTTTCGCCCGAATTTTTGGAGTTGTGGGATAAAATCAAAGGACGCACGACATACCGCGTGAGGCTTGATGAAACGGCGTTACAAGCGCGTTGTGCCGCTGAATTGGAGCAGACGGAGAAAGTCACAAAGGCGCGTGTCGTTACAAAAACCGCTAAATACTCTGTGAAAAACGAAGGCGTTGGGTTTACCGAAACAGTAAACGGAGCTATCGACACGGAAGAAGAATTTCATTTGCTGCCCGATTTTATGCGAACCCTTGACGACGAATGTTTTCTGTCGAAAAAAACGGCGGTCGATGTTCTGGAAAAAAGCGGACGATTGATAGATTTTCTGAATAATCCCCAACGTATGACAGAAGTGTTTATCGAAACAGTAAGGCGCGTCCAAAACAGTATGGAGATTGACGGAATACGTTATGTCCGTCTTGACGGCGAGGAATACTACTTGCAAGAGATTTTCGGGAGCGAGGAGCTGACGGCTTTTCTCGATAAAAACGCCGTCAAAGTCGAACGCAGCGTATACGATTATGTGATATACGACAGTTCAACCGTGGAACGCCCGTTTGCCGTTTCTCTTGATAACGACCCCGACGTTAAAATGTTTTTCAAAATCCCCGATAAATTCAAAATCGAAACGCCAATCGGGACCTATAATCCCGATTGGGCGGTGTACATCGATAAAGACGGCGCGGAAAAGCTGTATTTTGTACTTGAAACTAAGGGTACAACAATACTTGATTACTTGAAACCTTACGAGGCGCATAAAATTAAGTGCGGTACGGAGCATTTCAGGGCGTTGGGCGGCGGCGTTAAGTTCCACAAAGAGCCTGTGCGGGATTGGGGCGAGGCGAAACTTAAACTGTAAATTTGTAAAATTATGCGCGATTTTACAAAATAACGCAAAAACATATATATAAGCCCTTTAAGAAGTTACTATTTGTTGTAAATAGGCGGCTTTTTGACGGGTTTTTTGTATGTTTTTTCCGCAATAAATATTCAAATTTCTATATGTTGTCTTAGAACCTGTACTCAATAAACAATCAAAAACCTGTTTGGATTACGGAGATTACGAAATTTCAAAGCAGTTGGTTAAATATGCAGCTATTATTTTTTGTTTGCCAACATTCTTACGGATTTTTTGAGTACGGGTTCTAAGACAACATATAGAAATTTGAATATTTATTGCGGAAAAAACATACAAAAAACCCGTCAAAAAGCCGCCTATTTACAACAAATAGTAACTTCTTAAAGGGCTTATATATATGTTTTTGCGTTATTTTGTAAAATCGCGCATAATTTTACAAATTTACAGTTTAAGTTTCGCCTCGCCCCAATCCCGCACAGGCTCTTTGTGGAACTTAACGCCGCCGCCCAACGCCCTGAAATGCTCCGTACCGCACTTAATTTTATGCGCCTCGTAAGGTTTCAAGTAATCAAGTATTGTTGTACCCTTAGTTTCAAGTACAAAATACAGCTTTTCCGCGCCGTCTTTATCGATGTACACCGCCCAATCGGGATTATAGGTCCCGATTGGCGTTTCGATTTTGAATTTATCGGGGATTTTGAAAAACATTTTAACGTCGGGGTCGTTATCAAGAGAAACGGCAAACGGGCGTTCCACGGTTGAACTGTCGTATATCACATAATCGTATACGCTGCGTTCGACTTTGACGGCGTTTTTATCGAGAAAAGCCGTCAGCTCCTCGCTCCCGAAAATCTCTTGCAAGTAGTATTCCTCGCCGTCAAGACGGACATAACGTATTCCGTCAATCTCCATACTGTTTTGGACGCGCCTTACTGTTTCGATAAACACTTCTGTCATACGTTGGGGATTATTCAGAAAATCTATCAATCGTCCGCTTTTTTCCAGAACATCGACCGCCGTTTTTTTCGACAGAAAACATTCGTCGTCAAGGGTTCGCATAAAATCGGGCAGCAAATGAAATTCTTCTTCCGTGTCGATAGCTCCGTTTACTGTTTCGGTAAACCCAACGCCTTCGTTTTTCACAGAGTATTTAGCGGTTTTTGTAACGACACGCGCCTTTGTGACTTTCTCCGTCTGCTCCAATTCAGCGGCACAACGCGCTTGTAACGCCGTTTCATCAAGCCTCACGCGGTATGTCGTGCGTCCTTTGATTTTATCCCACAACTCCAAAAATTCGGGCGAAACGATAACCTCTTTTTTAAGGCGAACCTTCACTTGATTGTTCGCATCGTGGATAACGGGTCTTTGGTCGGCTTTCTTGACTATGTTTTCAAACTTTTCACGCGCCGCCTCGAATTTTGCGGGCAGGTCGAGCGTTCCGTCCGCAAGCGCGGACTTCATTATATCTTTGATTTGCCCGCTTTTGCTGATGTAGCCTTTCTTTTCAAGGTGCGTTATTAACTCCGCCGCGTCGTTGTAGCTTATCGTTTTGGCAACTTCTTTTGTTTCTGTGTATGTCGCGGACGTGATTTTTGACGCAATTTCGGCGACAGGCGCGCCCATTTTAACAGCGGCGGTCACTTGCTCCACAAGTTGTTTCGGAAGTTCGGGCGGTACTTCGGTTTCTGTCTTGATTTCAACCGCCGATTTCACATACAGGGCGATTTTCTCCGCAAGTTCAGCGTCAACAGTCTTTTCAACGGTTACGGTTTCTGTAAATGTAAGTCCGTCAAACAATGACAACTGCAAAACACCAAACTTCACGCCCGTTTCGTTCTCAATTTCTTTCTGCAAATTATCAGCAAACTCCGCAAAACTCTCATTCGCCATAACGTGTAGAATGTTGATATTTTTATCTTCAATTCTGTCGCCGTCTTGATTTACACACAAACGCAAGCCCCGCCCCACCTTTTGACGGCAGGTGAAAGTTGATTTTTGCTCAATAAGAGTACACACTTGAAACACGTTAGGGTTGTCCCAACCCTCTTTGAGCGCGGAGTGTGAGAAGATAAACCTAAGCGGGCAATCAAACGACAACAGCCATTCCTTATCTTTCATAATCGTGTTGTAGGTGTCGTAATCATCATTGGTGTCGCCTTTTGTGTCCTTGAGGATACCTTTCTTATCCTGTGAAAAGTAACCG
>BNUF01000202.1 GCA_025997155.1 Clostridia bacterium
GCAACTTTCAAATCAAACTTAAAATTTTCAATATTCGGCATATTAACCCTCTCCTTAATACTATCATAACTGTATACTAATAGTATTGTATGCTAAGGTTACGGGAAAAAACGGTTTATATTCCCTAATTTTAGCAACTGTTTTGGTTATAAAACCTCGGGTGCGAGTGAAAGTATTCGGGTGAACTGTTTTTCGCGGAGTTCTCTTGCGACGGGACCAAAGATACGAGTGCCGCGGGGGGTTTTGTCGTCTTTGATTATGACGGCGTTATTTACGGTATGTTGAAAGAAGTTTTTTTAGACGGCGACTGGAGATTTTCAAGCATAGAAAATATGAAAATCTTTGAACAGTTATAAAATAAGGGCGGGGATATTTTGCCACATACTAGAAAATCAATAGAAGATATGTGCAGAGGAATCCATAAAGAAATCGAGAAAAACGGGTGTCTTGACCACGTCATAGACGCGGTGCAGAATCGGGTTATTGAAAGCAGAAAAAATAGCAAAAACCCGAATAAATATTTCAGAATACTAAAGAAACAGTCAAAAGAGTTGCCAGACGGGTGCTTTGGCTATGTTTGGATTTCGAATTTAAACGCTACTGTTTATTACCATTGGACTTTCGACGAACCCGAGCGTGTATGCGCGCTAAAAAAACAACTTACAGTAGCGCACGAGTTAGGACATATAATGCTGCATTTGTCAAAGGAAATCCAAGCGGGTGAATGTGTAAACACAATAGCGCCTCCCGCCGGAGATA
The DNA here is from genome assembly GCA_025997155.1 of Clostridia bacterium. Lineage (GTDB taxonomy): Bacteria > Bacillota > Clostridia > Lachnospirales > WQUN01 > BNUF01. The sequence goes on from BNUF01000202.1 coordinate 760, forward strand.
TCGGGGAAACAGAGGCTGATTATTTTTCCGAAAGTATTGTTGCAGAGAGGTCAGATTTATATGGAGATGCTGAGTTTATTGCTCGTCATCGCTTTAACAGCACCGAAATAAAGGCGGCGCTTAACCTCATACACCCTGAATATGACCCCGAGGAATTACCGTAATGCGTTATTTTTTAAGGAGGTGCAATCGTGGCACGAATACTCAAAAAACCTGTTATTAAATCGAAGATAAAGTTAAGAAAAGGCGATAACGTCGTTATTACCGCGGGCAAGGACAAGGGTCGACAGGGGCATATTTTGTCGGTGGACAGAAAAGCGGGACGCGTCATTGTCGAGTCGGCGAACATCGTTCACAAACACCAGAAACCGACGCAGGCGTCCCCGCAGGGCGGAATCATCAAAAGAGAAGCTCCGATACACGTTTCAAACGTGGCGTATCTTCACAAGGGCAAACCGACGCGTATCGGGTACAAACTCGAGACGGCGAAAGACGGGCGAATCGTTAAGAAAAGATTTGCGAAATCCACAGGCGACTTAATAGACTAATTTTTGAAAGTTGGTGAAAAAGAGTGGCAACAACAATACGCTTAAAGGAATTTTACAACAAAGACGTAACCGACGCTATGATGAAAAAATTCCCGTATAAAAACAGGCTGGCAGTGCCGAAAATCGACAAAATCGTTATAAATATGGGGCTGGGCGACGCTAAGGACAACCCTAAGGTTATCGAGGCGGCAAGCGGCGACCTCACAATAATCGCGGGGCAAAAGCCTATCGTCACGAAGGCAAAGAAGTCCATCGCGAGTTTCAAACTCCGCGCCGGTATGCCTATCGGCTGCAAAGTCACCCTTCGCGGCGAAAAAATGTATAACTTCGCGGACCGTCTTATCAACATATCTCTCCCCCGCGTGCGCGACTTCCGCGGCGTTTCGCCCGACAGTTTCGACGGACGCGGCAACTACACGCTGGGCGTTAAAGAGCAGATTATGTTCCCCGAAATCGAGTACGACAAGATAGATAAAATTCGCGGTATGGACATTGTTTTCGTTACTACGGCTAAAACGGACGAGGAAGCGAAAGAACTTCTGAGCCTCTTCGGAATGCCGTTTCGCAAATAAGACAGGAGGTTTCGTAAATGGCTAAAAAATCAATGGTCGTAAAACAGCAGAGAACGCCGAAATTCTCCACACGCGGTTACACGCGCTGCGCGATTTGCGGCAGACCCCACGCCAATCTCAGAAAATTCGGCATTTGCCGTATATGTTTCCGTGAACTTGCGTACAAGGGGCAAATCCCCGGAGTTCGCAAGGCGAGTTGGTAAAAAATAAAGCAACAACCGAAAGGAGTTTTTGATATGTCGATGAGCGACCCGATTGCGGATATGCTTACGAGAATACGCAACGCCAACAGCGCGCGCCACAACACCGTCGATGTGCCTTCGTCGCGGGAAAAGACGGCAATAGCCGATATTCTTATCAAAGAAGGATACGTTAAAAGTTATGAAGTCGTTAAAGACGGCGTTAAAAAAACTATGAGAATCACTCTTAAATACGGCAAGGACAAGAACGAAAAGGTAATTACGGGGATTCGCCGAATATCGAAACCGGGGCTTCGGGTATACTCTACCTGTGAGAAGATGCCGCGTGTTCTGGGCGGGCTCGGGACGGCAATCGTATCGACGAACAAGGGTATCGTGACCGACAAGGAGGCGCGCAAGCAGGGCGTCGGCGGAGAGGTTCTGGCGTTTGTCTGGTGACACAAAATAAAGGAGGTGCAGAACATGTCACGTATAGGTAAACAACCCGTTGCTATTCCGACAGGCGTTACGGTAACTTTGGCGGAAGGAAACAACATAACCGTGAAAGGGCCTAAGGGAACGCTGCAGCGCAAACTTGTAGACGACATGAACATCGCAGTCGAAAAGGAGCAAATCGTGGTGACGCGTCCGAGCGACTTAAAACGCCACAAATCCTTGCACGGGCTAACCCGCACGCTTATCTTCAATATGGTGAACGGCGTTACGAACGGCTACACAAAGGTTCTTGAAATTAACGGTACAGGTTACAGAGCGGCGAAATCGGGAAACAAACTGACACTCACTCTGGGATACTCGCACCCTGTCGAAATGATTGACCCCGATGGGCTTACTTCAACTCTCGAGGGCAACAACAAAATCACAATATCAGGTATCGACAAGGAAAAAGTCGGGCAATACGCCGCCGAAATCAGAGGTAAACGTCCGCCCGAACCTTACAAGGGCAAGGGTATCAAATACAGCACCGAAAAAATACGCCGTAAAGCCGGCAAAACGGGCAAAAAATAATATAAGGAGGAACCCAAATGATTACCAAACAATCAAGAAAAACGGCGCGAATCAAACGCCATTTCAGAATACGCAACCAGATTTCGGGAACTCCCGCTCGTCCCCGTCTTTCGGTATATCGTTCAAACCAGCATATCTACGCGCAGGTAATCGACGACGTTGCGGGCAAGACGCTTGTCGCCGCGTCCACTTTGGAAAAAGATATCGCCAAGTCTCTTAAGAACACGTCAAACATAGAAGCGGCAAAAGCTGTCGGGACGGCTATCGCCAAAAAGGCGACAGCCAAAAACATTGAAAGCGTTGTGTTTGACCGCGGCGGCTATGTATACCACGGAAAAGTTAAGGCGTTGGCGGATTCGGCTCGTGAGTCGGGTCTTAAATTCTAAGAGGGAGGCAGCTTTTTGAAAAAAATAGATGCGGATTCACTTGATTTGAAAGATAAGTTAGTTGCGATAAATCGCGTCACAAAGGTTGTTAAAGGCGGGCGCACGTTCCGTTTCTCCGCTCTTATGGTAGTCGGGGACGAAAACGGGCACGTCGGCGTGGGCACGGGCAAAGCGTCCGAAATCCCCGACGCTATCCGAAAAGGCAAAGAGGACGCGAAAAAGAACCTCATATACGTACAAAGAAACGCTGACGACAGCGTGTACCACGACATTTTGGGCGGATTCGGCGCGGCAAGCGTTCTTTTAAAACCCGCCGCCGAAGGTACGGGAGTTATCGCGGGCGGGGCGGTTCGCGCCGTTTTGGAACTCGCGGGAGTTCGTAATATCCGCACGAAGTCTATCGGCTCGAACAACAAGCTAAACGTTGTGAACGCCACCATCGAGGCTCTTAAACTGTTAAAAACGCCCGAACAAGTCGCAAG
>BNUF01000203.1 GCA_025997155.1 Clostridia bacterium
CACCTGACCTTAATCCGATTGAAAAATTGTGGGCAAATGTTAAAAGAAGATTGAGATTTCATATGCACAAATTTGATTCTTTTTGGGATGCGTTGGCTAACGCTTTTAAATAGCCTCGACTATATTATCTCGCTGTCGATTTCGGCGGCTTTCGCCTCACTCCAATGCACATACGCCATCCAATCCGATTTTTGGTCGGGTTTCGGATACGTCAAGCGGTAATTTTGGTCAAGTATACGTTTCATTTCGGCGGCTTCCCTGTCGATTTTTCGCGGGATTACCTCCCACAACTCCCTTGCGGGGAGTACGCCCGTTTCGGCGGGGTAAATCTCCTTGATGTGCTTTTGCCAGCGTTTGCCGTACTTAGTCCCGTATGTATCGGCGTGGTCGGATAATGCCATAATCTCTTTTTCCTCGTCCGTTAGCTCGTATGGCTCGTCCTCAAAGTACAGCATAAGCTCCGCGTCTAACTGGTAACGTACTCCCGTAGCTTCGTGTACTTTGATTTCGGGAACAAATTCGTCCAAATCCGCCGAGTAATAATGCAAAACGCCGTCTATTTCTTTTGTTTCAGGTATCTCTTCGCTCATAACGCACTCCTGTCATATCGCATTAAACCTCGTCCAACGCCTCTTTTTCCTATGCGTCTATCCGTTCGCGTTCAAGCATATACGCCTAAATTTCCCTAGATTCTTTATCCGATACTATATCACCACTGAAACCGCCCCCTTTGAGTGCTTTCCCATAGAATAAAGCCCCTGCGAGCAGAGGCTTTGACGCTGTTATTGATTGCGATTGATTTTTGCGCTGTCTTTCATATGTTATTTGTGGTCAATAACTCCGATTGCAATCGTTTGATTACAGATAGGTCTAAGCCTGTTATCTCCGATATTACATCAATTGTGATACCTTTCCGCAAGGCGTTTTTAGCCATTTTCTCAAAAGCCTTTTCTTCGGCCTTTTCTTCACGCTCCGCAAAGCGTTCCTCTAAATATTCCGCTACCGCGCTACCCATTTCCAACACCTCCATAAGTTTCCTAATAGTAGCCTTTTTCAAATACTTCTCACCAAAGGCAATTACCGCCGCTATACATAAATCCCTTTTCTCGCTGTCTGTGATAGTTTGAGCCAAATCCGCCGCCTGTAAAGCGATGTCGTCTTTCGGGATAGTGCTTTTCATAAGTGGCAGAAAAATCAGGTTTTGAATGTCGTTATCCGTTATTTCCGCGCCGTTCTTGAATTTTTTCTCTAAATCCGCGTAGACGGCGTTTCCGTCACGTTCGCCCATCATAACGGTATCTACGGAATAAACCGCCGAACCTATGTTTATGCTTTTGGAGGCAGTCTTTACATCGGACGAATAGACGACGACCGTGTTAATGATTCTCTCGTCACGACCGTACAGCCTCGCGTCATATACCATAAACCGCAGTAAATCTTTCCTGCTGTGCGTCGTTTGAAACTCCAAATGCAGATATGTTCCGTCTTCTAATAAAAACACCGTGTCCGTCGCCTGTTCCGAAACCTCGACATTGGGCAACTCGACGTTTATCAGTTCTACTATCTTTGCCGACTTTATCCCGTAAAATTCAAGAGTTTTATTTCGGAATAAGGCACTCGCGTATTTTTGAAGTATGTCCTTGTCGTTATGCGCTATATTTGCTTCCATTGCGAATATCACTCCTTTTACTTTTAATTGGCTTTTGCGTATCATATGTACCCGCACCCAAAGGCGCGGTTGTATCGTCCAAAATACGCCGTTAGGTTCTCCTTAATTTCAGTCTGTGAAATGGCGCAAAAATCTCCTTGTCATAAACTCTTTAATCGTCGGTTTGCTAAACCCCGCATGTGCTATTCGTCACCCGGCCCCTATGCTTATAAAAATAAGTGTGCTATCGTGGAGGAAGGTTTACAGGCATTTTATCAACCAATAGTCAACTCACAAAACCCTTTGCCGTGTAAGTCCGTTGCCGAATACTGTAGGGTGCATATCTGATGATACGTTATCCCCGTGCTGCCGTTTGAGGTGTCTGATAGTGGCGGTTCACTTGATAACCGTTCGTAGGCTTATTCAAAATACCACAAGCACCATAAAGTCTTAAATCAACTTAATCGGGCATTTTTAAGGCTTTTTAGCCTCTTGTTCTATTTTGACGTTGGCTTCCTAATGGGTGGTCCCGTTTATAGACTCGCCTCAAACATCGCTGTGTATTGCGTTGCCGTTACCGTTTAGGCGGTGTTCTGTTGCCTAATAATTTCCACAAAAATCAGACCAACATATAAACTCCCGAATTTATGGAGTTTGCGCTTATCGGTATAAAAATTATGGAATTAGGCTGTCTGTTTCTGACTGGCTGAGAGATAATTGCATACGCGACGACCGCGAACCATGCGCGAAAGACATAACACGGCGTTAATGCGAAGTTCGGACGCGTATTACCTCTGCCTGCTCTGACCTAACTAACGTAATTTTGCTATGGAGGACGCGAAAGTCCAGACCAAACGGAATAGCTTATAAATCTTCTCTTGAAGCCCGATTAACAGTTTTCGCAAGAAATTCTATAAGCCACAGCCGCTGCGGTAGCTTTCTCGGACGATACAGATATATGTCTTGTTGCTTTACGTCCTTCTGTCCCAGAATTGTCAAGGTGCGTTGTTGCCGTTGTTGCTTTGGTTGCCCTATCATGCGCTAACCTTGGTGGGTCTGGCACACAATCGGACTTTGTTTTGAAAACTAAAACCTAATACTTGTATTTCTTGGGGTTTTAAGGTTTACTCACCGCAAACCCCGTAATAAAACTAAACTTGACCCATATCTCTTAAGAACTCATATAAATAGCCAGTTGCAGGGGATTTGCTTATCCCCGCATAAAGCCCGAATATATGGGCTTCCGTAGACTTATGGGTCAAGTTTAGGTAATAAAAGGGTACAAAAAAAGCAAGGATTTTTTATCTGCCCCTTGCATTTAGTAAGAATTTATGGTACAATCCTTATAATGATAAGTCAAAGGCAGACGGTTGAAGTCTGTTTGATGATGAGAGCGGTGACTGTTTCCAGCAGTTGCCGCTTCTTTCATTATCAGATGTAATTTTTATTGCACTAAGTAGGAGTATAACACCTTTTTTGTAATAAGTCAACAATTTTTCAAAAAAATAAAAACACAAAAACACAAAAACAAACGAGAAGCGTTACACCAACCCGTCAATTTTTGTGTTTTTTATAATTGAAAAACTTTTTGACTTAGAAGCGTTCGCCGCACCAGACCCACCATAGTTTTATACGGAAAACGCCGCGCTTTCGCACTTTTTAACCAAATCAACCACCGTACACCGTACACTTGACAATCCCGTTGCTCCCCGTAAGGCTTACTCGCCGCAAGGAACTTAATAAGAGTTTATGCATATTCAATATTTTTATGCAATGGTCGGGAGATTTACGCCCCAAAAGCCCAATCTCTACCCAATATTATCCTAACATCTAAATCAACCCATTAACGCAAAAAAGGATTCAACATAGAGCATACCACAAATTCCCATAAAACTTTTAAAAGATTATACAGTCTAATCCAGTATCAATAACATTTGCGCCTTTTAGATTTTGGTACAGGAGTCAAAGTCCTGCGCCTTACCGCTTGACGACAGCCCAAAATTAAAAAATGCCAAGAGTTTCACATACACATAATTCATAAAATATGATACTAAGTGTATCATATTTTATATTTATTTTTCTGTAAGTTGTGTATTTCCTTGACTTACTTTAATATTATAACTCCCTCAACAAAAAAAGTCAATACTTTTCACAAAAAAATTTATCCTCTGTATAGTCAAGGCTATTTAAAATATTGAATAGATGTGTTAAAATAAAAGTATGGCATATTCAATAGATTTAAGGGAAAAAGCGTTGAACGCATTGAAGAATGGTCATTTAAAAAGTGAAGTTAATG
>BNUF01000204.1 GCA_025997155.1 Clostridia bacterium
CAACAAATTCGCGTCTATCAAAGCTTTGTATTCATAGTCAAGCTCTTTGTACATTGGAGGTATATATAAAACATACTTTGTGTCGTGTTCATTGCATAATTGTATAATTTTTCCAAGATACCGCAAGCCCTCACGATAAACCTCGGGCGAGTATTCCGCCATTTCGCGTTCCCTGTTCTTGTCCTGTGAAACGTCAGAGGTCAGGTAGGTGTAGCCCGAAAGCATATCCCGCGCCGGAGCTTTATACTCTGGGATTTTATCCCACAATTCGTGGTACAGATACGGAGGGAACAACGCCCCCAATCTTTCGCCCTTAGGGAGTTTGAACGCCGCCGCGGCTCTAGGCAAGCCGACAGGCATATACCCGACTGTCGTCGTGTCAAAATTCGTCTCGTTTTGTCCGAAAAGAAGCCCCGACACATCGACACATAGCAATTTCGGGCTTTGCCGTTTAAAAACCTCCCGCGTGTAGTAGTACGCCTGTGGGATTTTCATTTGCGGCGCGGCGGCGACATACGCCGAAACCCCCGACTCCGCATATATTTCGGCGGGGATAACGCCGCAATACGTGAGCGAACTCCCGATAAAACACACGTCTATTGAGTTTTTCGGTTCAAGCGCAAATTGCGGAAGCAACGCGCCGAAACTGTCGCGGGGCGGAGTCGTCCACAGCGAAAAGCGGTTCACCGCGAATATTATTGCCGCCAAACACAGTACGGCACAAATAGTTTCTTTAAGTATCCTCATATAATCACCTAGAATCTAAAATATATAAAGTCCGCCGCGTCATAAGCCGTGCCATAATAACCGAAAATAATAATACTCATTGTCAAGAGGAAGTAAAATACATATTTTACAAAAAATGGTATTTTCTTAATTCGCGGTTTTAATATGTCCGCCGCCGCAAGCACCGCCGCCGCCGCGAGCAACACATATACATACTTTAAAGTAATCTGCGCGTTTATAAGGCTTTGCCCCTCCAAAACGCCTGAAATCGAAGTATTCCGCGCCATTGTCCCGAGGGCGTGAAAAGCGGTATGCACGGAGGGGGCGCGGAAAAACACGAACGCAATCGCTGTAAGGGCGAAGGTGACGATATTACTCAATATACGTATTTTTTTATGTATCAAGTCCTCAATAATTTGATATAATCCGTTCAGCAACCCCCAAACCACAAAAGTAAGCGCCGCGCCGTGCCATAGTCCGCTTATCCCGAATACTATGAGTAAGTTTATATAAGTCCGCAACTTCCCGCGTCGGCTTCCCCCAAGCGTGAAATATAAATAGTCCTTGAACCACGTGGACAAAGAGATATGCCACCTCCGCCAAAATTCCTTCACGCTGTCCGCAAAAAAGGGTGCTCGAAAGTTTTCCATAAGCTCAATCCCCAGCATACGCGCCGAACCGCGCGCGATATCGGTGTACGCGCTGAAGTCGCAGTATATCTGTATGCAGAAAAGCACGGCGGCGGCAATGTACAGGTATCCGTTTGTGCGGTTTTCCGCGTACACAAAGTTTACGACCACCGCAACTCTGTCAGCAATTACCATTTTCTTAAAAAGCCCCCACAATATAAGGAGTAACCCGCCGTGGAATTTGTCCAAACTCAGCTTACGCACCGCCGCGAATTGCGGGAGAAGTTTCGCGCTGCGTTCAATCGGACCCGCGACGAGTTGCGGAAAAAATGACACAAACAGCGCGTAATCGACAAAGTTTTTTGTAGGTTTCTGTCCTCGGTACACATCGATTGTGTAACCGACAGATTGGAAAGTATAAAACGAGATACCGGCGGGAAGAAGTATATCGAACAGCGCGAAATCGTGCCCAAGCAGTCTCCCCGCCGTCTGCAAAGAAAAGTTGAGATACTTAAACACAAACAGTATCCCCAAATTAAGCGCCATATTTACGACAAGAAACGGTTTTTTTCGTTCCGTGTATTTATATATAAGCAACGAACATATGTATGTACTCACAGTCGATATAAAAATCAGCGCCGCGTATTCGACATTCCAACGAGTATAAAAATAATAACTTGCTAATAGTAAAAAAACATTGCGGTATTTCGGACGCAATATATAGTAAATAATAAGCACAAGAGGGAGAAAGAGGAAATATTGTAACGAGTTGAAATTCACAAAAATCACCAAATTATATTATATACCATATAAATTGCATATGCAATGTCGAAAAAAGTAATGTAAAAATTCGGACAAGTTTACAATTTTTTCCAAAATCTGCTATTGCTTTATGTTAAAATTTGGTAAAAAAGGAGAGTGGATACATATGGAAGATTTTGAGTTTCCAACCAATATAAAGCAAGTCGGCAGTATCGGCGGCGGGATAAAGATATACGTGGAAGATTACGTGTTTTCGTTTTTGCGCCAATACGCGGCGCGGGGGAACTATGACGAACGGCTTGCGCTTCTTGTCGGGCGGAGTATCGTAATCGACAACGTTCCTGTGGTTTTCATAAGCGGAGCGGTCTCGGGCGAATACCTTTCAGACGAGGACGGCGTTTTGAAGTTCACGAAAAAATCCTTTGAACACGCGAGCGAACAGATAGACCGTTATTTTCGCGGACTCGAAGTCGTAGGGTTTATGCATTCCCAACCGGGCTACGGCAACACGCTTAACGCCAACTACGAAAAGTACCACAAGGAAATGTTCAAAAAGCCCTATCAAGTCGTTTTCGTCGTCGACCATATCGACAAACAGAATAGTTTTTATTACTACCACGAGAAACGCGAACTCGCGGAATTGCGCGGTTACTTCATCTATTACGAAAAAAACGACGGTATGCACGAGTATATGCTGGGTCTGTCAACGAAATCCACGCTTCAGGAGCGTCCCGAGGAAATCACAGACGAATACCTTGACCGCGCCATTGAACAGGCGAGCTTCGCGGAGGACGAACGCACAAAGGCAATGGATTTAATCAAGGTACGCAAGATTCGCCGCGCCGTGTCGGGCAGCGGGCGGCACAAGGGACACGACCCGCGCCGCGCCGTCGGTATGCTCACGACGTTTTCGACCGCGCTTGTCACCGTCTGCGTCGTTATGGGGGCGGGGCTTGTCCAGAACGAGGGGCGGATTAACACGCTTGAGGGCGAACTCGTCAACGTGAACACAATGTACAAAAATTTGCTTGTCCAAATGAAAGACCAACAGAGCAAGACGGTGTTTTCGGACATTACCCAGACGGAGACTGTCGAAGAAGAACCGGAGGAAATCCCCGAACCCGAACCCGCGCCGACACCCGAACCCGAAGAACCCGCCCCCGACCCGATAGAAGAACCCGCGGAAGAGAGCTCTATCCCCAAGAACTACACAATCCAAGAGGGCGACAACCTAAGTTATATAAGTATGTACTTCTATGGGACAAACAGTATGGTGGCGCGAATTATGGAGGCGAATAATCTTCAAAACCCCGATAACATACAAGTCGGCAATGTTTTAGTGCTTCCGCGTCCGTAAACAAAAAAACTCGGTTTCAGGGGGGTAGAAACCGAGTTTTGAGGGGGGGATATTAAATTTCCTTAAAAATTTAAGGATACAATAATATTTATTGCCTATATCGGAAATTTTTATACAATCGAGCTTAAAATATTTTTTGCAGCTCAAAATGAACTTCCCCGCCGCTGACCCGAAAACGCAAAATGCGGAAATCAGGGTTTAACCCGCCGTCCGTGTAGAGTTTGCCGAGGTTGATATAGCGAATACCGTTATTTATTGTACTCGTAGTTTCCTCTCCCTCTGTCGAAACGACGAAAATATCCTTGCCGCCAGCGCGGAGTTTGGACAACTCGTCATTAAACAAATCGAACTCCTGCGGAACGTCAAAATCCAGCGGCGACTTGTCGATTAAGATAACAACGTTCTTTTTGTCCGAATTTTGCACGTCCGCCGTGAGGGTGTGCCACTGCCAAGGCGC
>BNUF01000205.1 GCA_025997155.1 Clostridia bacterium
CGCCGCCGCTCCAAGTTTTCAAAAACGGAAATCTGGCGCGCGGACAGCGCGTCGCCGCGATAGGCAGTCCGCTAGGTTTTTTTAACACAATCTCCGACGGCATAATTTCGGGATTCCGAAAATTCGACAACGTTTCGACAATCCAGTTCACCGCCCCGATATCTCACGGGAGTTCGGGCGGCGCGCTGCTCGATATGTACGGGCGTTTAATCGGCGTTACGACGTCGGGGTTTGACGACGGGCAAAACATTAACCTTGCCGTCGATTACGGCACGATATGGAATTTCGCGGGAAATTTCATTCTTTCGTGAATTCGGCGTCGGGGACGTCGATTGGGTAGGAATGGGAGCTTCCGCTGCCGTCCGTGAAAGTATTCTCGCCGTCGGCGTTGTCCATAAGCCAGTACAACTTGCCCTCGGCGGTGTATATGAGGTTTACCTCGTATGTGCCGCTTGATTTTATATATGTGCCGACTGAAACTTCCTCTGTGGTGTAGGTTTGGGTGAAATCGTCCTCTCCCGTGCCGTCGTTAATCCCGCCGCCCGACACATGCCCCGTGATTGTCCCGTCCGCCTGTATGTCGAGTTTGTAGGTTCCGTCTCGCCCGCCGAGAAGTCCGCGTCCTGTGAAAACCCCGACATACTCGGGCGTTTCTTCCGCCGTTACTTTTGTCGGCGCGGGCGTTTCCTCCGCCGTTACTTTTACAGGCGTTTCCGCTTTCGCGCAAGCAGAGAGCATAAGAACCAGAATAAGCAACACTAATTTTTTCATAATAACGAAGTCTCCTTTGATTTCACAGTAACCGCCGCCTGATTAAGCGGCGGTTTAGTCTCTGCGTAAATTTCGCGTTCGTGTATATATTCTTTGAGTATGCAAAGAAATTTATCAAGCGAAAAATCCTCAAACCTGTCTATCATTTCCCGAAGAAGTCTTGATATTTCCTCCAGACTGTACGCCGTCTTCAGACTGTTTATAAGATACAGGATTACCAAATGTTTCCTTGTGTAATACCTGTTCGCGCTTAGTTTCGGAAGAAGTCCGATTCTTGTGTAATTCTGTATCATAGTTTTTGTAAATTCTATCTCAAACCTTGAGAAAAAAAGTATGGTATTTGAAATAATCATCTTATCGGTCAGGTTTTTTACAACATTCGCGAAATCCATATCTAAAACTCCCGCCGAAAAAATAACGCTTTTCCAAGAGTTACCGAGTCCACATACTCAATGTCCGCGCCCACGGGAACGCCGTGGGCTATGCGCGTTATCTTAACGGGAATCCCAAGGGGTTTTATGAGCCTTCCCAGATACATAGCCGTCGCCTCCCCCTCCGCCGTGGGATTAGTGGCGAAAATCAACTCGTTTATGTTCTCCTCGTTAAGCCGCGCCAAAAGTTCCTTTATGCGCAAATCTTTCGGCGAAACCCCGTTCATTGGCGAAATCGCGCCGTGGAGTACGTGATACGCGCCGTGGTACTCGCCCGTTTTTTCGTAAGCCGCCATATCCTGCGGCGTTTCGACGACAAGTATCGTGCCGTGGTCGCGTTTTGCGCCAGCACACACAAAGCAAGGGTCGCTGTCCGTCAGGTTACAGCAAACCGAACAAAAACGTATGTTGTTTTTCGCCTCCGAAATAGCGGCGGCTAGGGCGTTCGCCCGTTCAGGCGGCTGGTGGATTACATAAAAAGCCAGACGCGCCGCCGATTTCGCGCCAATCCCCGGAAGTTTCGCGAATTCGTCAATCAGGCGGTTGACATACCCGCCGTAATAGTTCACCTTAAAAAAGCCCCCCGAGTCCGCCCGGCAGGTTCGCGCCGCCCGTGATTTTGCCCATATCCTTGTTGACCGCCTCTTCCGCCGTCCTAAGAGCCTCGTTCACCGCCGTGAGTATCAAATCCTGTAACATTTCAACGTCGTCCGAGTCAACAACGTCCTTGTCTATTATAATCTCCTTGAGTATGCGCTTGCCCGTCGCCGTGACCCTAACCGCGCCGCCGCCCGAACTTGCCGTAAATTCCTTTGTTTCAAGCTCCTTTGTCATTTCCTCAAGCTGTTTCTGCATCTTCTGGGCTTGTTTCATAAGCCCGCCCATATTCATACCGCCGCCCGCGGGGTTAAATCCTTTTGCCATTTTCCTTCACTCCTTAAAGATTTTTAATCCAGTTGCCCGCCAAAGATACCCACGCGGGTATGTTGGCGTATTCGTCGGGATTCCCGACTTCCTCTGTCGCAAGCGACAAGCCGTGTTCTCCGTGTTGATATATATGAAGTTCAAAGGGTACGCCCGCCTTTCGCAGCGCGTTCGCGAACAGGAGGCTGTTTTCAACGGGTACGGTAGAATCCTCGCCCGTGTGCCAAATAAAAGCGGGCGGCGTTTCTGGCGTGACTAACTTCTCCAAGGAAGTGTCTTCCCGCAAGGTTTTGTCTTCTCCGAATAAATTAACCATTGAACCCTCGTGGGCGAACTCTCCCGACGTGATTACGGGATACGCCAAAATCAAGCCGTCAGGACGCGGATTTCCCAAGACCCCAAGGCTTGCCGCCAAATGCCCACCCGCCGAAAACCCCGCAACTATAATCTTAGATACATTCCAATTCTCCTCGTTTTTTCGCGCGAACTCCATTGTTTTGTTAAGCTGCAAAAGCGCCGTGGGATACCTTGCGGGGGCGACGCTGTACCTAAGCGGCATCGCGTGAAACCCCAGCGCGTTAAATGCGATTGCGACCGGTTCAGCCTCTCTGTCGGACGTGAACTCATACCCGCCCCCGGGGCAGATAATGACAAGCGGACGCGTTCTTTTCCCGCCGTATATTTCAGGCGAGTTCTCAAGCAGATACGTATACGCGAACGCGCCGTATTCCCCCACGCTCACGTCAATTTTTTCGTGTATCATAGAATCACTCCGTTAAGGCAATTTTGCATCAGCATAGCGATAGTCATAGGTCCGACGCCCCCGGGTACGGGGGTGATATACGCGGTTTTCTCCGCCACCGCGTCAAAGTCGACGTCCCCGCAAAGTTTCTTTCCGTCAAGGCGGTGTATGCCCACATCGATAACGACCGCGCCTTCTTTGACAAACTCCGCCGTAACAAACTTTGGTTTGCCGATTGTGGCGACAAGAATATCCGCCCTTGCCGAGATTTCCGCCAAATCCCGCGTGCGGGAGTGAGCCGTCGTGACTGTTCCGTTTTGGGCGAGAAGGAGCGTTCCCATAGGCTTGCCCACAATGTTGCTTCGCCCGATTACGACGCAGTTTTTGCCCTCAATCGGTATATTGTAACGCTTAAGAAGTTCGATAACCCCCGCCGGGGTACAGGGCGAAAAACGCGGTTTGCCGATTGAGAGAAGTCCCGCGTTATACGGGTGAAAACAGTCGACGTCCTTGTCCCGCGAAATACGGTACAGTACCGTTTCGGTGCTGATATGCGCGGGGAGCGGGAGCTGCACGAGAATACCCGTAACTCCCTCGTCCCCGTTTAGCCTGTCGATAAGCGCAAGCAGTTCCTCTGTCGAGGTGTTCTCGGGCAGCTCGTGACTTTCGGAGAGAATACCCGTGTACTCGCAGGCGCGTTTTTTCCCCGAAACATACACCTGCGACGCGGGGTCGCCCCCCACCAAAACGACCGCCAGTTTCGGCTTTTTTTCAAGCCGCGCAACCTTGTCCCGTATCTCGTCCTTGATAATCTCCGCAATCTTTTTGCCGTCGATAATCATATCCGCACCTTTTCGAGAAGTTCCGAAAATTCCGCGTCTGTGTAGTGCTGGGACGGCGTCCAGTTTATGTTGATTTTGTCGTACTCGTAGCGCGGAATCAAATGTATGTGGTAATGCGCGACAGTTTGCCCCGCCGCCTCGCCGTTGTTTTGAAGAACGTTAAGCCCCTCGCAGTCCGTCGCTTTTTTGAGCCGCTCCGCGATTCTCTTCGCGAGAGGGAG
>BNUF01000206.1 GCA_025997155.1 Clostridia bacterium
TACAACGAGGAGGATTCGTAATGGAGCAATTAGCGAGAGAGAAAATAGCCGCCAAATTCGCCGAACTTTGCGAACAAGACGGCGGGGTGTTCCACCCGGACGGTTGTACCCGTAAACTCGTACAAAGTAACGACTGGGGCAATCCAGACAAAAACGATTTTGAGGACTTTGGATACGAGTATGTATATACTTGCAACGACGGGAAAGCGAAGTGCCTCCATTCATACTGCGACCATTACGCGGGGGCGATTGAGAAAGCGCAGACTTACGCCGTCTTTTTCAAGGCAATGCCCGATGAAATACTCGAAGCGTGGGAGCGTAATCGTAAAGTTTGGGTAGTTGGAACATATTTTCCCAAAGAGCAAAGGAAGCAATGGGAACTGCCCGTTGATTGCCACACCGAGATATACAACGATGAGTCGGATTATATCGCACAGCGCGGCAAGAACGGCTTCTGGTGCGGAGAATGCGGCAAGGAGGTTTCAAAGCCGAGCTACCACAAGTGCCGTATAGTACACGGCGATGTTGTGGTTACAGGACACGGCGTAAACAGAGACTACCCGCACAAGGTAGTTCTGTACCGCGATACCTATGAATCCTCACTCGTAATGTTGCCGTACAACGGGCAAGAGGCGAACCGCCCGAAAGCCGAAACGGAGAACGGCGAATAACAGCGGAGTGAATAAAAAGCTGGACACATAATAAGATATATGTTAACATTTATTTGTGTATGTTTTTTAATTGCGGAAAGTAAGGATGCCTGACTTTTATGGAAGATAACTACAACGGTGAATCTGCCGACAATCAAGATACTTACGGCGAGGTAGACACCACAACCGTAGCAGATATAGAGAGCCGCCCTGTGGATTGGCTGTTTAAGCCGTATATTCCGATGGGAACCGTTTCAATTTTGATTGGGGACGGGGGAGAGGGGAAGTCATTTGCCGCCTTAGCCCTTGCCGCCGCCGTAACGCGGGGAACGCCGCTGTTTGGTGAATCAACCGCGTTGCCGCCCTCTGATGTGATAATTCAAAACGCCGAAAACGCCCTGCCGTTTGTAATCAAACCGCGCCTTGATATGCTTGGAGCGGATTGTAGCCGCGTCCATTGCATAAACGACAACGGCAAGCTCTTGACGCTTACGGACAGCCGCATTGAAGCCGCTATTTGCAAACATCGAGCCGTTCTGACAATTCTCGACCCCATTCAAAGTTTTTTAGGTGAATCTTTCAGTATGAACCGCGCCGAAAGCGTTCGCCCGATGCTGACACATTTGGAGCGTGTCGCGGAGCGTACAAAATCAGCCGTTCTGCTAATCGGGCATATCTCCAAAGGCCGCAGAAAGGCGCAGCATCGAGGATTAGGCTCGGTAGATATAATCAATAGTATCCCGTCCGCCCTCTGCTTAGGGAAAGCGGAGGGTTTAGACCGAGATACCCGCGCCATCGCCGCCTTAAAGAATAACTTCGCGGAATTAGGCGCGACACAGTTATTCAGGCTAAACAAGGCGGACGGTTTTCAATGGCTCGGCGAAAGCGAAGTAACGCCGGAAGATATAATGAATTTCAGCGCGGCGAAACAGCGCGAGGATAAGAACAAAACCGACGAGGCCGTTGAGTTTCTTACAGATTTACTGGCTGACGCCGCCGCACCCGCGAAAGAAGCGATAGAACTTGCCGCTGAAATGGGCATTTCAAAGCGAACACTTGAACGGGCGAGGGCGGCGATAGGTGTAAAGGCAAAGCAGATATAGTCAAGGCTCTTTATAATCGTGAATATGTGTGTGGAACATATTGGATTTATTGCGCTTTTGCCTATCTCGGTTCACGTTTCTTAACAGCCTTGACTATAGACGGTCATTGGGAGTGGTCGCTGTAAATATTTCAGCTGATTTTCAGACCGCCATACCGCCACGCGGCGGTGTGCTTCAACCCTGCTCATAGCGTGGGTTTGAGAGCAGACCGCCAACTGTGTGCGGTATCACGTCAAATATTTATTTGCGGAAAATTGAACGGAGTGGCAAAATGGCGACGACAACTGATTTTATGTTAAACGACGGCACGGTAGTAACCGTAATCCTTACAACGTCAATCTACAAACCCAACAAACGCGGCAGACCGGATAAAACGGAAATCGTTATAAGTTCAAGGCAAAACCCCGTACCCGTCGCCGTAGGGCTTGACGGCAAGCAATACTCCCCGGAGGACGGCGTTGTCGTAACCAAAGGCAACGGGCGGATATACGGATACGCGCAAAAAGGCGGCTACACCGTGCGTGTGACTTCCCCTGTCGCCCGCGTTCGCCTCAAACGCGGGCTAACCCAAAAGGAACTCGCGGAACGCTCGGGGATTCCAACGATAACAATTCAGAGGATTGAGGAGGGCAGCGGCGTGATGCACACCACCACCGCGCAAAAAATAGCCCAAGCCCTAAACTGCTCCGCCGACGATATTATTTGAAAGATAATTTCTCTCTTGACAAGTCGTCCATTTGGACGTATAATAGCAAGAAGATTCGTCAGGAGGTCATAAGTATGGGTTTACAAATCGTTCGGTTTGAACACAACGTTCTCCAAAACGCCCGTGCAAAATTAGGCTTGACCCAACAGCAAGTCGCGGATAAGGCAAATATCCTGTTACGGCAGTATCAACGTTTTGAGAACGGCGAACGCGAACTTTCTTCATCGTCTTTTAATATTGCGGCACGAGTGCTGAACGCGTTAGACCTTGATTTATCAGCTTTCGACCGTGGTGATTACACATTCTCGGCAGAGAAAGAAGGCGAAGCGCGTTTTCGTGAGTATTTATCAAGCGGAAACGCGGATGTTTTCCCAAAAACTGATGCGTTCAAGGATAAAATCTGCGTGTTTATCGGACGGTTTGAACGCTGTTCCAAACGCGAAGCAAAAGAGCGATTATTCGCAGTCCACGGCGTTCCTCAAAACAATATCGCCGCGTTCGTAAGCTGCGTTGTCACGGGCAAAGGCGCGGAGAAGACCAAAGCATACGCCGAAGCTAAAAAATACGAACAACACGGCGTACTGTCGATAATTACAGAAAGATTGTTTTTCGATATTCTCGACGGCAACGCGGAACTTCCCGAACGACCAAAACCCGACCCAAATATTATTCGCGTTGAGGCGACTATACCGACAGAAAATTATTTTTCGCTTCCCGAGTTGATTGAACAAAAACGAGCGGCGTACATCGCGTCAAAACGCTTAATTACTGTTTAGGAGGACTAAATGACTGCCGATACTTAACATAATCCTCTACACAACTTTATTGTATGAGATATAAAATTCTGATTGACTTGATGTTCGGCGAGGTTGAATTTTAGCGGTTTGTCAAAGAGCAATAAAAGAACGGCATAATTTATTATTCAGAAGAAATTTTTGAATAGTAGTTTATGTCGTTTTTTTGTTTCACTTATCCTAAAATATGTCAAAAATCGTCAAAAATTTACTTAAAAAGGCGCATTATTCTTATAGCAATTCGTCTATATCAAATCTATGGAATATAAGGAGAATGCATTATGAATCCTTCATCAAGTCAAATAAACACAACAACAAATACAACAACGGAACTTCAAAATGAACAGAGTAATTTCGCCGATATTCTTTTACAGTTTAAGACAATCGCGCAAAACAGCGGCATTGACTTAAACGCCGTAATGTCGGCTATCTCTCAAACCCCCGGCGAGGTAACCGCCCCCGCGCCCATTCCGAACGCGGTGAATAGCGGCGCAAACGGCGTGATTTTGCCTATGGACAGCTTCGCGCTTCACGAGGCTGAACTTTGCTGTTCCGACATCAGTACAAGTTTTAGTAGGCTTAGCTCTCTAATAGGCAATATGTCGGGGGCGGTTTCGGGAATTGCGCCGACCGTCTCCGCGCCGCGCCAAAACATAACGATAAATAATGTCGC
>BNUF01000207.1 GCA_025997155.1 Clostridia bacterium
CGTTTGTCCGCGCAAAGCAGAACAAAAACACACAAACTCTTGACGAATATGTAAAGCGGCTTTTTGAGGACTATGGAACGGACAGGGAGATGTCACGCGGGATACTTGAATTGTTTTCGCACACGGCGGGTTATACTTGCCATGGCGGGGCAAAACCCGCTCCGAAAGCTCAGCCCGAGCCACAGACGAAATATGTAAACATCCCTACCACCGCCCCCGCGAATTTAAGCGCGTCCCTCAAAACGGGCGATATAATACCTTTCGGGAAATACAAATGGCGCGTTTTAAATGTCAACAGGGACACCGCATTGATAATAACCGAAGACATAGTTGAACGAAGAGCTTATCATTCAAAATGGAAGGGCATAACTTGGGAAAACTGCAGTTTGCGGAAATACCTCAACACGACGTTTTATAACCGCGCGTTTAATTCGGAGGAGCAAAGGCGTATTTTATCGGCGCGGGTCAAAAACCTCGACAACCAATGGTATGGAATAAAAGGCGGCAACGACACGACAGATAAGATTTTTTTGCTGAGCTTAGAGGAAGTAGTGCGGTTTTTCGGCGACAGCGGACAACTAAGCAACAGACCTGAAGGTAAATTTTATATAACCGACCAGTACAATTCTGTACGAATCGCAAAGTACAACGACACGGTTTCTTGGTGGTGGCTTCGCTCCCCTGGCGACCGCGGTTATAGTGCCGCCGGTGTCCACGTCGACGGCATGCTTACCTTCGTCGGCGGCAATGTCGACGAAGGCTGGGGTGGTGTCCGTCCCGCTTTGTTACTGAATCTGTAATCTTTTAATCGGTTTTTTTGTTTTTGATTTATTTAGGAGGGATTTCAATGGCAAACAAGGAAGGCAAGTTAATTAAACTCGGGACAGATTTGACGGGCGGCGGCGGACGCAATTACCGCGTCGAGGAATTTTTAGGCGGCGGCGGACAGGGCGAAGTTTACCGCGTGAGCTGTGCGGGCAATGAATACGCGCTGAAATGGTATTTTTCGCAATGCCAGACGGAGGATTTGAAAAAATCCATAAGCCACCTGATTTCAATAGGCGCTCCCGGCGGGCAGTTTCTTTGGCCGCGGGAACTTATTGAACGCGACGGGCAATTCGGCTATATAATGGGCTTGCGTCCGTCCAAGTACAAAAATTCCCAGGGGATTTTAAGCCGCGAGATAAGTTTGACATATTCAAAGGTTTGCAAGGCGTGCATCGGGCTTATCGACGGTTTCGGGAAACTGCACACGAGCGGCTTGTCCTATCAGGATATTTCGTGGGGCAATATTTTTATAGACCCCTCCGACGGCGACGTGCTTATATGCGACAACGACAACGTGGCGGCGCACGGCGCAAGTATAGCGGGAATAGCGGGTACACGCGGGTTTATGGCTCCCGAGATAGTTCGCCGCGAGGCAAAACCCGACATATACACCGATATGTTTTCCCTCGGCGTGCTGCTGTTCCGTATCCTGTTTATGGAACACCCGCTAAACGGCAAGAGGTATTTGGACATAAAATGCTGGGACGAGCTTGCCCAAAAGAAGTTGTACGGGGACGAACCCGTATTCATTTTTGACCCGAACGACGACTCAAACCGCCCCGACCCCTACGAACAGTCAAACGCGAACATTTTTTGGGAGCTGTATCCCCAATATCTTAAAGATTTGTTTGTCAAGCTGTTTACGGCGGGCTTAACCGACCGCGAAAACGAGAGACCCCGCGAACAAAAATGGCTTGACGCGTTCCGCAGGCTTAGGGAATCTATCTTTATATGCGAGTGCGGCGCGCAAGTCATATACGAGGCGGACAAGGCGGGGAGCAAAAAATGCTGGAGCAAAAAATGCGGACGCGTGCTTGACGTACCGCCGCGCTTGTCGTTATCTCTCGGGAAAAAGACGTATGACGTTGTTTTAACGCCCGAATCCAAGCTGCACGCGTATCACGTAAACAAAAACATGAGCGGACGCGACAGAGAGGACGCGGACGTTGTAGCGGGCGAAGTCGCTCAGTCCCCGACCGACCCGCAAAAATACGGCGTTCGCAACCTCACCGCCGAAAACTGGCACATAGTTAACGACGACGGAACTGAAAAAGACGTGCCGCCGAATAAGTCTTTCGCGCTGAAAGAGGGGCTTAAACTGCGTTTGGGCGATGCAACCGGCGAGATAATTTTATAATATACGGAGGAATGAAAAATGGCTGAAGATTTTGGAGGTTTGACACAGGCAATATCACAAAGAGCGCTCAAGGTTTATTGGCTTATCGACAACTCGGGTTCTATGTACGGGAAGAAAATGGCGACGGTGAATCAGGCGATTAAAGACTGCATAGACCCTATGCGCGACGCGAACAAGGAAAATGTCGAAATAAAGATGCTTGTGCGGGCGGTAACTTTTGAGACTACCGCGAAATGGCACGTCGCGCAGGAAACGGACATAAACGACTTCAAATGGACGGACGTGGTGACGGGCGGTTTGACCGCAACCGGAGCTGCGCTGCGCCTTGTCGCGGAGGAGATGCGTTTTGAGAAAATGGGCGAACGCGCCCTGCCGCCCTTGATTATTTTGATGAGCGACGGAGGGGCGACGGACGACTATGACGGCGGGCTGTCCGCGCTTACGAGCCACCGCTGGGGGCGCAAAGCTGTACGCGTGGCGATAGCCATAGGCGACGACGCTAACATAGGCGAACTCACGAAATTCTGCTCACATCCCGACGAAGCTCCGCCGCTTGTCGCAAAAAACGCAACCGATTTGGTAGACTATATCAAATGGGCGTCAGTCGGCGTATCTCAAACGGTTTCAACCTCCGTCGGCACAAACGCGGGCGGCGCAGCTTCCGTAAACGCAAACGCGAACAAGGCGTTCACTATGCCTCCTCTCCCGAAAAAGCAGACTATGATTGGAGGGAGCGACGATGACGACGATGATGTGTTCTAATCCCGCGTGTTCTAATCCCGCGTGTTCCGATAGCGTTTGGACGGCGTTCGGTTTTTCCGAAATAGGCGCGTCCCATCTCCGCCAAAACAAGGAAAAACAAGATGAGTTTTTTTATAACGACGGACGCGAAAGAGACGACAGACGCGTGCCGACGGTTATAGCCGTTTCCGACGGACACGGCGGCGCGAAATATATACGAAGCAGGGCGGGCGCGGAATTAGCCTGTGCGCTTGCTTGTCAAATCGCGGCGTTTAACAAGGGGGAAAAAACGGACGAGGGGGAGGGCATAGACTTTCGCCCCTCCATGCGCGGCGGCGAGTTAGACGAAAAAATCACACATTTGAAAAACAGATACTTGCATATATGGCGCAATGAAGTTATGGAGTATCACAAAAAATATCCGTTTACGGCGGAGGAACAGGGTTTTTTGCCTGAACACTGCAAAACCGAAGAAGTTACCGAAATTTTTAACGACCCGATACGGGCGTATGGCTGTACGCTTATGTGGGTTATCGCGTACAGCGATATCGTCGTTGCTCTCCAGGTGGGCGACGGGGATATTTTGGTTTTGGACAAAGACGGCGGAGAGGTGTCTTACGCCGTCGAGTCCGACCCCGCTAACTTCGGCAACGCGACGCGTTCGCTATGCTCCTTGAAGGAGGCCGCGCTTTATATAAGACACAGGGTTTTCACGGGAGACGAAATTCCCGCGCTTATGACGCTCTCAACGGACGGCTTAAGCAACTCCTTTGAAGATAAATCAAAGTTCCTCGAAGTCCCGCAAACGACGCTTAACGTGCTTAAAAACAAGGAAAAAAGGGCGGCGCTTGAATCTATTCATGATTTCGTAAAAAAATCCGCCTCGGACGGCGCGGGAGACGATGTTACGCTCGGGGTTATTTTCAGGGCTGTTCCCTCGGATACTCCAAAGGAA
>BNUF01000208.1 GCA_025997155.1 Clostridia bacterium
CCCAATAAAGCCCAATCCCTTTTCCTTTAATCGGTATCCAGTATATGGATAAAATTCGGTATTCTCGCTCCCCTGATGAAAAGTTGTTTTGGGAAAACTATGTGTTGCCGAAGTACGCTGTGTTCATTCAAAGCGCGGCGACTTCTTTCGTTGCGCACAAACAAGCTATGAGAATGAGCGAAAACGAGGAACTAATGGAACATGAAATCGGTCAAGTATCGGACGGAGTGCAATTTATTACAGCGACGTTCAAAGGCTTTATTGATGAAAAAATACGCAAAGCACGCAGTCTGCATAGAAAATCGGAGTTCTATGACAATCTGGAAATCAGTTTCAACGAATTGCTTGAAAAGACGAAACTGTATTGTGATGATATTGAGGGGCAGTTTCATGTCGTCAATTTGATGATGAAAGTCTATATGGGCGAAATTGTCGCTGACCCGCAGAAATTTGACTGTTACCACGAATTCCTTCATAGGTGGCGCAATTGTTTCACGGCTGGTTGCCGCATTAAGAACAACTGGATTGAGATAAATAAAACAAAGACGAGCGACCCCGTCAGACAGATGTATACCGACCCGAATTTGTTGGAACACGCGGTGTATAATTTGGTTAATAACGCAATCAAGTATAGTTATGTCAACACTCGCGTCTATGTTAAGCTGGAGCGGAATGTTGGCGGAGCGGGACACGTTTTTACCGTTACCGATTACGGCGTTTATGTGGACGACAAAAACCTTGCTATCTTTGACAAAGGCGTGAGGGGCTTAGATAATACCGCGATGACGGTTCTTCCCGACGACAATATTGAGATTGGCAACCGAGCGATTAAAGGAAAAGGGATTGGGCTTTATTGGGCAAAACGACTTGTGGATATTCTGGGCGGCGACATTATATGCAAATGCGAAGAGATTTCTAAATTTTACGTACCGCTTATGAAACCGTTCATTGACCGTTACAATACAGTGGAATTATTTCGGCAAGTTTGGGAACAGATGAATTTTGGCGGCAATTCGTTGCCCTACGATGTAATTTGGGAAGAATATGACCGTCTTTGTCGTTCCAGCGAATATCAGTCGATTGTGAACGACCACCGGCAGGATAAACTCAAAAATCTTGGGATTTATAAAATATTTGACGAAATGCGGACGCCTACCTACAAAGTTACGTTTACACTTGCGATACCGCCATACGAGAAGGGGGGAGAATAATGAAAATTGGTTATTTGGAAAATGACGGCAGTTCAATGTACAAAGTCAGATACTTGGAGGAATACGAAAACCACGAGATTTGGCACAGCGATGATTTTCGGGACGTTATGTCGTGGCTGGAATTTGACCCTGGCGCGGACGCTTTTGGCGCGTTGATGTTTGATTTGGTTTTGCCGTCTGACTCTTTGCGGTTAATCGAACGAAACGCGCCGAAGTACGAGGAAAAGATACATTACTCGCCGAGCCTGTATTTTATTAAGGAATACCTGCTTAAGAAATTCCCACAGATGAAGGACAGGATTATTTTGTGTTCCGCCCATTTTAAAGTCGTTGAGCAAAAAGGGTGTAACTTAGACGACTATCTTAAGATGGATAAAAATTCGCCGCATATGGCTGACGAGTTGGTAAGTATGCTACGCGAATTGGAGGAGCGGCACAATGGGCGGTGAAAGATGCTGTAAACCTCTAACTGGTCTTCAGGGCGCGCTGCGCCGCGCTTGCGACAACGAGCCTATGTACGAACCCCTTTGGGCGAGTTATATTATGGCAAGCAAGGAGAGTTCCGAGCGTCTTAATGTGGCGGTCGCGAGTTTTCCCACATATACGCGCCACGACTTGAAACACGCGCAGAACGTCGTCACCAAAATGGAACTCCTGATTGGGGAGAAACGGTTGTCGCTGTTGACGCCGACGGACAT
Organism: Clostridia bacterium; assembly: GCA_025997155.1. Classification (GTDB taxonomy): domain Bacteria; phylum Bacillota; class Clostridia; order Lachnospirales; family WQUN01; genus BNUF01. The sequence continues at coordinate 1,910 of BNUF01000208.1, forward strand.
TTGGCTGCTGCTTATGTGTGCCTATACCCACGATTGGGGTATGGTCGTTTCGCTTGCGGACCTCAAGGAGCATATCGACAACAAGAAACTTACAGACTATCTGGACGAACAAAAGGGCAGCTCCAAAGGGTCTTTTAATCGTGCCGTGAACGAATTGAATATCGATAACATTTCTGATCAGATTAAAGAGGCGTCCAAACAGAAACCTACCGCGCAAAGAGATTTGATTAACGCGCTTAACACCCAGCGCAATTTGATGCTTGTACTTCAGTCGTATTTTCGCGAGTTTCACGCCGACGGATACGGGCGAACGCTGAACAAAGGCGTTTACACGGGGATTGACCAGCGTCTGCAAACGCTTGTTTCTCAAATAAACAAAAGTCATATCAGAGATTGGAACGCGGTTATGGCGTTGCCGCGCATAACCGACGGTTTTGGCGCGGAACACGGTCACCCGCGCTTTGTTTCCGTAATGCTGCGGCTTGCGGACTTGCTGGATATCGACAGCGGCAGAGTGAATCCTTTTCAGGTTCGCCTCGCCGTTAATTCGGACGACGCGCTTGTGCATCAGGAGCGGAGTCTGGCGGTCGAAAGCATGACGACTACGCCCGAAAACGTGGGAGTATGTTTCAGATTCGATAAAGAACTAATCAAACGCCACTACAACGAATACGGCGGGAACGCGCCGCCTAAGTCTCGAGTATCCGACGAAGACGTGGAGAACCGCGCCACGACAATTAGAGCTCAGGCGGCAAAACTCGCGTTCACGTGGCACAATATGCTGAAAGAGGAACTGAAGAACTTCGCGCTTGAATGGAACGATATCGTGCCGTTGGGCTATACGGGAAGCGCGCCGTTGGCGCGTGACGACGATTTTAAAGTGCGGTTTGACGACGAGGTTATTCTGCAAAAAGACCTGGACTTGCGCTATGAATTGAGTTATGTACGCGCTTTTGAGATTATCCGAGGCGCGGGGCTGTATAACGACCTTTTGACTTTTATACGCGAACTGGTTCAAAACGCTATGGACGCGCAAAAAATCCAGTTATTCATTGACTGGGAAAAAAAGAACGAACGCTTTATAAAAAATGTCAAGGAAACTCCGAAAGACGAGATTACCATTGACAAGTTTTTCGGTAGCTTGCCGTATGATTTGAAGGAAGCCGCCGTATGCGTGGAAGTTGAGACGAACGCGGATAAAGACCGCGGAGAGCGGATAATCTTGCGCGTCCGTGATTTCGGGACGGGAATCAGCCGCGAAAAACTGCCGAAGTTAAAGTACGTGGGCAGCATATATGACGCTGAAACAGAAAAAGTAGAAAAGAGAATGCCCGAATGGTTGAAACCGTCGGGAGCGTTTGGAATCGGGTTGCAGTCCGTTTTTGACTTTCAAAAGGAAGACCCCGCCTCCCAGAGAGAGTTTACTATGTATACCCGTTCCTCTCTAACCAACGAACCGTTAAAAATCACCTTCAGAGCGAACCAAACGGACGGGGAGATTTTTTTCGAGAAAAACCCCAAGCGGTCACGCAACGGAACGGACGTTGAGGTGCAACTGACGAAATACGCGGACATAATTATCGAAGCTTACGGCGACAACGGAATCGATATGTTTTCGGGCAAGGGCGACCGAATCGCCGAACGTATTCGCGGCTATTTGGACAGAACGATAGGGGGTGACGTTGTGCCTCTTGATTTTCGTCATTTCGACTCCGCGAAGGAGGGTTCGCCCGAAAAAGCGGAGTTAGTGAAAAGCGTGTTTCAAAGTGCTTTTCCTACGCCCACGAAGATGCGTCCTCCTTATTTCAATATTATTTACCCTGACAATACAGGTGAATTGTCAGGGTTTTGGCAGTGGAACTCGCGGCTGATTCCCGTCCCGAAATCACGGACGCGCAAGATTATCCGCTCTCCGCGGTCTTTATCC
>BNUF01000209.1 GCA_025997155.1 Clostridia bacterium
ATTAACTTCACTTTTTAAATGACCATTCTTCAATGCGTTCAACGCTTTTTCCCTTAAATCTATTGAATATGCCATACTTTTATTTTAACACATCTATTCAATATTTTAAATAGCCTTGACTATACACCGAAACTACACTAAGCGGAAAAAATAAGAGAGGGGGCGAACCGATATGACAAATGAGGAATTGTGCCGTAAAATCGCTGACGGCGAAACGCAGTACGAAAACGCGCTGTGGGAACAGCCATACCGCCTATTTCACTATCACGCTACGCAGCTGTATAATCGCAATCTTGCCCGCGTCGCCGCATTCGGCGTTCAGCTTGACGATTGCAAGCAGGTCTGTTGGTTCGCCTTTACTGCCGCTTTGCGCGATTACAACAAGAAGCCGCAAACGCTGAAATTCACGGCGTTTATCCGGCTTCACGTCCAAAAGCAAGTCTACAAACTTATCGGCTTGCAGCATTGCCGCCAAGAACCGCTCAATTACTCGCTGTCGCTCCGACGGAAGCCGACGACGAGAACCCTGTAACTCTCGGCGACAACATCGTAGACGGCGCGGCAGAAGAACCCTTTGCCGACATCGAAACAGCGGACTCGTACAAAACCGTATCGGCGAGTGTGGAGAATTTATCCGACAGGCACAAAGCGGTTATCCGCGCTGTATTTCTCGCTCGGCAAGCACTACCGCCAAAACGCCGCATGGGTTATGTCGGACGAAACGGCGTTTGCTCTGCACTCGCTCAAAGACAGCGCGGGTAACCCGCTGTGGAAACACTCCGAAACGGAATTGTTAGGCAAGTCTGTGTACACCTCGCCGTTTATGCCGGAAACGGGCGATGGCGCAAATCCTGTTCTGTTCGGCGATTTCAGCTACTTGTGGTTGTTGGAGCGCGGTGAGCCGATGTTCCGCACCTGCAATGAAATTTTCCTCCCGACCGACCGTACAGGCATTTACGGTTCTGAGTGCATAGACTGCCAACTCGTAAAGCGCGACGCGGTTAAGGCATTGCAGTGCGCTGGAACCGCTGAATAAGCGCGACAAACGCTCCCGCGGGCGGCATTGCGGTGTGAAAAGCCGCTTTGCCTCCCGCTTTTGATTTTCGCGGCGCGGTGGTGATTTCCGCTGAATTTCGCGGGCGGTTATGCTCCGCTATACGCTTATGTTGAGCGGCATTACGCGGCGTGCCACGGCGAAATGTTTTGATAAGGGGCGAAATTTCACGCGACAGACCGAACGCGCTGAGGTGGTCGAAGGGTGTGGGGATAGTGACCGCCCCGAGCGGGTGGCGTGAATAATGTCGATTTTGTGGATTGTGTTTTCGGCGCGGTTGTGATATAATGTACATAGTGGGAATTTGTTATATAGTGAACCAAACAAAAATTTAGTTAACTGTTGTCGCACAGCGACGTTAAGGAGTATTATTATGGCACTTTCTGAATATCAAACCGAAGTAATCGGGATTTCCGCTGAAATAGCTATCGCCGATGCATATGGTGTTAGAATTAACGCGGCATATCGACAAAGAGGAAATGCTGATATTGTAAGTGCGACTTTACCAGTTGTTAAATACGCGTTTTCACAGTATGAGATACCTATGCCCATTGAGCATATTGCCGAAGGGCAAAACCCCGTAGATTTTCGGCTTGCCGAAAACAAAACCCTTTCAGTTAAAACTAACCAAAAGAAACTCGGTAAAATTGCTCCGCAAAGAGTGGGTCAAGTATCATCGCAAACTTACTTTAACTATTTTGAGGAATATTATGATGATGTTCCCGCCGATTATGCGGAACGGTGCTTGCTGTTTAAGCGCGAAGTTTTTAATCGAATTGATGTCTTTGCTCGTGTTTATTGGGATAATTTGTTTGATTGTGATTTTTTGATACACTTTTACGATTTCCTTAGCAGAAGTAATACTGTCCAAACGCCAAGTTTTATCGTACTTGATAAAAGAGTCACGCCGAATTTTATTTATGATAATTTTTCGTTCACCAAAAATGCAAACACTTGGAACGAAAGCAACACAGTAAAATACAATGGTGTAACAATAGGAGAGTTCCAAGTTCATAATCATCGCGATAATTTCAAGTTTCGGTTTAACATGAACGGAATCTATCAGCTTATTTTACAAGGAGTGCTTTAATTATGGCAACACACGTTTTTATCGTAAATGACCAAACTTTCAAGTATCACTTGGAGTATATGTTCGCGGGAACAGGTGCGGGAGACAAGTTGCCTTCATTCCTGCTTGGGGCTAATTCTTCATACAACGCCTCAACTGAGCGTAATCTCGTGGGAATGATTGCTGATATTTCGAGGTTGCGCGCTGGTGATGAAGTTGTGTTCTATCTAACTGGTTGCGCTAAGTTTTACGGATTTTTCAAGGTAAGGAAAACGGCATTTGCTGATGTGGACGGAGCATATTTGATTGGGAATTTAGGGAAAAGTCTTACATTCAGAGTATTGCTTGAACCTGATATTATTTATGCTGATGGTGTGACAGAACACGAGTATCTTGATAATCTCGACGGCATCTCTGCTCCATATGAGATGTGTTGGTCGTTGATATATCGAAAACTCAAGGGGAATCGCGGGTGCACCGCAATATTTGACTATGAAGCCACAGTCCTCAAACGACTCATACAAAGAAAGAACAACGACATCACACTTGCTGGCAATAGCTTTTCATATGACAATGTTGCCGATAAAATCACTGCTACGACTCTATGCAATAATTATGATGGCATTATTCAAAGCATAGCAATTAAAGACCGATTGCTCAATAAAGCCAATGGCAAAAAAGCGTTTGAAGTCCATTTGCAAGCCTTTTTAATGCAGAATTTCGAACAATTGGCAAATGTTCTTAACATTACACTCGATTGTTGGTTCGCAAACGAGGTGTCGTGTGGTGTCGGTATGCAACGCATAGATATTATGACTGTTTCCGAAACAACTGACACCATAGACATTAAAATCATAGAGTTAAAGCATCACATACCGAGCAACGACATAATTCAATTTCAATTGCCGTGGTATGTAAAGTGGTGTTCTGATTACGTTGTTCCAAATTTTCCAAATAAGCGAGTTGTGATAACTCCCGTTGTCGTTGCTCGTATGTTTGACGACAATCATTTACTTGTAGTTTTTCGCAATTTTGCCGATAGCAATCCTTTGTCCGCGAGAAACGCTACTGTTTTGCCAACACAGTTTGTGTCCTTTGCATTTGATAAAGATAATATAACTTTCAAAAAGGAGTTTTAATATGTCTAAGAATAAAATAAACAATGAAACGGTGGGGATTTCGGCAGAAGTCGCCGTTGCTAAAATAAACGAAGTTAAGATACCAGAAAATTTGAATACCCGTGCAGATGAAAGTATTGTAAAGTCAATAGAAGCAGTTGTAAAAAGAGCATTTGAAGAAAATTGCATTTCAAAACCGATTAAATATGTTGGTGAAAACGGCAGTCCAATTGATTTTGAACTCGAGAATAAGGAAACTCTTTCAGTTAAAACGAATCAAGACAAAATAGGCAAAACGTGTCCTCAAAAAATAGGACAACCGACCTACAATACATATTCTAAGAATATGAGAAAAGAAGCAGAACAATATCCAAATAAGAACAATGAATTACTAAAAAAATTAGAAAATGTGCCAACAGATAAAGCGAAGAAAGTGGAACAATTTAAGGATATTTCATTGAATAATACATCTGAAGTGTTGCCGCTTTATCTCAAAAATCAATTAGACTGTGATAAAACTATTGTTATTTCTGAAACTGTGGATAAAAAAAAGAGGACGATGTCT
>BNUF01000210.1 GCA_025997155.1 Clostridia bacterium
CACCTGACCTTAATCCGATTGAAAAATTGTGGGCAAATGTTAAAAGAAGATTGAGATTTCATATGCACAAATTTGATTCTTTTTGGGATGCGTTGGCTAACGCTTTTAAATAGCCTCGACTATAAACACAACTGCATACCAGTGTCGGTACAAAACATTCGTGAACTCACACACGCCTTTCATATACTCCTCCAACTCGCCGACAATCTCGGGGTTCGGCAACAAGGTGTATTCGGCAATCTTCTCGGCAGGTATCTTATCAAGTATCATCTTTTGCGCGGCGGCAAATTCGTCTTTTGATACGCGGTATACGGCTGTGCTTTCCTTGCGAACGAGCGGGTTTGAAGTTTTTTCAAATGTTTCAGACATAAAAATCATCCCTTTTCTAAAAACCAACAAAGGCGAACCCTACAACACACAGGCTCGCCTTAATCTTCTTTCAACAGTGCTTTATTGTTCAACACTTTAAACGATACTCGCGAGTTGCGTTGTGCTTGTGACCGAATCACAATACCCTCCTTATCATTTCCGCCAGGATACTTGCCTTGCGCCTTAACCAACAGTTCTTCGGAAGAGAGGTTGAAACTGTTGCCGACTTCCTCAATGGGAACCATATCCAACCCCAGCGCGTTCGTCAGGGCTACAACCTCGGCATAGTCCCAATACTCATGCGTATCCAAGTCAACAACGCTAAACACATACAGTTTCGGCGTTGACAGGCGTATCCGATTCTTCTGAATACCCTCTCCGCAAAACTCGCCCTGCACAGCGATGTTCTTACCATAATCCCGCAGTTTGTTCGGCAAGTCGTAACTGTTCGCGATGTCCCAATAGCTTGACTCGCCGTCATTCTTCAGTTCAAAGTTTCGGCTACACACGCCGACTTCGCCGTCTTTGTGGTAAACTGTGCAACTCGTTCCGTCCATTTTTGTCGTGATGTAATACGGACGTCCCGACAATGCCCGCAACACTCGCGGCGAAGTCTGCATTCTTGTTTCGTCGGTTGTCGGAATGCCGTGTGGTTTATCTCCGCGCATAGCTCCCATGCTGCCTGCAGATACCTCAGGTAATTCCCACTTACGCACACCGAGTAATTCCGTCAAATCCGTTCCGACCGCTAAACCTCTCGCCTCTGGCACAATCTCAATCGGAAGAAATAACCCCTGCGATATTTGCCCTCTCATTCGCATCGTCTTAATTCGGATTCCTTCGCCCATAAAGGCGTTATTCCGATAACTGCTCTTCATCAGAAAATCATAACGTTCCTCAACGGGAAGATAACTGTCAACCTCATAAAACACGCCGATATCGCCCGAATTAAACTCGCCTTTCTTCACAACACACTGCCAGCCCAACACGTGGGCAAGTTCAATCGCGTCCGCTCCCTCAATAGGCGTTATGCCCACAACTTCCTGTACAGTCACTAACTCTCTCATAGTCATTCACCTCAAAGTCGAAAATATTCTCACTGAAATATGTAATTCGGGCAATTCCGCACAATATGGAAAATTCATACCTATCACAACAAAAAAGCAGAAGTTCAAGCTCTGCTTTTGTCAGACACCTTGTCAAGATTTGGGGATTTTAATTTTCAAGCCTAATCTTATCGTGCGGCGCTCCGCACACAGGGCATGTTTTCACTTCGTTCGCGTCAGACATCGCAAAAGTTTTGCCGCAAGACGTACAAGTGCAATATTTACTTAGTCAGTATCAGAAGTTTCTCATACAACAGATTTTCGCCTTCATAATAGAACCGTACTCTATGATAACCTGACCGTGAGACGCCTTCAACATCTTCTTCTCTTGCTCCGCTGCCGCCTGACGCAATCAGTCTTATCCCGTCAATGTCCGTTTCAAAATACGAGTGAACGTGTCCGCACAAAAGGTAATCGGGCTTTTTAGCGGTAGCCTCGAATATCCATGTTATCTTTTCCCACTCACTTTCACTAACCGAATTCAGACAAACGCTGTTTGGCGGCGGTATATGCATTGCGATAACAATGTGTTTGTCTTTATGTTCCGTCAATGACCTCTCCAACAACTCAAGCCCCACCAGCGTAAACTCACGGGTGGAATTATCCAACACAACAACCGCCGTATTGTCGTCATAAAGCGTATACTCAGGATTCCCAAAATACTCGTTATAAAACTCTTTATCGTGGTTGCCCTTGAGTGCGTAAACATTGTGCTTCGCTGTTGTCTTGATAAAACCGCTCACGCTTTTGTAAAATCGTTCAGAACCATACGGCACTATATCTCCCAAGATAAGCGAAAAGTCGGAGTCATTATTCGCGTCACTCAAACCGTTGCTGAAAATCGTCATTATCTCCGCGCCAAGACCGTCACATCCTGGGTCACCAAGTGCTGTAAACGCATTGAAGTTCGGTATCTTCACTAAAGTTGGCATTGTCAGTTCCTCTCGATTATCTTGCCTTTCGGATTTTTGGTTTGGTCAAGGAGTAACTCTTATCAACCATACTAAACACATCCTCATTTAGTACATCGCCGTCCAAACGAACTGTGTTCCAATGGGTTTTATTCATATGATAAGCTGAAACAATACCCGCATACATCTCTCGCAGAAACAGCGCGTCTGTCGGGTCGCATTTGAGGTTTACGCATTCTTCCCCGCCCAACCTAAATATATGTGCAAACCCTTTCTTATTTCCGTTGTGGCGTACTATCCCCCACTCACTATCCCCAAACGGATAATCCAGATAGACAGCGGGGCAGGCAAGGCATTAATCAATCAGTTCTTGTTTCGTCATAGCATTTCACCAGATTCAGTATATCACATTGCCAAAATCCCGTCAACAAACGCGAAGAGGGAAGCCCTAACTTACAGGACTTCCCTCTTTTTATTCCTTTGGTATCAAGCTGATGAATTTCATTACGAGTTTGTGAAGCGACTTTCTGTTTATGTTCTTCAAGTGGTTCACAAACTCCTCACACGGCGTTTCGAGAGGCGACTGAAAATGCATAAAGCCTGTCGTATTGCTCAGGTTGCCAGTCATTTCCATGGCTTGCTTTCGCTCGCCGTTGGACACATGCGTAAAGAAATCTTTCTGAAAAACGCCGTCAAATCCGACGTATGACGCATACTGTATCTCTTGAGGTAACCCGCTTGCTGATTTCCACAAGTCAACCATATAAAATCCAACAGTAAGCACTGGGGCGGGCATGCCAGGAAGTTGAACCTTATGGCATGTAGCGAAATTCTGAAATCCTTGAAAACCCTTTGGAAGGAATTTGCCCGCACTCGGTTTAAGATGCACGGCATATGCAAAATCCACGCCAGCTTCACCGATTTTCTCCTTATCATGTCTGTCCATAATGGTAGTGTTTTTTTGTTCAAGTTTTTCAACGCCTGCAATGTGGTGAATCAAATTAGCATAATCAAGTTGCATTATCGTCTGCTCCTCTCAAGTGTTCTTGACGATTTGACTAAACATTCTGCCCAAAAAGTCCGTCCACGTTTCGCGGGGAACTCTTTTCATATCCTTTGTTTTATCAAGCAATTCCGTGATACTGTCCTGCATATCGTTCAGCAGAGCGTGCAAGTTTTCTAAATCACTTTCATGTGCGTCCGCGTCCGTCTGCGCTTTTGCCTTAACATACAATTCGTTGTTTTCGGAGTTATCGCATAAATTAGAAACGACTTGCCCACCTCTTAATTCGGTAATGTCATAAATAAGTTGACAACATTACCAATATGTGTTATAATTTATGTAACAAATAACGGAGGTAAGATATGGTTTACATAAATGCATTATGCCCACATTGCGGTAGCAATGATGTTGTT
>BNUF01000211.1 GCA_025997155.1 Clostridia bacterium
TTTGAGCAACGCTTCACGGTCAATTTTGGTTGGATTGTGAGTAATTGATTTGCTTTTTAATGAACCGGTCTGTTCTTTAAGGTTCTCCCACTTCCTAAGAGTATTTATGCCAAGTCCAAACATCTCAACTGCCTTTTCCGTTTAATTATAATTTTTTGTCAGCCGTTTCCGTTTAATGAGCCTTTAATGAGCCTTTAATTACTGTTTAATCGCCGTTCAATTAAATAAATATTGAAAAACCGCATATTCGCGGTCGTTGTTTGACTGTGTTTTCCATTTAATTACTATTTAATTACAATACCTAAAAACGTATCCGCCGTTTTCGGGAGCAATACAAAAATGGCGGTTGCCTAATATCCTCAGCGAACGCTATGAACGAAAACAAAAAAGCAAGGTATAATTAAGAACGATTTTAAGATAACACTACGCAAATTAAAAAAGGAGAGAATACAAATGCTGATAGTCTCAAGAAGTGCCGTTATGAAATTAGCTAAAGAAGCCGACCGCCTTCCAGAAAATCTGCTCGTAATCGGTGTGGGTTTCGTTATGTCCGCCAAACGCGTAAAAATCGCGTGCAAAACCTGCGGACAGCAAATCCCGATATCAATGGCGAACGGTGTGACAGGAACCTACGAGGGCTTAATTGACGCTGACCTGCTGTTAAATAGAGTTTCAAACGCTGAAAAGTACGGAGCTATGCTCGTAGTACCCGCAGACGAAATCCGTCAACTTGGAATTGAAACCGAAATAAAAGAATTTAAGTGCACCGCTTGCGGCGACAAAAACTTTGTCAAATAATGGATAAAAACAAAGACTTGTAACGCCACCTGTTAAATGTAAGGTGTGTGCTATAGCGAAAGGAATACTTGAAACGAAAGAAATACTAAAAGTAGCGGGCGTTACGTTCAGAAACAGCGACGGAGAACCGCGCCAAAATATCCTGAAAAACTTCGGTGAAGACTCGTACCTGACCATAAACTTACGCAAAGAAACATACTTCAATCCCGAAACAAATATGCCGGAGCTGGCAATCGCCTGTATCGAGAAAAATACGAAAAAGCAAATCGGTTATATCCATCGGAGCGACATTGACCCCGAAATTCTAAAACTTAGACAACTGACGGGACTCGTAGGGCTTTACGAGGATGTATATTATTGTGAATTGGCGCGTCAGCAAGCTCCCGACAGTGAAATGTATAATTCTATAAAAAAGATTTGCGAAGCAAAATGTCTTCAAATACCGGCGTATGACGTTAGGGCGTATATTCAATTTTCGGAACAGCTGAAGCTAATAAGGAGTGACTAACGGTGAAATACATTGTACAGCGATATACCCGCTTTCCGATTTATGAGCCTGCCGAAGGCGGTTATTATTACGATGGGAGCGAAGCCGACGATTGGTACGAAATTTTCGATACAATCGAAGAAGCCAACAATCACCTAAAAAAACTCGTTGAAGAACACAACAGTCAGTACGAGGATTCGGACGGAGAGCGTGAGGGGGTTTCTTCTATTATATTGCACCCGCAAGTACGCGGTCGCGGAATCTATAAATCATAAATACATCGGTGACGGCTATGTTTTCTATGTCGAACCGATTAACCGCCGAGGCAGACACCGTAAAGGTTATGAACCCTATAGTTAAGAGGCGACCTAATTGAGGGGAGATATTGGTGATGAATAGATATAAATTAAATCTTCGAATACACATAATCGCTTACGGTATAGTCTGCGAAAGGCACAATCGGACAATAACAGCACAAATCAAAAAAGTATTGCGTTGGATGTGACATATATAAACATATAGTATACTTAAAAAAGGCGGCGTACAAAGTACGCCGTCTTTTCGTTTTCGCTTACGCTCAACCGCAGAGCGAGTTTCTTCATATATATTAGGTTTTCCCGCGCCTCTCGGCGGGGTCGGGTTTGTTTCAAAAAAAGAGAGGTGTTTCAAATGCCGGCAGTAATCGCGTTAGCTATCTTCATTATAATAGGATTTGCAATAGAGCTTTTAGATGTGTTAAAAATGCAGCTTCAAAACAGCCCGTTTACGACTATCGTCACGCTGATTATTATGGTCGGCGGCGTGATGATACTCAAAAAATTATTCAGCAGAAAATAGACCCGAAGGAGGCACGCTAAGATGCTAAAAAAATTATCATTCATAGTTGCGGCGGTTATCGCCTACTGCGTCATAATCTTCGGTCCTGTGCTATTATTGATGTTTTTGCCGCAAGAAGCTTATCTTGAGGTTATGCGGATTTTAACTTCGACGAGCGGATTGTTTTCTTTTATCAAAAGTTTTTGCGTCGTCATATTCATTATCGGCATCGTATTCATATTCACTAAAAAGAAATAACGGCACGGACGCAAACGCGTCCGTGTTTTGTTTTTTATATAACCGCAGTCTTTTTCGGTATTTTTTTTATAGCGGCATCCACGCCTTGTTGATACGACACTATTTTTTTAAGCGCGGTTAATTGCTCATCCGATAGATTTCGGTAAACCGCGCCGTATGAACGGCGGCCGCAACCGCCTTCGTCGGACGAGAGTGTCCGAATTATAACGATTTTCAGGCTTAACTCAGGTTCATTCCAAGGAACGTCCGCCCGAAGCTTTAATTCATAGGTCTTTTGTTTTTCATACGGGCGGCTTGAATCCGCCGTAAAACCGATACCGCCGAGACTGATGTCTTTAATCATAATATTGTTCATAACTTGTCCACCCATATCGTCGCCGTAGCCGGAGACAACCGCACCCCGACAAAACAAAACCTGTATGCGCTCATGTTTACGTTCTTCGATTCCGGTCATTTTTATTTTAGTATCTCCTATTCCGGTCATAACGGCTACCCCTTTCGTATTTATTTAACGACTTCGCAGGCAGTATATCGCGCATATCGCCGAACGTCAAGAAAAAAAGCGGCGTTATCAAAAAAATATTTTTACGATTACACTTGTCGGTCGGTATTTCCCACGGTATATTACAACCGCGCAAAAAATTGTCCGGATACTTCTCTCTTACTCAAGCACGTTCCGCGTCCGGCAATTCGCGTTTTACTCTTTCGCAAACCGCGAAAAGAGCGTAACCAGAACAAAAATACTTAGGAAAGGAAGAATCGTATGAACGCATTTAATCCCATACTTATGGAAACCGACTTCAAGATAACATCCCTGCTGAGCGGCGCGATAGGATTTCTGCAAGATATCGGCGGTTACGTCGTAATTCTCGCGGGCATCATACTCTTGATTGTTGGAGTTGTTCAGATTGCAAAGGGTCTGGCAGGCGGGGGTAAGGGGCAGACGAATTGGGTTATGTCAATCGGATGCCTCGTTGCGGGCGCCGCTTTGATGTTCGGCGGCTGGGGTCTCGTATCCAGCCTATCGAAAGCGGGCGGCGACGCGCTTCAGGAAATGAACGACGCGGGTTCTAACGGCACGGACAAATGGAAATCCGGCGAACGCAAAGGCGTCGATGACTGGTCTCCATCGGAATAAGACGGCAATACAGCAAAGACCGCGATTAGCAGCATAAGAGCGGTCTTTTGCTTTGTATGTATTAAAAAAATACTTGCGTGAATCTATCAAAAACTTAAAAACGGCGTTGCCGTTTTCGATAAGCCATAAAAAACGCCAAAAAATTATATGCCACTTTATTTAATGGAGGAGAATTTAGAACCTGTTCTCATAGACGTTTAAGCAAGGTATGCAAATGAGAAATCATCAGCATATTTTTTTCGGAAGCTGTTTTAACCTCGTAGTCTTTGGAAAGGCGGCGCGAGTGGTTTAGCCAAGAA
>BNUF01000212.1 GCA_025997155.1 Clostridia bacterium
TCACCTGACCTTAATCCGATTGAAAAATTGTGGGCAAATGTTAAAAGAAGATTGAGATTTCATATGCACAAATTTGATTCTTTTTGGGATGCGTTGGCTAACGCTTTTAAATAGCCTCGACTATACTACAAACGGCGTGACGCGATTCTCGCGAAAAAAGCCGTTGAACGCGCCGAAGCGAAAGCGGCGAAGTTGGCGACTATGCCAACCAAAACGCCGGAAGAAATCGCCGCTGAAGAGGCGGCGCGGCGGGAACATCACCGCGAGTACCAACGCAACTACCAGCGCGAGTGGAACAAGAAAAAACGCGTCGAACAAAACGCCGTCACCGCGACGGTATAACAACAATCACACCGACCTTTAAGGCGGCTTACGAGAAATCGTGAGCCGCCTTTTTACGTCCAAATTGAAAGGAGACTCATATGCAAAATTTGAAACGAAACAAGTCAATCAATTTCCGCGTGTCGCCGGAAGAATACGATATGATTTATAAGCGAATGGCGCAGACTGGGATAAAAAATCTCCGTGCCTATCTGCTGAAACAGGCGATAGACGGACGCGTCATTCGTATCGAACTTGACAGCGTGAACGAGTGCTGTCGGTTGCTCGGCAACGTCAGCAATAACATCAACCAAATCGCGAGACGGGCTAACGGCTACGGCGAAGTTTACGCCGTCGACCTTGACGAAATCAAGCGCCGCCAAGACGAAATCTGGGAGCAGCAGAAGGTGATACTTCACAAGCTCGGCAATATACTCGACGCGGTTAAGTGAGCCTCAAATTTTCTCTCCGCAGGTACGCGCCGTAGACGCGGCGGGGAACAAACGCGGAGCGTTAAAGTAGCCCGCAAGGGCGCAGCAGACCGCGAAGCGGGCTTAACAAATCGGCGGCTTGCCCGCCGATTTGAACCGGGGTTTGGGGGCGGTCAGCCACCAACAAGCCGTGAAGTGGGCGCGTAATCCGAGAGGATTACGCGTCCACTTTACATTGCTTGCCAAAATGGTAAACCGCTAAAAACGTCAGGCGGCGAACGCTATGATTTTGACGGTTTCGACATAGGAGCAAATCTCCGCGCAGATGAAAATCCGTGAGACCTACAGCGGGGAGAAAGAGGGAGACCGACGCGACCGCTACGCCGAGTGCCGCTATTTGGAGAGCGACATTAAATACGCGGGAGCAGAGGCGGTAACAGCAATCACTTCAAGCGCGATGTGTATGGGGCTTGGGTATCTGCTGTCATTTGCAGGGGGAAAGGTATTTGTTCTACCCTTTCCCCCTGCGGCTATCGGCAACAAGTTCTTTATAACGCTCAATTATTGAATCTACGCAACCCAACAAGTCAGATTTGATGTCGCTCTCCCAAAATCTAATGATTTCCCAACCCGCGGATTTTAGTCTATCCGCGTTAATTGAGTCACGCTGTATATTGCCGAGTATTTTGTCCTTCCAAAATTGAGAGTACCGCGCCAATTCCTCATCAAGAGAGGAAAGTCCGCGAATAGCCCAGTTATGTCCGTGCCAAAAATCCCCATCGCAAAATACAGCAATTTTAGCTTTTGTAAAAACAATGTCAGGCTTACCGGGAAGCGACTTAACATTTACCCGATACCTCAAACCCTTTGCCCATAACGCCCGCCGCAAAGCCATTTCGGGGCGCGTGTCTTTTGACTTCACTGCGGACATAATTTTATGAGTTATTTCCAGTGTTCGCGCCACGGCAGTCACCTCAACTGCTACAAATACGCGCCTTAACTGAAATCGCGGCGAGCGCGGTTGTAATATGTTTTTTATCTCCGTCCGTTATGCTTGCGCTAATATCGGCAAGCTGTAAACATATTGACGGAGTTACCCCATTTAAGATTAAACTCTGTTTGCGAGCAATCAACTCCAACGCCTTACGTAAAGCGGTTTCCCATTTGAGAAGAGTTCCCTCGCTAACCACGAAAATCCTACCGTCCTCAGACCGACATACGGTAACTCCCTGCTCTTTGTATATATCTTCAGCCTCAACCTCAAAAATGGTCTTGACAGTATCAGCCGCCGTTTTCTCGGCCAACAATTCACGCTTACGCTTTTTTGCGTATGCGTTTAGTATAGCGTCTTTTATATATGTGCGGATATTCTCCTTCGCGATGTAGTCTTTAAGTATGCCACCTACTTCGGGAGCTTCGACTAAAGCGTCAAGAAAAGCGCTGTTGTCTGCGCGAGTGCGAGCGCCATAGACTTGTGCGTCAGCCTTATTGAACACGGTCTGCTTGACCTGATTCGCGATTTTCGTGGGAACCAATTTTAGACATTACAATCCCTCCGGAAAAGTTAATTTCGTTTCGTCGTCCGAATCGCCTAAGTCCGCTACATCTTCGAGCCATACATTAACAAACCGCTCGACCTCTGCATCGGAAAACGATACAAACCCCTCGCGCAGGTAAACAACTTCTTGCTCCGCGCCCTTTATTTTCCCCTCGCTGTTCATTTCCAGCATTTCTGCCATACGGCGTATATCGGAAACGAAGTCCAAGACGATAACCTTGTCCTTGCTCTCTGATAAACGCAGACCACGCCCCAACTGTTGCACGAATATTCGCCGTGAGTGCGTAGCCCGTAAAAAGACGAGCAAATTCACATCAGGTATATCAATACCCTCGTTCATAATGTCAACAGCGGTTACGGCTTGATACGCTCCAGACGTGAACGCGAGCAAACGGCGGCGCTCGGCTTTATCCACTCGCGAAAGCGCGGCGCAAGGTATTCCCGCCGCCGAAAGCATATCCGCGAAACGGTTACTATGCTCTATGGAAGGGGAGAATATTGCTATTCGCGGATTAGCAATGTCCCGTGTCACACTCTGTATTTCAGCTATTACCGCCTCATCGCGTTGAGGAAGAAACAGCCTCTTGTTAAGGTCACGAATGGAGAGTTTCTGCTTGCTGATTTGCTCCATATTGTCCCAGTCAACATTGTCACAGAGAATACGATAGTCAACTTTGGCAAGATAACCCATAGCCATACCGTCTACTAACGAAACTTTTTCCATAGCTTCACCAAAGACAGCGGAAAGGCTTTGACCATCACCACGCCACGGTGTAGCCGTCATTCCAATCAAAAATTTAGGCTTCAAATGCTCTAAGCACGAACGAAAGCCGTGCGCGAGCGCGTGATGAGCCTCATCTACGATAACAGCGTCAAATTGTTCAGGTTCAATGCCCGGCAAATAGCCGTAAAGGCTCTGGTACAAACCGAATGAAATACCATCTGTATCGCGAGGTGGAAGACCATCAAAGAAAACCGATGTAGGAACCGATTTCTTTATCTGCGGCCAAAAGCCTTGCTCCAATTGCAACGCCAAATCGGTTGCGTGACAAAGAACAAGAATACGGCGGCAACCGCGTTCCCATAACGCCCTCGCTATGGTGGCGGCGATAACCGTCTTCCCCAGACCCGTCGCGACAATGTAAAAAGCGCGTTTATCCCCGCGCTCAAAGCCTTCAACCACCTTTTCAACTATCTTATCTTGATATGGGCGTAACAATCTAAACCCGGCGTGGTCGTCCGGCATATTATCAACAAGACTCTTTATAAAAGCACCATTCCACAGTTTAAGAGTATACCCGTTTTTTTCGAGCAATTCTTGGCGTTGGCGGGCGGTTTTCGTGAACTCGCCATTTGTGGCGACAGCCGCGACATTAGCCTCATAGAACGACATCGCGTCTATAGCCTCTCTCACCGCATTGGGTCCGATATAACGGTCGCCAGAAACAGCCTTGGCTTGCACGACC
>BNUF01000213.1 GCA_025997155.1 Clostridia bacterium
CGGGGGCAATCGTCACAAAGGACATTCCGCCGAATAGCGTCGCGTATGGCGTTAATCGGTATAAGCCCAAAAATCCTGATTACGACCTTGTGTGGGCGGCGGATATGATTTCGGGCGATGAAATTACGAAAGTGAACGCAGAACGGGTTGCGGAATTTTTGCGAAGGTGAAGTCTATGGTAAAGAAACTTATACTCATACTGGTAGTTTGGAGTTGTTTCTCCCAAAGTGTTTTTGCTGTGGAAAAATTGCCGTACATAACGTATAATTATAACTATCGGCAGGACATAGTGTACACCCCCGCCGCGTATGTGCCGGACGGGCATATATCGGGGCTTGCCGCGGGCGTCGGGGATTTTAAAAGCCCGCAGGGGCTTTGCGCGGACGAAGACGGGTTTGTATATGTCGCCGACACGGGCAACAACCGCGTCGTAATCCTAGCTCCGAATATGAACAGAACCGTCGATATCATAGCCGAGTTCGACAACGGCGGACGCGGGGATAAACTTAACGCGCCGACGGGGGTTTACGTGTCGGCAAGCGGAAAGTTGTATGTCGCCGACACGAACAACAAGCGCGTAATCGCCTTTTCAAACGATTTCACAAAACCGAGAGAAGTCGTTCAGGTCATAGAAAATCCGAAATCCGACATTTTGGGCGACGGTTTTTCTTTCGCGCCGATGAAAATCGCGGTTGACGACGCGGACAGGGTGTACTGCATATCCCGAGGCGCGTTTCAGGGGCTTCTGCTGTTCGAGTCGACGGGCGAATTTGTCGGATATTACGGCACGATTAACGTCAACATTTCCGTGCGTGAAAAATTTTGGCGGTTTGTTGCCACAAAACGCGAGGCGAAAAACCAGCAGCTCTTTATCCCGACTGAATTTACGGGGATAGACGTTGACTCTGACGGTTTTGTGTACGCGTCGCATCTCCCGACGAACACACGCGGCATCAGCCCGCAATCTGTGCGGCGGCTGAACCCGCGCGGCGAGGATATAATTAAAAAAGGCATAAACGGCAATCTGGGCGGGGATTTGCAGCTAGGCAGCGGACCGTCAAACTTTGTCGACATATGTGTACGCGGAAAAGGGATTTACTCCGTAATAGATTCGCGGCGCGGACGCGTCTTTACCTACGACAGCGAGGGCAACCTTTTGTATATTTTCGGAGGGTTGGGGTCGCAGGCGGGGACTTTCAAGATTCCCGTGGCGATAGCGGAGCAAACGGGGCGTTTCGAGGAACGGCTGCTTATACTCGATTCGGCGCGGGCTGAAATCGAGGTTTTCCGCCCGACGGAGTACGGACGGCTAATCAACGAGGCGGTCGCGCTAAGGTATGACGGCAACGAGGAACTTGCGATAACGCGCTGGAGAAACGTGCTCAAATACAACGAAAACTTTGAACTCGCCAACACGGGTATCGGCAAATCCTACCTTTCGGCGGGCGACAACAAACAGGCGATGCACTACCTCAGGCTGGGAATGAGCCGCGAATATTATTCGACGGCGTTCAGACGTTACCGCAACGAACTTCTGGAAAGTTCTATGGCGATGATATTTACGGCGGCTATCGGGCTTATCCTGTTTCTGGCGGTACGCCGCGCCTTGCACCCGAAACAAGAGGACGAATTTGATACGTGGTCGGAATAAGGAGTATTCTAATGAAGCAAAAAATACGATTCTTATTCTATCTTCTGGCGCACCCTATCGACGGCTATTACGAACTTCGCCACAGGGGACGCGGGAGTTTTCCGCTTGCGCTTTTTGTGGTAGTCCTGTTCAGTATCAGTTTGTCCATAAATAAAATATACGCAAGCATAATCGTGAACGACATCGACCCCCGCACGGTGGATTCCCTTGGCGAACTTCGCGGGGTTCTTCTCTTCTACTTTGCGCTTTGCGCGGCGAATTGGTCTGTAACCGCGCTGTTAAGCGGCGAGGGGCGTATGAAGGATATCTTAATCTCTGTGGGGTACGCGTTCACCCCGATGGTGCTGGTGTTTCTCCCCGCGACACTTTTTTCGCAAACTGTATCCCTTTATGAGGCGGTTTTCTACAACGTGTTTATGGGCGTCGGCGTCGTCTGGTCGTGCGTGCTGTTTCTGATTGGGATTATGGTGGTGCATAATTACTCTTTCGGCAAGACTTTCGTCACGATATTCCTGACTTTTATATCGTTACTGCTTATGATATTTTTCGCCGCGCTTATGACGGATTTACTCAAAAACTTGTTCGATTTTGTACGGAGCTTGTATACAGAATTGTCGTTATGAGGTGTGAAATGAAAATCGCGAACAAAGCATATATAATAACGCTTTCCGTCATACTTTTATTTGTCGGCGTTACTATTTTCATACAAAATTCGGCGTATTCCGAAGAGGAATCGGTATCCTACAAAAAATACATAAGGACGTATAAAGACGCGGAAACGTCCGAGTTCAAACCGATTAAGGACAAGTCGAACAATGTCGCGGGGTTTTCTTTGGTCGCGGAGAACGATAACCTCAAACTCTACACGAACACGGACACGGCGGAAATCGCCGTGTATGACAAGGCGACGGACACCGTGACATACTCGAACCCCCAAGACGCGGACACGGACGAAATCGCGAACAAGATAAACAAATCTCAGCTGAAGTCGCAGTTTATTCTTGACTATTACACCGCCGCCCGCTCAATGTCGTCTTTTAACTCCTTTGACCAAAGTGTGTCAAACGGGCAGTTTGTCTACAAATCAATTCCAAACGGCATACGGTATTCGTATACTCTCGGTGATTTTACAAGCGCAACAGGGATTGTCCCTGAATATATCTCCGAGGAACACTTTCAGGAGATACTCGCTATTCTCGCCGAAAAAGAGTCTAGGGGCGAAAGATATCTAAGCGGGCGGTACCGCAAATGGGCGGATAAACCAGGGTTTATGGAAATCACTGAAGGCGCAAGGGGACGCTCGACTCTCCGCTCGATGGCGGAATACTTTGAGGAGGCGGGATACACCGCCGACGACTACAACAACGATATGGCGGAGGCGGGCGCAATCGACAGCATACCCGTGAACTTTGAGGTTTCGATAGATTATGCGCTAAACGACGACAACCTTGAGGTATCCGTCCCCGCAGACCTTATTTCGGAGGGCGGAGGCGGGAAAATAGCGGATATTAAGCTGCTCCAGTTTTTCGGCGCGGCGGGACTTTCGGAGGAGGGGTACTTTTTGCTTCCGAACGGCTCGGGGTCTTTGTTGCGGTTTAACAACGGCAAAAGCGCGGTTGAAACGTACACCCAGTACATCTACGGAATCGACCCGATGATTGCGGATTTCGCCGTGACGGAAGAAATCCAAAAGGCGCGTTTGCCTGTTTTTGGAATGGATTACTCTGACCATACGATTTTAACGTCGATTGACGGCGGCGACGCTCTCGCGTCGATTTCCGCCTCTGTGTCGGGGAACACGAACTCCTACAATTTCGTCTACCCCACTTTTTTGCTGCGGCACGGCGAAAGGCTGTCAATGTTCGGCGAAAGCGGCGTCGAGGCGGAGCTCCCCGTCGTCGAGCCGAATCTGTATAATGTAAAACTTGACGTAAAGTATTATTTCCTCCCGAAAAGCGGATATGTCGGAATGGCTAACTTTTACAGGGAAAAACTGACCCAGAGCGGCAGAATCCCGCGCAAACGAGAAGACGGCAACGCGCCCGTCCCCTTTTATATGGACCTTCTCGGCGGCGTGTTTGCGCGGGGGTTTATCCTCGGCACTCCGTATATGAAAACGA
>BNUF01000214.1 GCA_025997155.1 Clostridia bacterium
AGTTATGTCAGTCGATTTATCAGAATCGAGTTTTGAAAGATATTCTTCGTTTATTTGTTTTGGAAATTTTTCTGTTTTTTTAAAACAGCAGTTACTGTATCTTTTGAAATTCCTAAAACGCGTCCCGTGTCCCGTGTCCCCGAACCGTTAAGCGCCATTTCAACTATTTGTTGTTTAACTCCGGGCTTGCAAGCTTTATATGAATATTCAAGCTGAAATGTTTTTCGAGAACATTCTGCGTTTCTACACAACAGGCGTTGCTTTCCGTTCGTATTTTTTCCGTGATAAACAACATCATTGCTACCGCAATGTGGGCATAATGCATTTATGTAAACCATATCTTACCTCCGTTATTTGTTACATAAATTATAACACATATTGGTAATGTTGTCAACTTATTTATGACATTACCGTTTATTTATCCAATCAACCCGAAGCAGCTGTTAAATCAGAAAGTCCGCCACCAGTCACGCATAAACCTAATGTCACGGACGACTTTGATTATGGTTTTGATGACGACGAATTCAAATTCGATGTTGACGTAATTGACGCGGAAATGAACCCGCCGTTAACAAGCGCGGCGTATGAAAATAAAACGGAGGCTGAAACCGCTCCTCCCGAACCGAAAACAGTGGCTGTTCCCGCGCCTCCGTCTGAAACGAAATCTCCTGAAATTTCCAAATCGTTATCTGAAACGAAACCACCCGAAATTTCCAAGCCGTTATTTGAAAGCAAACCGAGCTTACCCGATTATACGCAGCGTTTCGCGCAAAATAATCTGCCAAAAGAATCGAAAAAAAACTCAGGTGCGGACAAGACAGCGAGTTACGATGGATTGGGCGGCTGAAAACACGCTGTATAGGACTAAGGGTATGTGTAATAGATTGCTTGCGGGGTTCTAAAAGAATCGCGGCGGACAGCGGCAAAATCGTGAAAAATACGGATTTAGATTCATAAAAATAAAAATACCCGAACGGATCGCCTATGTGCAACCATTCGGATATTTTTTTACTCGTCCCACAAAACGAAACCAATCTTATTTTTTGAAACATAATCGTATAACGCTCCATCTATTTCATTGTGCTGCGCTTCTGTTAGGGACGGAAAATATACGTCGTAATGCTGATGAACCGCTATCCAGCCGTCCTCGCCGAGTGCGTGAGCTATCTTTGGTACGACATATTCTATGTCGGGATTGTTTGGATATTTTTCTTCGAGAATATCGTTAATCCGTCCGAGCAGTTCGTTAAGTTTATCGACGCTTTTGCAGTTTACTTTTGTTCTCACGGTTGTGTTCCTTTCTTTGTTTTTGGCAATTTTTGAAAGTTTCGATTTATTTTATAATTTTGTCACGCAAATTATTTGCGTGACAAAATTATACGACTGGGTTTATTTTAGACTACTTCGTAGATTTCGTTTTTTAGTTCTATGGCTTCTGTTTTTCTTTGACGGAGTAATTTACTTTATTCCTGCATTCAGGGCAAAAAGGTGTCGTAATGCTCATAAATTGTACTCCTTTTTCTTAATCATTTACCAGTTCTTCCAAATAATCTTGAAAGTCCCGTGCGGTTATTGGATGTATACGCCCCGTAACCGCGTTTGCTTTGACAGCAAAAAACAAATCTTCCCAATGCGATCTGAAAGCCCAACGGTCGTGGTTGCTTTGGCTGTTGTGATATATTTCAAGAAGTTCATAAAAGCGGCTTAAATCCTCGTATAAACCAACATCGCGAGTTTCTCTATGCAACGGTGCTATAATGGCGCGGCCTGTATCGCTCGTTATATAGACAGGACGGTTGCGCGATGAAACATAATGTTGCGCATCGCCGCCAAGCGCTTCAACCGCCCATTGCAGATATGTCGTATCTACAATGGGAAGCTCGCCGCTGCCGAAACAATAGATGAGTTTTTTCGAGCCTTTAGTGTTCCATTCTTTAACTTTGGTCATCACGTCAGCAAAGTCAAAATCAATTGGTGTGATATCGGGGATTGCGAACCAGCGTTCCCAATCTGCGGGAGATTCGTCTGTCGGTTTCAGCTAGTAAGGGGCAAACGGAAGATGTTTCCCCTCGTTAAGCGCGACGATGACAATCATCTTCCGCAAGTGAGCGATGATACCGTGTTCGCAAGCGGCAGGGCGAAAATCATACCGTTCAAGAAGCATTTCACCGAAGCGGAGCAGGACAAGACGCTCAAACATAAATTCCGCGAGGGCAAAGCCAAAAGCGCGATTCTTAACTGGGTTGTGGACGGCTATCGCCTAATCCTTGAAACCGGGTTTGACGCGCCACCCGCCATCGTTCAAGCCGTCGCCGAGCACCGTGAGGAAGCGGGCGTTATAGTCAAGGCTGTTAAGAAACGTGAACCGAGATAGGCAAAAGCGCAATAAATCCAATATGTTCCATACACATATTCACGATTATAAAGAGCCTTGACTATATCGGCGTGTTTTTGTCGGAACATACCATCGGGAAAGAGGGCGGCAGGGTTGCGACAACTGAATTATACACCCGATACGCGCAATGGGCAAAGGACAACGGCTACCACCCGCTGTCTAATCGCCCGTTCTCGGGCGAGGTAAAACGGAGGTTTGAGGTTCGCCACAACGGTCATCAGGGCCTAAACTTGACTCGTATCTTTTAAGAACTCATACAAATAGCCAGTTGCATGGTATTTGCTTATCTCCTCATAAAGCACGAATATATGGGTTTCCGTAGACTTATGGGTCAAGTTTAGCATCAGGGCAACGTTGTTATCGGAATCGCACTCGCAAATTCGTGAAACCGACCCAGAACATCTATCCCTTGTATCCCATCTATCCCGCCCCGTTTGGGGACACAAGGGATAGACGGGATACATATTTTCGGTTGGCGACAAAAAACGGCGGAGAGAGGTAGTTCAATCTCTTTTCCCCGCCAGTAATGTTTTGTTCGTTATTTCGTCATAAAGGCGCATTAGACGTTTATCGCGAACGGACTTTCTCAGTTCGCACTCCCAAACGATGATAACGTGCCAACCGACAGCCTCTAATTTTTTTATGTTTTCCGCATCTCGCCGTTGGTTCTTTGTGAATTTGTTCTCCCAAAATTCAACCCTCGTCTTAGGCGGCGAAAAGTACGGGAAACTCTCGTGTTTATGCCAGAAACAACCGTGTACGAAC
This sequence comes from Clostridia bacterium, assembly GCA_025997155.1. Classification (GTDB taxonomy): domain Bacteria; phylum Bacillota; class Clostridia; order Lachnospirales; family WQUN01; genus BNUF01. The sequence continues at coordinate 3,161 of BNUF01000214.1, forward strand.
ACGATTGTCCTGTACTTCGGAAGAACTATGTCAGGTTGACCGGGATAACGCCTATCGTTCTTGCGAAACCGCAATCCGCGTGAGTGTAGATAACCCCGCACGATTATTTCCGGCTTGGTGTTCGTGCTTCTATTTCGCGACATAACATAGCTTACGATTTCCTCTTTGGTGCGTCCTTTGGTGGACATAGCGACATCACCCGCCCTCACCTAACGGCGGAGCTCGGACACAAGACGATTGCTTAAATCCGACAGAGACTTGATAACGCCGAGATTACTGTATTCAAAATTTTTCGTCAAGCTATCCCATTGCATAAAGCCCAAAAGGTGTTCGCGACTTTTACCGTCCACCGCTTCTTGTATATGAGATATATGGCGTTCGGTTTGAAGCATTTGCATCAAGCGCGGACTTCCACCGTTATCTATGTTCAAAAGCAAACCATATTTCGCGCCCGACACGAGGCAATAACCCACTAATTGCGACCATTCGCTCAATCCCGCGCCCTTAACAAGTTTCACTTCCAAAATCAATAGCTCGAACTTTTTCCCATCCGTTACAACGGCGAATATGTCAAGACTTAAAGGCGGTGTGCGTCTGGCGAAATTCTCAA
>BNUF01000215.1 GCA_025997155.1 Clostridia bacterium
TGTTTTGGTGGGTGTACTGGTGAGAACCGCCGCCGAGTATGCTTGCTTCGTTGACTAAACTAAGGGCGCGTTGGAGCTGCGCGAACTGCTGGGAGTTGACTGTAAGCGAGGAGTTTTCGCCCGAGCCAACATCTGTTTTGGCTTTCGCGTCCGCCTCCCGCAAAAACTGTATCCAGCCCTCTGTTGAAGCAATCATAGCCGCGCTTGTTTCGGGCGATATTGCGTTAGCGTATTCAAGTTGGCGTATATATTCCTGCTGCTGTGACACCCTTGAGTTGAAATCATCAAGTGTGTGCCTGTCGAAGCCCGCGCCTGTCTTGCCCGAACAGCCGCTTAAACTAAGTGTTACCGTAATTGATAAGAACCCGCAAATCAAGGCTGTGAGCCGTTTTGTTTTGGTTGTAGGCATATTGTTCCCCCTGTCGTTTGCATAAAAAAAGCCGCAACTTTGTGGGTTACGGCTTTTTTTTGGCTGTTTTGTTTTGTTTTTTACGGTTGGTATTCAATGCCCCTCGCCTGTAATTCCCTTATTAGGTCGGGTCTTGCACTTTCAGGGAGTCTCAACGTGTTTATTACCTTTGACAAGGTTAATCCTAAGTCCAATATTATGTTTACGGCATCCTCAAGTTTGCCCTCAAGTTTGCCTTTGATTTCGCCCTCAATCAAGCCCTCTCTTTTAGCGGTGGCAATCCCCGCGTTGTAATCCGCTATCGCTTTGTCTACTCTTGCAGCCACGGCTCTTTCCTCCTCGCTCATATTCACTAATTTTATGACGTTCGCCGCCCTTTTGATATAGTCGGGCGCGGTATCGTCAGTTTCGCCTGATATAAAAAACTCTCTCCAGTATTCCTGATTTTTGTTTGTAGCTTTTGTTTTAAGAATTTCAAAGTAGGCGACCCTTATGGTTAGGGGTTCAAATTCTTTCTGTTCTTCTTCGTCGAATATCTTGAAAACGCGGAACGCCCTATCGCTGTTTTCGAAAGCGTTATACCGCAGTATGTTAAGGGTATACACGGGTTTAAGGCTTGAATAGAGGTTTTGCGGGATTTTAAGCGTGAGTTCATCGCCGTAGTTTTGACAGTATTTGTCAAAAGTGTAGTACATTGAGCGTTCCCCAAAGAAATCTGTTTTGGTTACCTGCATTTCCGCTGTGAAGTCCGCAAATATTAGGTTAGCGGTGACATCTCTTAAAGTTTGACGCAAGATTATACTTTCGCCTTTTTCTTCCGCTTCTTTCAGAAACTTCTTGTAGCTTTCTATGCTGTACGGGTTTTGTATGATTATATCGACGGGGTTTAAGCCGAAAAAATCATTTATCAAGCCCCTTAAAATGTCAAGGTTGGAAATATCCGCAAAAATTTTTTTGAAGCAGAGGTCATTGGTGGGCAAAATCCTGTCGCTCAAGTGTGCGTCCTCCTTTGCGTCCGTGATAGTAGCTTTGAATACATTATATTATTTAATTCCCGAAATAGCAAGAGGTTTGTTTTTTAACGGAACGCCTGATTCCTGTTGGGTTTCCGTCTTTACCGAACGTCAGGACATACTCTCCGCCGTTTGATTTGTCCTTGTATCTTTCATATAAATTTTATGTACGCGGCGGTCTGAATCGACCGCCGCCTTTGATTTCGCTTATCTTCCGTCAATCAATACCGCTATATATTTCACGAGAAACTGCAAGAACACCCCCCACGCACCCGTGAACGCAAGGCTGAAAATAGTCGCGCCCACCACATAAGTCCAAATTTTCTTTTTAACATACGCCGCAAAGACGTTCTCGCCGCTTAAAACCGCTTCCTCAACGGCGTTTACCGCGTCGAAACTTACCAAAAAACGGCTTACCTTCGCGTTTAGTTTCGTATCTATAAAGTCGGCAAACTCTGTAACGTTAAGGTAAAGTATGTCAAACGCCGTGCCGACAATCACCGCGATAAACGACAAAACCATAAGAAGCCCCGACGCGAGATTGCCCGCGTCCGCGATTATGGTTTCGTATTTTCTAAGCGCAAGCGCATTTGGCGGAGCGTCGGCGTATTCCGCGAATTTATCAAAAATGTCCAAGTCCTCGCCGCCTTAATTAGCCAAGCCTCTAAGCCCGTCCACAATGCCGGAAACCAACCTCATAGCGAGCATCCAAATCACGGCGATGTCTCCGCTGGCAAGGATTATAACCAAAATTGCCAGAATAACCACCCCCACCCACGAGTTTTGGAACCACAGCAATAGTACGTGGGTATCGGACATAGCCGAATCCTCGACGGCTCTTATCGCGCCGTGGGACACCCAGCGGAATTTCTTCTCGCCCGTTTTCTTGTTTGTCGATGTGACAAGTCTGCTGTTCGAATTGCTTGTCGCCTCAGACGCCTTGTCCTGAAACCACGGGGACACGCAATACAATATATCAAGCACGTTCACAAGCCCCGCGATTATGGTGGCGGCGTAAAGGATAAGCCCCTGTGCAACGCTTATAAGCCCCGAAAACCCCGACATAACCGTGAGCGCCGTGTCCGTGTCAGGCTCGATGTTCGCACCCTCTATAAACGACTTCATCTTTTCGCGTGCCGCGTCGCCGCCGCCCTCTTTGTTTATGGAGCTTTTCTTTACCCTGTCGTCCGAAATCCACACGTCGATTTCTTTCGTCGTTTTATCTCCCGAGGTCGTCGTAACCGTGACGGTAATCGTGTATTCCTGCCCTGAAACGCCGTTAGGCGGCTCTTTCTTATAATAGGTGAAATACTGCGACGGGCTAAGGCTGCCCGCCTCTATGCCGCCGTCAGAGTTCAGTTTGCCCGTCGCCACCGCCGAAACGTTCTGTTCGACCATAGACTTATCGATGTCGTCCGCCGCGAACGCCGTAAGCGGCAAGGTGAAAACCATACTGACGAGCGTCCACAATACGAGGCAGAACGAAAAAAACGCCCGATTCGGGCGTTTGTCGTATACTCTCATAAAAATCGCATCTCCTTTTTAGTTTTATAAAAACCCTCTCAAACGCTGATATATGCTCACTCCGAGGGACGGAGCAAAGTACAGTATCCACAGCGCAATGTTGAGTTTTGAAGCGACGAAACAGAAAAAATCCTCCCACGCCTCTCCTGTCGAAAACTTGAATTTCCCAATCTTTTTTGGGAAAAACCTAACTTTTGTGTTGCCCCAAAAGACGAGCCGAACCCCCGCCGAAGTCGCCATATCTGTTAAAATATGCGACACCCAACCGCTTATAAAACCGAGCAAAATAAGTGCCGCTATATCAAGTGTGGACTGCGTAAGTGCAACGTCCGTGTACCCTTTGATTACATCAAGTATCCGTTCCGAAAAAACAAAAGCCGCGCACATAAGAATAGTTAAGTCAATCGAGTGCGTAAGGCGGCTTCTATGCCCGTCTCCCGCGAGATAAATGAGCTTGTTTAACACGAATTTAATCGGGTTCTTTTCGGGGACATTCTCCCAAGGCACGTCAAGGTCGGGGGCGACCCCGCCGAGCATCGCGGCGTTTGTCGTGATAAACACCGATAAATACGGGTGTATACCGCAATGAAAACTATTTGAATGGTACGCCGCGTATGTCGTTATGACCGCCAGCCCGACGGCGGCGGTTTGGTGAGTGCGTTTTAACATCTTTTTTTCTCCTAAATCTACACTTGAATGACGCGCTTTTTTATCGAAAAAGTATCAGCCGAAAGCTGCGCCACGCGGTACACCGCAAGGTCTTCCTTGCCTATAAGACTGATAAAGTGTTTGACATATTTTTCGGGTATGCGA
>BNUF01000216.1 GCA_025997155.1 Clostridia bacterium
AGCGTATGAACGCGATTCAAATTTTTGAGAACTTGCTGAACCACCGCGACGTTGTGGTAAAAGACCCCGTGATTACCGAGGACAGCAACGGCAAGGAAAAAACCAGATATGTCATAAATGTTGACGAAACAAATATGGCGCAGGAAAAGGCGCGGCAAATGCAAGAGGCTTTTGTGGAGTGGCTCAAAAACGACCCTACCCTTGCCGCGAAGTACCAAAACGTCTACAACGATTTGTTTAACGGCACGGTAGGGCGGGAGTATGACGGAAGCCACCTCACTTTTGACGGAATGACGCCGTTTATCGAACTTGAGGCGCATCAAAAGAACGCCGTAGCCCGCGCTATATACGGCGGGAACTCCCTTTTCGCCCATTGCGTCGGAGCTGGCAAGACCTTTGAAATGATTACGGCGGTTATGGAGAAAAAACGGCTCGGGTTAATCCACAAGGCTTGCGTTGTCGTGCCGAAAGCCCTCACCGCCCAGACCGCAATAGACTGGCTTAAACTGTACCCTAACGCCCATATTCTCACGACAGAACCGACAGACTTCCAAAAGAACAACCGAAGACGGTTCGCGGCACGGGTTGCGACAGGCGACTATGACGTGATTGTGATGAGTTATGAGCAGTTTTCAAAACTGCCTATGTCGAGCGAATACCGCGAAGATTTTATACAGGAAGAAATACGGCAGCTTGACTACGCGCTTGATGATTTGGGCTATAATCCCGACAAAAAAGGCAAGCAGAATCAGTCTGTAAAGGCTCTTGAGAGGGCAAAGACACAACTTGAAACCAAACTTAAAAAACTACTTGAGGGACAGGACAAGGACGAGGGGCTGAACTTCGAGGAAATGGGCATTGACTGCCTTGTTGTTGATGAGGCGCACAACTACAAAAACGGACTTGTGGTAACGAAGATGTCAAATGTGTCGGGCGTGACCACCCGCCCCTCCAACAAAGCCGAAGATATGCTGATGAAATGCCGCTATCTCAACAACAAATACGGCGAGAAAAACATTCTTTTTAGCACGGGAACGCCTGTATCTAACAGTATGACAGAATTGTACACAATGCAGAATTACCTTGCGCCGTCGCTGTTCGCCGAAAAGGGAATAGAAAACTTTGACGACTGGGCGGGGACTTTCGGGGAGGTCGTCACGGAGATGAAACTCGCCCCAGACGGCAAGACCTACAAGCCGAAAAAGAGTTTTTCAAGATTTTCAAACGTGAACGGTTTGCAGACTATGTTCCGCGAATACGCGGACGTGAAAACCCCCGAGGACTTGAATTTGCCCGTGCCGCAACTTGAAACGGGCAAGCCCATAACAATTCACGCCGATATTTCAGAGTTTCAGGAAACATACGTCAAACAGCTTGCGGAACGCGCAAAAGCTATCGCGGGCGGCCGCGTGGACCCCAAAGACGACAATATGCTCAAGATTACGGGGGAAGCAAGGTTACTGGGGCTTGACGCGAGGTGCGTTGACAAAAACGCGGAAAACAACCCGACAGGCAAAGTCAACTTGTGCATAGAAAAAGTAGCTGAAATCTACAAGGAAACCGCCGCGCAAAAGGGCGCACAAGCTATCTTCTGCGATGTCGCCGTGAACTCCAAAGACGGCAGTTTTTCAGTTTACGAGTACATCAAAGGCGAATTAGTCGAGCGTTTCGGCATAAAGCGCGGCGAAATCGCTTTCGCAAGCGAGGGTGATTCAAACGATGACGCAAGAAAACAACTGTTCGCGGATTTGCGAGCGGGGAAGAAGCGCGTAGTCGTGGCAAGCACCTCAAAAATGGGCACAGGCGCGAATTTTCAAACGCGTCTCGCCGCCGTTCACCAGTTAGACATACCCTGGCGTCCGTCAGATTTTGAACAGAGGAATGGTCGGATTGTGCGCCGAGGGAACAAATTTGAGGTCGTGCGAATTTTCCACTATGTCACAAAAGGCACGTTTGACGCGTATCTTATGGATATTATAGTTACTAAACAAAAATTTATCACACAGCTTATGCGCGGGCAGCTGACGGCTAACGAGTGTGCGGACGTAAGCGACACGGTTCTTAACTATGCCGAGATTATGGGCATAGCGTCGGGCGATGAACGGGTTAAGGAACGCGTTGACCTTGACGCGGAAGTGAAAAGACTAATCACAATCGAAAAATCCTACAAGAAGAACGCGAGAAGTATCAAAAACGCAATCCCAGAAAACGAGAAAAAGCTAACCCACTACAACTCGGAGCTTGAGCGAACGAAGGTTGACGAGATAAGCATTAAGGAACTTGAAATGGCAACAGAAAAGGCGAAAGCCGATTATGTAGAAAAGCAAAAACAACAAAAAGCCAAACAGAAAGCCGAAAAAGCCGCCGACACAGCGAAAAAAGAGGAAACCGAGGACGAAAAAGCCGTAAACATCATAATCACGCTTAACGGCAGAACTATCACAAACAGACGCGAAGCCAACGCCGAACTTGAAATCGCAATCGGCAAGGCAAAACTTGACCTTTTGGAAGTTGAAATCGGCGCATACGGCAAGTTTAGGCTGTACATTGCGAGAGTGAAAGAAACCGAGTTTAACAGAGCGAGCAACTACGGTACGCTTGCGACCGCCCTTATCATAAAGGGACGGAGCGAATATAAAATTGAGATGACGAAAGGCAACATCGGCAACATTGCCCGCCTTGAAAGGCTTGCGGAAAATATCACCAAGAAAGTTAAGACGCTTCTTGAAAATATCGAGAAAGCCCAAGCCAATCTCGCCGCCGCGAAAGCGAACGCGGATAAACCTTTCGAGCGGGCGCAGGAACTTGCCGATAAAAAAGCGCGGCTTGCTGAACTTGATAAGGTTTTCGGCATAAGCAACAACGTAATTGCGGACGCTGGCGAGGAAGAACAGCAAGCAGAGGTTTTTGAAGAATAAACATATAAACCGCCCTTGCGCTTATACACGGGCGGTTCGTGTTTAGATAATAGCAGTTGTAAACTTAATTTTTGAAAAACCTTGTTATCCTTAGGGCAGTTGCGACAACAACGCCTATAAGCACAGCAAGGATTGCGAAATCTATCGGATTTGATATATTCCGCATAAAATACATTGCGCCAATAAACAACGCAAACACGGACAGCGATATTTTCGCTACATTCGGGCGGAACGCCACCCAATACAGCCCGCAAAGCGAAGCCAGACCAACAAGAATAAACAACGTCTTTATTATTAGCAGAATCAACACCTCCTCCTTATTCAGAGATATGCTATATCAACCTAAATAATTTAGGTGCTAAAACCATAGTACACCGAAATTATTTAGATGTCAAGACTTTTTTGGGAGGTTGAAATGACTAATTTTTCAAGGCGGTTAAAAAAATTAAGAACTTGCAAAGGAATCACACAAAAGCAATGTGGACATATATTTGCGTTATCGGAAAAGCAATATCAAAACTATGAAATTGGTAAGTCTACTCCGAATTTCAAAAACCTTATCCTAATTGCGGATTATTTCGGCGTATCAATTGACTATCTCGTGGGACGCACGGACGAAACCGCTATAAACAAAACGCAAAGTCAAGAGATTTTAGACGATTTTAGTGAAGAAGATATTGAAATTATAACAAAATACAAACGACTTGACGGAAACGGAAAGGCTAAAATACAAGAAAGACTTGACACTTTGCTGGGCATATGAGGTGATAACAGTAGGAGTTGTTAATAAATTGAGGGGGGATACGCGGATGGGCGGAGTTTTTACGACGACAGTAG
>BNUF01000217.1 GCA_025997155.1 Clostridia bacterium
CCTTGCGTGAGAGATATTTCAAGAAGCGTTTTGATTATTGATAATGCTTCATTTCACAATAAAGAAAGAATTTTCGATATTGCTGATGAGTACGGCTTTAAAGTTATATTTTTACCACCTTATTCACTTGACCTTAATCCGATTGAAAAATTGTGGGCAAATGTTAAAAGAAGATTGAGATTTCATATGCACAAATTTGATTCTTTTTGGGATGCGTTGGCTAACGCTTTTAAATAGCCTCGACTATATCTGAGCCGTAAACGTCACGTTTCAAATCTGTATCAACTCCCCTCATATGGGCAAACTTTGCCGTGCCTTTGTCGTCACGCCCAACGAATACGCAAACCGCTTTGTCTTGGTAACTACTTTCGTAAAGACTGCCGTCACACAAGCACCTCCGAATCACATCGGGGTGAATCCCGCGTTCTTGCAAATACGCGGTAACGCGGGCAGGAAACTTCGTTGCGGTCGGCATAACCAGCGTTTTATTCGGCGGCGGTTTTGCCTTTTCTACAGGCAGAGCGGAGAAAACTGGCACGGTATGGTTGCCAATAACCATTTCAACAGCTTTCACAAAGCCAATCCCTCGAACTTTTATCAGAAAATCAAGCGCGGAACGCCCGCCAACTTTGCCGCGATTCCAATACCAAAGCCCGCTTGAGATGACAAGACTTCCGTGACTGTCTGTTCGGTACTCGTTCGCGCTGGTCTTTTTCAATTCCCACGGCTCATTGACTTGCAAATATGTCAGCAAATCCACTCCCTTTGCCGCCCGAATCTGTTCCTCAGTCACATACGACATTACGCGCCTTCTTCCTCGCTTTGACCGCTTTTAACGCGGCTTGTTCGCGCCTGTACACCTCGTCCCGCTCCTCGGCACAGTAGCATTCGTCAAAGGAACAACCGCGCTTTTTGCCCCGATAAAAGGCGCAAAACTTGCAGTCGCAGTCAGCAACGCTCCAGTATGTGAATTTGTCATAAATCCGAGTGTTTTTGCTTTTGCCCATTACAATTTCCTCCTAAAAATTTGCAAATAAAAAACAGCGGAGGACTTACATCTCAAATGAGACATAAAGCCCTCCGCTGTTTTTCATAAATATATTTATCAAAAATAAAACGACCGAGTTTTGCTTGGTAGTTTATGTATTAAGTGTTTCTATATCAAATTATTCCGAGCAAGGGTGTCATTTGGGATATACGACTTAGATACCCTTGCCTATTAAATACGTTAGCGTTTCTCAAGGGAGTTACTCACAACCAACGCAACTCTCTGCTCGACGGCTTTCGCAATCGCGTTCGCTCGTTCAGGGCTTGCGTCCGGCGATTGACTTAATATCGAAACAATCTCGCCGCCAATAGCACCAAGCGCGTCCGCGTCAAACCATGACAGGTCTTGCACGAGTTTCAATTGTTCGATGTGCGCCGAGCGAAACGGCTTACATTCCGTATTCTGCCCAATGGCGTTCGTCCCGTGCCATAAGGACGTGCCGCTGTCGTAAATCGGCGCCGCACCGAGCCATTGCAGCGTGTCAGCGTCCCTTATAAACCCGAAATTGTTAAAATGCCTGTCCTCGTTATTTATAATAAAGTCCACCGTCAACATTCGGTTCATCGCGTCCGTGAACCCTGGAATCCCCATTTCGCCGCACACGCGAGCCAAGTGTGCGAAAACCGAATCGCTGTTCTCTTTGCGCCGCGCTTCCTTTACGCTCCAAGCGGTCACAAGCTCCGTGTTCGGCGTTATGAAATTCTCGCAGACGCTGTACGGCTTCGTACGCTCAGTTCGCAAAGTATAATCAACGTGCGGTATGCCAATGCGCGTCATTATCACGCTTGCGATTACCTCGTTAAAAGGCTCCTGCCTATAAACGCCGCTGCCGCCTTTCATCAAGTACCTTTTCCCGTCCGCAATAATCCACTTTTTCCTTAACCACCCGTCCGACGTGCTGTCCGGCGACATAAAGTTGACTTCGCCTTCCGATTTCGGCATCCGACCAAACAATATCTCGCCTACGTCAAGGGAAAAATCGTTTGTGAAAAAGTTGACATTCTCCCACATCAAATCAGAATGCTTAGGTCGAATCCAATAATGGTCGGACAAACTAAGACCATAACATTTTTCGAGAAGAAGCTTCGGGGAGCAAACGCCCATAGCGTCTAACGCCTCGCGGATACCATCGCGGCTCGCGGGTATGCTTCGCTCAGTCCACCAGTTGCTCAAAAGGTCGCGGCGGGGCTTGCCGAAATCCTTGCCGTAGGGTGCGGTCGTGCCAATGGGCAATCGTTCCGAGGCGTGAACCGCGTCTATTTTCGATATTCCGCCGATTGCGCTGTCGATGGAAATGTCCGCAACTGGGATATTTTTGTGCATTAAGATATACATATATCCAGTCCTTTCCATGCGGACGAGCCGCTCACACGTCAACCCAACATCGCCATCAATTTAGTGGTGGCAATATTATGCAAATTCAGTAATTACAAGGGTTTGAACCACCAAGTTTGCCAAATTTTCAACTTCGCCATATGTGTGCCTTTGGCGACCTTAGAACTGAAATGCCGTAAAAGCCTATGTTAAAAGGCTTCGCGATAGTTTTTACAATTTTTAACATAGTTTCCCGGCAGATATAAAATACCATACGCCATCCTTGCGGACAGAACGCACATTTAGTTCCTTTTTTACACGTTCCACGGTTCTTGCACTGATGCCCGATTCTCCGCAGGTTTTGTATACTTCTGTGCCAAGGCACGGCTCGACAGAAAGCAATTCACGCATAATATCCGCCGCCTGTTCCCATTTGTTATCGGCTTCGTCAAACTCAACACCATCATCAATGTCGTTTTCGTCGTACTCACCAAGGAAATTAACAACCGAGCTTCCCTCAATGCGAAAAGCAATAGACGCGGCTTTCGGACACAAACTGTTTTTTACATTTGAAATTACTCGCGTTTCGGCATCAATTTTTGATGTTCTAACGAGCAGGACACTTCGCGCCGCTGCCGTAAAATCAACAGAGCCGAGGACGCGTTACAAATCCTTCGAGCCTTGGTTTTTCGTCAAATGCCAAATGACAACCACAGCGCAATTATTTCGCTCCGCAATACCCGACAGGTTCGTCATAAGCCGTCGAATGTCCGTTGCCCTACCCATATCGGCGGAACGACCCATAAAGACCTGAACAGGATCCACGCAGAACAAACGTGCGTTTATCTCTTGAATATAGTTTTCTATCATATCGCAATCCGAATCAATGTCGAGGGAAATCGTGTCGGAAACGCCGTCCTCCGCCGATTGGAAAATTGTGGTACCAGTAATAGGTTTTTCGTCTGACAACGGCATAGCCCGACCCGTTGAAAGTAGCGCGGCAAGTGTTAAAGCGACCGAAGTCTTGCCTGTACCAGCATCCCCAACGATACATGATATAGTCAAGGCTCTTTATAATCGTGAATATGTGTATGGAACATATTGGATTTATTGCGCTTTTGCCTATCTCGGTTCACGTTTCTTAACAGCCTTGACTATACTTTGTTGCTTGCCAAATAACCCGGTCATAGCCAATTTACCGACGTAGGTTTCACCGTATTGAAATATACCAATTTAGATTCTTTTTTATCGGCACTCATTAGCTTTACGCAATCTTTCAAATTTGAAATTATTTGTAAGCAAACTTCTCCTCATATTTGACCATTGTAACACAGGAATGCGTAAAAAGCAAAAATAAGGTCACTTGAATTCCCTCATATTTGGCG
>BNUF01000218.1 GCA_025997155.1 Clostridia bacterium
CGCGACACTGGCGCGTCCATCGCCCCGATTAGCGCGTTCCTTCTTCTCCAAGGGCTTGAGACGCTTTCTCTCCGCGTCGAGCGTCACGTTGAAAACGCACTCAAGGTTGTGGAATTCTTAAGCAAGAACCCGAAAGTCGAGAAAGTGAATCACCCCGCGCTTGACAAAAAGAACAAACCTTTGTATGACAAGTATTTCCCGAACGGCGGCGCGTCTATCTTCACCTTTGAGGTAAAGGGCGGCACAAAAGAGGCGCAGGCGTTTATCGACGCGCTTGAGATATTCTCGCTGTTGGCAAACGTCGCCGACGTGAAATCTCTCGTTATCCACCCCGCGACGACGACCCACTCGCAACTCTCCGCGCCCGAACTCCTTGAACAAGGCATCAAACCGAACACAATCCGCCTTTCAATCGGTACGGAACACATTGACGACATTTTAGCCGACCTCGAAAAAGGGTTCAAAGCTATATAATAAATAAAAAAGAGGCTGTAACGCCTCTTTTTTTATTTCGCCCAAACGCGGGTGAAAAGAAACAACCGCAGCTCCCTCATAAAAGCTCTTGAAAAAAGATTAATTAAATGCTATAATTTTATATTATGTGTAAATTTATTTCTTGCTGATTTTTGAGAATTTACGGAGGGATATATGAAAAAGTACAGAAGATTCTGTGCGGCGCTGTTGGTGTGTGTTTTTCTCACGCAATCGGTTTTCGCGCAAACGGACGAAACGATTTTTACAGACCCTGTTACCGCCACGCTCACGGGACGCTCCGACGCAAACGCGGTTATAAATAATCTGGGGTTTATCGACCTTGACGGGCATTGGGCGAAAGAACCCGCCGCGCGGGCGGTCGCCTTGGGCATTTTAAAAGGAAAAGCTCCCAACTTCTTCCCGAACGCGAACGTGTCGAACGGCGAGATGCTTGCGGCGGTAATCCGAATGCTCGGGCGCGAGAGTGACGCAATCACCGAAAATGCGCGGTACGAACAACCGCGCAACCCCGCCGTCCCCGCTCCGCCGAATCCTCCGAATACCAACGCCCCCGTCACGCCCGATTCCCTTCGGGGTTATTTGGTTGTGGCGACACAGCTTCGGCTGATTACGAACGCGCAATACAACGACACGATAAACGCCGACCAAGACACCCTAGACCCTGTGGATAATTTCAGGTATCTTGACCCCGTGACGCGCCAGCAGGCGGTTGAGTGGCTGTACTACGCGCTTAACCAGACGAACGCGAACTCGTTCCCCGCCGTCACGAACACGCAAAAAATCTACAATTTCCCCGACTGGAATCTTGTCCGCGCCGCGAACGTTGCCGCAATGGAAAGTTTTGTATCGAACGGAATCATACGCGGCGACTCAAGGAATATGATTCGCCCTAATGACTACCTCACCAACGCGGAACTCGCGCAAATGCTGAAGAACCTTGACAGCGTGTATTACGCCGCAGCGAACCTCCAAAAACGCACGGGAACAGTCGGCGGGATACAGGACGACGCGGCGTTCGCGACCGGGGCGGCGGACTTGGGGCGGAGCGTGTACGTACGCGGAGGCAACGGCAGAATCGAGGTGCTGGCAAACTCCGCGTCCGTGAGATACACGGGAAACACTCCTTTTTATGACATGCCCGTATACAGGGACGGCAAAATCGGCGGGCTTGATATCCTTAGAGAAGGGGACGAAATCGAATATATACTAAACACGGTTACAAACGAGGTTATGTATATCTCCGTCACGTCTCTTCCGCTTAACGTAACCTATGTGACGGGGCGGCTTCGCACAGTCGATTTTAACACGGGGCAGATTACCGTTTCGACAGAAAACGGCACTCTGGCGACTTTTGTTATGTCGCAAGGGATATACTACAACGATACGGCGTCAAACGAGCAATACCTGTACATTGACTACAACCGCCAGATAGCGCGAAAAGACTTGCCTTTCGGCTCGTCAATAACCCTTCGCCTCAAAAACGACGTTTGCGACGAGATATACTATGTCGGCGACCCCGTTTTGAAAAGCGAAACGCGGGGCATAGTCATCGAAAACGACCCCGGTCTAGGCTACATTACCCTGCTGGACGCGGGAAAAAATCAGGTGACCCTGCAATACACCGCCGATATCTCGAATAATAACACGAAGAAAAAAGAATACTATATGTCATATGACGAAATCGGATATATAACGGAACTTTTTCCGTATTACAAATTCAATCAGGTTCTCACGTCTATCGACAATATCGAGGCGGGCGACATTGTGTTTGTCAAACTCTCGGACGCGGACCCTGAATACATTGAGAGTATATACGCCGTAACAAACTATATCCCCCGCTACGGCACACTTTCTGACATAAACCTTGACCCGAGCGGCAATTTCTACAACGTGGTGCTTATGGATTCCGACTGGCGCGGACAGGATTTACCGCTTATACTCCCGACTAATATATTTATCACAAAAAACGGCGTACCCGTTCCGATTTCGGTGCTTGACAAGTCGGCGGGAGCGGGGGCGAAAGTGACGATGAACGAGTTTATGCTTTCGGGGAACACGATATCTTACGCCGCGAAAGAAATCAAGATAGAGGGGTAGTATATGAAAAAATTACTTTCATTTATAATAGTTATATCAATTTTCGCAGTCTCCTCTTTGCCGACGTTCGCGCTTGACGGTGAGGACGAGAGCGTCGAAATGTCCGCGCATATGATTACGGATATCTATGTCGGGCAACTCTCGGGCGTTAACGCCGTACAGAAAAAACTAATCCTAAAGAACGTCCGCACCCTCAAACAAACGGGCTGGGAGAACTATAAACAGGCGGAGACTTTTAACCTTGCGGGAAACGATATCGAGTATTACAACGACGACAAACAGATAAGCCTTGATTACGCGTTCAAGTATTTCAACCGTTCGAGCAACGAGGTGTATATCGCCCTTGAAAACCACTATTCAGGTAAAAAGGTGAAGAAGGTTACTTTCCGTTCGGAAAAAGACAGAATGTTGCCGGTTGAAACGATTATCCAGTCAGACAGCAACGGCAATTTCGCGATGGTTTCAAACAGTCTTAACCAGATATCGGCGGGTGCGGGAACTATCGTCGTCAAAAACGGTTTTCTTGTAAGCCCGAGGCTTATCGCCAATTCCGATTACGCGATAGTTTCGTTAAACGGCGCGGACAAGGCGGCGGTCGTCGATATAATCGACGCGCCTGATGTATCACAGATAGTCGTGGCGCGGGCGCGGGTCATCTCCGTTGACGACACGCTCACCCCCGAGGAGTTTCGCGTCCAGTCTATGTCAATCCTGAGTAACGCCCACGACCGCTGGAATTTCACCCCAATTGCGCGGTATTTCGACATTGACTACAACACTCTTTTTATAAGCGACATGGGCGACATCGGTCTTCAAAATTTCGTGGGCTACACCGACAAGACAGGCACCCGCCCGAACGCTATTTCAACGATAAACAAGGCGTACACCGTGTTAATCGACGGAAGCCGCGCCGCCGCGATTATCGACGCACCCTACGCGACCGAGGAAGTTCGCGGAACGATATACGACATAATCGACGACGTTATCTACCTCAAAAACGCGTCCTACCGAAACCCGACGACGGGCGTGTGGGCGCGGATAAGCAGTCCGCTCGGCACAGTCGACGAAACAATCCAAATAAACGTCGCCCC
>BNUF01000219.1 GCA_025997155.1 Clostridia bacterium
GCGCCGCCCCCAGTCTGCTTCTCCAGTAGTTATAGTCGCCAATCACCAAGTACCTAAACGCGTCCATACAGTGGTCGTCTACCTTTATCGGCTTGTCCTCGCCTAATTTGGCGGCTTTCGCGTCCCACGAGTAGCCCTGAACTTCTTTTATGAAGTTCACGCAAGAACCGCAAACGCGGATTAAATCAGCCTCAAACATTGCGGATACAAGGCGTATACCTTTCAAAACCTCATTGTCAGCCTTGCGTAAACCGTCAACGCCGAGTTCTGACAACTGCGTGGCGAACCCCAACGCCGACGGGTCATAATGGAGCGCCCACTGTGGTAGTATTCTGACAAGACATATAACCGTCCGTCAATCCCGCGACCGCACAATAAAAAAACAGTCGCGTTTGACTGCCCGTAATCAATTCCAACCGAGTATTCAAGTATTTTAGGCGGGGCGTTTACCGCTTGCGAAGGCTTAAATCCGCCGTATATAGCTCCTTCCGCGATTGCCCATTCCCCTAAAATGTATCTGTCATAGTAGACTTTCCCCGCGTACTCTCTTTTAAGAGTTTCAACAAAATCAGCGTCTAAGTGAGTGTTGTCGTCGATAATAAATTTCATGCTGTAGATGTCAGTGCCTGAATCGTTGTCAAGGAATTTCTTGAACCAATGATTAGGATTGTCGGGGTTGCAAGTGCCGTCAAAACACGAGCTCTTTTTGTCAAGGCGCGATTTAAGCATTTCAAAGACTTCCTCGCTCCACGTCGTAACTTCATCGCCGTAGATGTAGGACGCTCTAGCGCCTTGCAGTCTTTTCACCTGCGTTATCTTATCAGCCCCGATTGCGTGAATCCTGTACGGAATCTTGAAATAGTCGAGAAACGTCTTTCCGCTGCGTGTCGCGCCGATTGATATGTTCCAGCGGTGATATGTTTCAATCGTGTTCTTCCAGACTTCCTTTTGCTTTTCCGTAAACTCGTACGCGCCGCGAACGAACTCAAGCGACTTTGATTCCCGCTCCCTGTACTCCTTGAATTCGATTAAAAAACTCATTCAATCACCTTGCTTTAACTATCGCCGTATTTCTCGCGGGATAAGATTGAAACCGCCGAATAATGTTCTTTTCTCAAACTATCCCCTGTGATTTTCAAATGCTCGGGAATGTTCCGATTTGATTTCTCCCATTGTTCTTTATAGGATTTTCGGGCTTTTGCGGTTTGGTTTTTGCGTGACGCTCGTTCATCGGCGTAACCGTCGCACGATTCCAAAAACCTCAAAACCGTTTCGTACCGTCTGCCGACTTTTTCCGCGGCTTCCTTAATATTTCTCTTTTCAACAAAAAAATAAGGCTTTCGCCCTCTCACGCCATTCCATAAAATCAGCACGTCTATGATTCTATCTTCAAACTCATTAAATCACTTCCCTCACGTTCTTAAAAAATGTCATATTTTTGTCGGGGATTTTTGGGCGTGGCGGGGTGTTTCGGTTTTTTTGATTAAATCACCGTTTAGAATACGTTTAATTCTGTTCAAAAGCCGTTTAATTCCGTTTAACTTTTTATTTCCGTAAACACGCTCGTCCAAAACTAAAAACGCGTTAGCGCGGACGTTAGAGGGGTACAGTTTATATCTTTAAATCGCTTTGATTTGACACATCGTCCGCAATAGTCATAATCGCTTCGACCAAATCAGGGTGTTTTTCGCCGATTTCATTAAATACCTTGAGTTTCAGGCTGTTCATAGCGTTTTTAACTTCTCCCGCCGCCTTGTGGGCGGAACCCTTAGCGCGTTCCGTGTTCGTCTGCGCGTTTTGCATAGCGGCGGCGGCTTTGGCGAAGTTCAACAAGTCTTTATGTTCAAGGTCGCCGTTAATCGCCTTTTCTATCAACTGCTGCGTAAGAATTGCGTTTAACGTCTCGTTCATTTCGGTTGACGGACGTTCGGGGTTATCTTCGGCGATTGCCTTCGCGAAATCTCTTACCATTCGTATTTTTTTGAAAGTATCTACATATTCCTTGCCGTATCTGTGAACCGCAGAAACGCTTATATCATTGCCTAACTCTTTCAAATATCCCGAAATATCCCCGTATGTGTCGCCTTTGATTAGCTTGCTGTTTACCTCGCTCTTGACTTCTTCAGGCAATAGGTCTATCTTTCCTCGGCTCTTGTTCTTTCCTGCCTTTTTTCCTTCTTTGCTCACGTTATCACTATCCCGTCAACAACCGCCGTCCCCTCCAGTACGTCTGTACCGTGCGGGGTTAAATGCAGTATGTCGCACTCAATCCCGAGTTGCTTGTTACTTATGTTTTTTGTTTGTACCAAGCCTTTGTCTTTCAGGTAGTTGCACGCGCTTATAATTTCATCTTTTGAAGTCGCGAGATTCGTCTTGTCCGACGCACTTTTGATAACGTCCGCGCCTAATCCGTAAGGCTCTGAAACTTGAATTATCTGCAAGCAGTACCCGCGCAGGATTTGCCTTGTCGCTACATCTATCAATTTCTTATTCATTACAATATCACCCCCGCGTCACTAAAGTCGCCCTCGCAAATATCTATTCCCGTTGCGCTTATAACCACGCACGCGCCGCATTTTGCGCGTTGTACATAACCTTTTTTGACAAGGTATTCAAGCCCTTTTTCGATTTCGCCGCTATCATCGGACGGTTTGCGCCCGACAAGTATTTTCAAAACCTTAACGGATACTTCCTCGCCTAAAATCTCATAAAGCCCGTTCAGTATATCTCCGCGAAGTTCTTTTTGGCGTCCAATTTTCAGGCGGATTTCGGCGTTACCTTGATTCTTTTTGCCTTTTCCATCGGAGGGTTCAAGTGCTGTAATACGCCGTTTCAAACTTTCTATTTCTTTCAATATATTTTCGTTTTGATTCACGTCAACGCTCATCAGCCGTTCGCCTCGATTTTTGTTTCGATATTTGAAATCTTAAGGTTCATTGTTGAAAGATTATCCTTAATTTCGCCCATAGCGATTGGAACATTTACCATTGTTTGACTGAACTCCGAAATTATCTTGAGTAAATCCTCTTTGTTTCGTTCAAATTCCCCGCGTAAAATACCCTCGCGCCGCGCCGATTCCTCCCGAAGTAAATCTTCCCGCTCCAAGAAACTTTTGCACTGCTCCTGTACACTGCCTTCTATTTCCTTGTTGCGATTAAGAAAGTACCGTAGAACATATATCAGTACAGCGATTGCCTTTGTTCTTAAAAAAGATAATAACATTTTAAGGATAAAAGGCTAAGTGAAACTTTCACGCAACAAAAAAGGTCAATCATCAAAAAATGACAATTGACCTTCAGAAGGTTTGTATTTCTTATTCAGTTTTCGTCCTACAATATTAAATATTTGTCTCTCGCTATAGTGGTACTTTGACGCGAGAGCGGCGGTATTGTACCCGTCGAAATCTCGCCTTATTAGTTCGTGTACGTTCTTTACCGAATAACTTTTTGTAGGAAAGTATATTTCGCCTTCAAGTCTGAAACACAACAAGTCTAATTCTTCACGCGTTAGGATTGATTGTAACTCTGGGTATTTTATAGCGGCGTAGTCTGTATCTCTCGGGAAATAAACGCGTTTTCCTCGAAATAGTCTAAAAATCTCTTTAACTTTATTCAAGGGCAAAAACTCTCGCAATGTATCATATGGTTCGCACAACTCCATTTGAC
>BNUF01000220.1 GCA_025997155.1 Clostridia bacterium
GAAATGGAGGTTGAGATGAAAGAAGTTATAAAAGCGCTTGATTTGACAAAGATATATGACCAAGGCGTGATACAGGTGGCGGCGCTCGCGGGGGTTTCGGTGCGTCTGACTCCCACGGGGACAAACGCGCCGTCGCGCAAATCGTCTGTCGGGTTCGCGACTACCTTTTCGCCCTCGGAAATCCCGCTTGCGATTTCGGCGTTCAGGTCGCCGTAAGTTCCCGTTTCAACAACCGCTTTTTTCGCTCGGTTTTGCTCCGAAACGGTATACACATACTTCTTGCCGTCCTCGTCCTTTTGGATAGCCGATTGAGGAACCGAAACGACGTCTTTTTTATCGACAGCGACTATATCAAGGTCAAGGGTAAATCCCGCCTTAAGCACGTCGTCCGCGTTATCTAAAGAAATCTCGATTTCAACGACTGTGTTGCCGTCCGAAGTCGTCGCGGAATCCGCTATTTTCGTGATTTTTCCTGTGTACACCGTATCGGGGATACCGTCAGAAGTCATATTAACTTTCATACCCAGTCCGATTTTTGGCATATCATATTCAGAAATCTGCGCTTTCACGATTAATTTTCTAAGGTCGGTAATGGTGTACAGAGCTTCGCCGATTTTCGTCGCCGCGTTTTCCGCCCCGTCAACCGTCGTAACCGTTCCGCTGTAGGGGCTTTTTGTGCTTAGGACGACTGCCGCCAAATCCTCCCGCGCCGTCGTAAGCGTAATTTTCGCGTTCTCGACTGAAAGTACCTGTTGCTCATACTTCAATTTGTCCGTTTCGCTCGTAAGCGTGTCCTTCGCGTGCGCAAGTTCATATTTCGCGTCCTCGAGAGCTAGCTCCGCCGCCTTTATGTCCATTTTCGCGGAATCCCTGTCGGCATTAAGTTTGTCAAGCTGTGCCGAAAGGTCGTCAAAGCTCGTCACACTTTTATCATAATCCTCCAGCGTAATCCCGCCGACTTCAAGCAGCAATTTATTGTCGTCAACAGTCTTTTGCGCGGTATCGACCGCCGTTTGTTTCAGTTTTATATCATTTTCGACAGACGTTAAATTTGCGTTTTTGTCATAAATCGTCTTTTGCGCGGAAACAATATTACTCTCCATTTTCTTGATATCCGCATCCGAAACGGAAGAAATTGTCAAACTCTTCAGTGACAATTCGGCGTTTGTGAGAGACGACTGCGCGTCCTCGATTTTTCGCTGAAGCGACTTAATCGTATCAGCCGTGTTATACGCCACAACAACGTCTCCCGCCTCAATCCTGTCTCCCTCCTCAAAAAGGAGTTTGCCCACCTTGTCCTCGCTTTCAGACAAAATTTGGTGTTCATCGTCAAGGTAAACCGTCCCTGACGCGGTGACTATCTCCTGCAGTTCACCTTTTTCAACAGAGACGACGGTGTAAAAAGTTTGGTTCGCCATCGCCGCCGCGAACGCTTTTTTCTGGTTTTGCGCGTGTACGAACGTAAAACCCGCGAAAACAAGCGCAAGCGCTATGACTGCTATAATTAAAGGTTTTATAAATTTTCTCTTGTTTTTATTCTTCAACATTTTTAACCCCTCCATTTATACCATTGTAAAACTCTTTATTTAGAGAGGTATAAGCCAAAGATTAGAAAACTATTAAAATTCAAGGTAGAATTTAACAGCGGAGTCAAAGAGGTTGTTTTCGATTTCGGCAAACCCCGACTCCGCAAGGAAGTACACCCCCTTCGAGACCCGCGTGAACCAGCCGTAAAAATTATTGTACAAAATATTATATGTCTTTTTGTCGCAATCGTATTTCGCGACTAACTCCTTAGCCGAAAACGCCCCGTGTTTGTACATAACGCAGGCGATTTTTATACTCGCCTCGCGGTATGCCGTCAGCAGTTTCAAACCCGTACTCCCCGCGTTGTTAGCGTCAATGTTTCGCCCCTCGAGCTCCCGCACGACACTCTTGTGTTTATTTTTATTTACCTTTATCCTGCCGCAAGGCGGTTCGCAAATTATTTCGACAGTCTTAAGCGGCGAATCCATTGCGACACAAATAAGCCCGAGTTTCAAAGATTCCGAAATATGTTTAACATACGGTAAATCCTTTGAGTTTTTCGAGCTTTGTCGCGGTATAACGATATAAACTTTTTCTGAAATAGTCTGGCGTTTGAGCGCCTGAATTAACAGCGTCGTGTTAAACGATTTTTTAAATTCAAAGAGTACAAGTTCGCCGTCCCTGATTGCCGCCGCGTCGATAGTTTTCACCTCGCCGCGCATAACATACCCTTGTGTTTCAAAAAACGCCTTGACAGGCGGGTACATATCGGACTCTTTGTAATCAGCGTGAGAGTTCATCTATAATTTGCTCCGTATATTCGGCTATTTCCGCAATAATCTTTTTGCAGTCGCCGCGCTTGAGTACAGCGCAACTCGTTTTTCCGCCGTGGTTTTTCGCAAATTCGTCCAGCAGCCGTATTCGCGCCGATTTGCACGTGTTTTCGTCAAACAGTAATCCGAAGGTGAAAATCGCGCCGATTAGTACGCTGCAAATACTGCCGATTCCGAAACCCGCCGTTATCCCGCAAAGCGCCTTTGTCAGCATTTCGTCCCTCGGCAGTTTTATTCCGTATCGTTCTGCCGCCGCGTGAAAAATGCAGGCGGAGCAATTGTAACCCTGAGTATAATATTTAACCGCTAAATCTTTCATAAGTATATCCACCTAAACCAGTATGCTATATTTTATACAAGCAATGGGGAATACGTGCGGATTTTTTTCACTTCTTTGATACCGATTTTATGATTATCGCGATTCCGAAAAAAACAAGCAAAACGCCGCCGACATTAGGTATCCCTTTAAAACTTTGAAACACCGCGACTATAATAAAAAGCAACCCGATAGTATTTGTTTTTTGTCCCAAACGCCACACTTTTCCGCATATCAAAAACGCGAAACCGACGACCCACCAAAACATATTATTCGGGAAAACGCCGAAGCGGTTGAATATCAGAAACACGCCCGTCGAGAGCAGGAATATCCCAGGTATAAGCAGCCCGCGCTTGCACTTGTCGATATACAGCACCAAGGCGATAAATCCTGTCACAAAAAAGAACATTGCGGGAAAAAGCTCCCTCGCGAAATTCCGCCCCGCGATAGTGACCGTCATAAAAGAAATATACGTAAGGTACGAGCCGAGTATCAACGCCCAATTTTTGCGTTTATTTCTATACAATGTAAGAAATGAGAATCCTCCTACAAAAAATACAACAAACGTCATTATATATGTGTTTCCAAAAATACTTTTAAGCATAGCTATAGCTCCGATTAAAAGTATGATTATTCCGATTAGAACTTTGTTCTGTTTAGACATAATCTCAAACCTCCGCGCAACTAATATAAATATAGATACGAAAGGTTTTTTCCCTTGTCTGTTAATACTGTATTTCGGGCATAAGCAATTTTTCAACGGAGGCGAATTTCACGCACAGGCAAAAAATTTCAAGCGCGTCGGAAAGTTCCTCAAGGCTCGGGTAACTCGGCGCGATACGGATATTGCTGTCTTTCGGGTCTTTGCCGTAGGGATTTATCGCCTTGGTGCTGTATATCGACAAGTGCAAGCGCGGGCTGCTTATACCTGGGATATTCCTGCTCTCGACGGGCGTGTTTCTGATATTCAACC
>BNUF01000221.1 GCA_025997155.1 Clostridia bacterium
CACTTCGCTCCGAAAAACCGAAAGAAAGCTGGGGCTTCAGACAAGAGGACTGTTTCGGGTATATCCCTTGCATAGAGTGTGCCGTATGCTATGACAAACTGGAGCTTTACGAAAAAGGCGCGTTGTATAACGATATGGCGGCGCGATTCAAGCCCGAGTCAGAGGCGGTTATTCATAACAAAAAATACTTTGAGGAGAAAAGGAAGGGGAGTTAATATGTCTATGCCGGAATTTCCGAAAATAAACCCTCCGATAACACGGGAGGAGGCGGTAAATATGATTTTGGCGTCTATCGCTATGGAAGAAGTCGGACTAAGCCATATACTAAACGCGGAAGGCGAAAAAATTCAGTACGCGCTGGGGACTTTGCCGGGGTGCGGCGGGGCGGCGGCGACGCTGCAAGAGGTTATAGAGGTCAACAACAGCGTAAAATGTGTGCTTGACAGCGTGAAGGACAGCCAGATGATTCTTAAAAATAAAATGGAGTCGGCAATCGGTTGCTGTTCTAAAGGGGCGGCGGGTTGCGCGCCAAAACGCTCGGGGGTGGCTCTTCGGGGTTACGCGAATTATTGCTGGCGCAAGGGAAGTCCCATGAGGTGGGTGTCTTCCGACTGCGACGCGCTAATATTCAAACAAGACATTGTGGTCAATTTTACTCTGGATTTATGCTCTGAGGAATGTGACGCGGAATATGTTTCAATCGGAATCCAGACTTCACCTTCCTACAAAAAGACAAACCACTTTGTCTGCAACGCGCAGGTTGCCCGCGCAGGCGTACCCTTTACGGTCGCCGCAAGCGGGGTGTATATACCGTGCGAAAGTTCGGGCGAAATGGTGCTCACACTACTTTCGCCCGATTCGATTAACGTTAGGCAGTCGAGCATATGGGTGACGGAAGTATAATACTTGATTTTCAACATTATTTGCGGTACAATGGAATCTACCGCGAATAAATAAGGGGGAAATAGTTTGACTAGAAATAGGTTTCTTTTGTTTTTTGTGTCGTTCGCCATATTAGTATCAATGTTAGGCACGTCGGCGTTAGGTTCGGTTTCTACCGTTAGTGTTGACGAAAACGGTTCTGTCGCGCTTACGATTTTGCACACCAACGACGTACACGGGCGTTATTCGGCGGACTCGGGCGCGGAAATTCCGCACTCTGTTATAGCGGGGTACTATGAAAGTTTGAAACAGCCCGCCCTGCTGCTTTCCGCGGGCGATATGACGCAAGGCGTCTATTACGTCAACGAGAGTAAGGGGCTGTCGGCTATCGACATTATGAACGCGGCGAACTACGACGCGATGGCTCTGGGCAACCACGAGTTTGACTATGGTTGGGACAATACCCTTGCTCTTCAAAAAGCGGCAAATTTCCCGTTTCTGTCGCAAATATCCGAGTTTCCAGACTACACCGTAATCTCTCGCGGCGGTATCAGAGTCGGCATATTCGGCTTAACTACGCCGTACACAAGGTATTCCTCCAGCGGCGGACTAGGCAAGGATTTCGGATTGCGTGACGAACTTGTCGAACACGCCCAAAAAATGGTAGCGCAGCTGCGAATGGACGAGAATGTCGATATAGTGGTATGTCTGGCACACCTCGGAATTTCGGAGGACGGCGCGTCCGGGAAATATTACGGCACAAGCTATGATATCCGTGACGAAGTATCAGGCATTGACGTTATTATTGACGGACACAGCCACACCGCGCTTGCCGATATAAAACAAGAAGACGGCAAAGCGTTAATCGTCCAGACAGGCGCGGAGGGCAAGTCGCTGGGCGAGGTCGATTTCTACCTGAAAGACGGCAAATATATACCCGTCGGGCGTTCTCTCGGCATAGACGATTTTGAGGGCGTTACGCCCGACGTTTCAGTAGCCGCGGTTGCGGACAAGTGGCAAGCGGCGGTTGACCAAGCGGGCGGCGCGGTCGTTTCTAAATTGGATAAAGACATTCTTGTAGACCGCCAATTTGAGCGAACGCAAGAAACGATAATGGGCGACTTGATTACGGACGCTTTCGTGGCGGCGTCAGGCGCGGACATAGCTTTTGAGAACGGCGGCGGAATACGCGCTTCTTTGAACGCGGGGGACATAACCGTCGCGGACATTAACAACGTGTTACCCTTCACAAGTTTTATCGTAATGGCGGAAGTCAAGGGCGGCGTAATACGTGACGCGCTTGAACACAGCGTGTCTGTTTATCCGGAGCAATTAGGCGGCTTTCTTCAGACGTCGGGGCTGTCCTTCGGATTCGACCCCGATTTGGAAGCGAACCATAGGGTGGTTTATGTTACTGTGAACGGGCGGCCGCTTGATGACGACAAAACCTACAAAGTCGCCACAAACGATTTCACGGCGGCGGGCGGCGACGACTTCTCTATGTTCAAAGAACCGTTTAAAAACGCCTTACCCATTAAAGAGCAGGGGCTTAGCGCCTTAGCCGACATTTTAACCTGGTATTTGAACGACCATAAAGACGATATAAGCTTTGAAACGCAAGGGCGTGTAAACATAGTGCGTACAACGGCGCAACCCGCCCCAAACATTGCTGTTGACCCAGTGGTTAAGACGGGCATTACTGCCGTGATACCGCACGGTTACCGCATAGCGCAATAATAATAAAACGCACCTCACCGCCAAGCTGGCAGTAAGGCGCGTTTTACTATTTAAGAGCTTGCTCAACGGCGACCGCGACGGCGACTGTCGCGCCGACCATCGGGTTGTTGCCCATTCCGAGGAAACCCATCATTTCAACGTGTGCGGGGACGGAACTTGAACCCGCGAACTGCGCGTCCGAGTGCATACGCCCCATGGTATCCGTCATTCCGTAGGACGCGGGACCCGCCGCCATATTGTCTGGGTGAAGGGTACGGCCTGTGCCGCCGCCCGAGGCAACGGAGAAGTATTTTTTGCCCTGCTCGTTGCACTCTTTTTTGTATGTTCCCGCAACGGGGTGCTGGAAACGCGTCGGGTTCGTGGAGTTGCCCGTGATTGAAACGTCCACGCCCTCTTTGTGCATAATCGCGACGCCCTCGCGAACGTCGTCCGCGCCGTAACAACGCACGTTTTTACGTTCGCCGTCGGAGTACGCGATTTCGTCCACTATATTGACTTCGCCCGTGGCGTAATCAAATTGCGTCTGAACATATGTGAAACCGTTTATGCGGGAGATAATCTGCGCCGCGTCTTTGCCAAGCCCGTTCAGGATAACGCGGAGGTCTTTTGTGCGGCTTTTGTTGGCGTTTCGCACGATACCGATTGCGCCTTCCGCCGCCGCGAAGGATTCGTGTCCCGCAAGGAACGCGAAACATTGCGTTTCGTCACGAAGGAGCATTGCGCCGAGGTTGCCGTGCCCAAGCCCGACTTTGCGGTCTTCCGCAACCGAGCCTCCGATACAAAACGACTGCAAGCCGATTCCGATAGCTTCCGCCGCCTCCGCCGCACCCTTAGCTCCTTTTTTGATTGCGATAGCCGCGCCAACGACATACGCCCAGCCCGCGTTCTCAAACGCGATGGGTTGAATCCCCTTAACAATGTCGATTGGGGCAATGCCCTTATCCTTGCAAATTTGGTCCGCTTCCTCAATACTTGAGATGCCGTACTCGGACAAGACGGAATTTATTTTATCTATACGAC
>BNUF01000222.1 GCA_025997155.1 Clostridia bacterium
CCGAGAACAGTTACGACGGCAAATATTCAGTCACCACAAAACGCAATTCGGCGGGGTATTTAGAAGTTCGCAATTACAGCGACAACCCCTTTACGGCGTGGTTTGTGAACAACTACGCGCAGTACGCCTTTGTACTTTTGGGGATTGCTTTTATCATCGTAATCATAGT
Organism: Clostridia bacterium; assembly: GCA_025997155.1. Taxonomy (GTDB): domain Bacteria; phylum Bacillota; class Clostridia; order Lachnospirales; family WQUN01; genus BNUF01. The sequence continues at coordinate 170 of BNUF01000222.1, forward strand.
TGGATTGACGGGTCGCAGAGGCGTTAGATACTGGCTTATCTCGTTCGCTTGGGTGACAAATATTTTGATTTTAACTCCGGTGATTGGAGATGTCGCGCCTTTTCTTTCAAACCGCGCATTGACTAAGGCTTTTGATGATAAACTACGCTTTTGGGGAGTGGCTGAAAGTGTTGAAAACAACAAGATTCTGACGGCGACAGACGACAACGGAAAGCCCCTTGACGCAATGACGGCTAACATTATGCGAACACTTAACACGAGGTATCTTGACCGTTCGCTTATGCTTAAATATGATATTTCAAGAAAGGTAACAAATACGGAGCTTGGAGACTTGAACGCGCTACAAAAATTCAAATCGACAAGGTGGCTGCTGCCGACGATTTTCAATCAGTATAACGCTGACAGTTCACTAAGCTATGTCTACATCCCGCTTGGCGACGCTATTTCAGATATGCAAAACCTCTACTGGTTCTACAATCCCGCCGACGGCAAAGGCGCGGTTACGGACAGCGGGGAGAGCGTAAGCGGCGGTTACGAGAGTTACGACAGCCCCATAAACGCGGACGACGCGGGGCTTTGGTATGACGGATATGTGAACACCGCGAACGGCTACGAGGACGAGGAAAATATGCCCGCGAATCTTCGGGTAAGCGAACCCTATCACTCGGTTTTCTACTATTTCCCTAACCTCAATATTCCCGAAATTGACTACTCAAAAATCGCGTATTCAAACGCTAAAAATCATATAGAAAGCCAGTTGGCGGAGTATACAAGTTACTCCGACACATCTTTTCGCGAAGCGGAAGCTGAAATGGAAGCGCAGGGCGGGCGTTACGACAGCTGGAACTCTGCTACTGTTCAACCTCTGTACGGATATATGTTTATGACCGAAAGTCCTCTCCCATATTTTTATATGAGCGTTAAAGATACATTCAACGACACTTCGTCAAGCGGACTTCCGTACAACACGCCCGAACTTCCCTCAAAGAAAGAGGGTGTCACGACACTCGGCAATGTCGCGTATGTTCTTCAAGGCGTGTACCGCACAGACGATGAAACAGGTGAAAACCGCCGTCAAACCTTTATGCACAAGGGTACGACAGGCGAACTCAAAGACTTTTTAGATATGCGCGGACTTTTTACAAACGCGCTGCCGTATCTTTATACGGCGCAGATTATGGCGGGCGGCACGGACGGAGATACAGGCACGTTCGGCGATGAAATGATTGAAGATTATACACTTTACACAAAAAACAAGAAATCGTGGCTGTTTCGCGCTAACTGGGTGACTAAACTTTTTGAGGGAAAAGACTTAACGAAGCCCGTAAAGTGCCGCGACAGCGCGGGAAATCTTGTTACAATCGACAATCCGTTGCTCCCGCAAAACTACCCCGAAAACCGCCCAATGGTGTTCTCCGAAGCGGAGATGACGGAGCAAGGGCTTGCGGAAACTGACCTTAACGAAATCGAGTTGCGGATACTTGAAATAAACCGCAAAACCGCGCTGGACTGGACTTTAATGCTTAATTATGTGAATATGGACGGCATAACTCCCGATGTGATTATGTCGCATATGGCACTTGCGGCGGCGTTTAACTTCTGCTCGGAGTTTACGATTGAAAAAATTATGAGCGACAAACAAGAACTGTATCCCGCTTCAATCGACCTCCGCAACATAAGTTTTGACGCGGTTTGCAGGGTTTTAATGCTTAACGCGACAAAGGACAGCACATACACTTACGGCGACACAATGTACAACGTAATTCAAAACGCGGACTTGTTATCGGCGTTTTTATTGCTGTTCACGGCGGCGATAAGTGTTTGGTTAATCCCGCTATCCCGCAATCTGCTTATGTTTCTGTTGTTGTTTTTAGGTATTTGGGCAATGATTACGAACCTACCCGCCGACGATAAATCAAAGGGCAAAACATTGGGAAGTTACTTCTTTAACTTGCTGATATTCATTGCCGTGAACACCGCCTATTACTGGTTTATAAGCATTATGCTGAATGTCGGGACGACCCAAAGCGTACTATCACGAGGCGGCATAAGCGCGGATATTCAATCTCCCGTGTGGATTATGCTTATACTTCTTTTGATTTCACTTGCCTATCTTGCCGCCGAGATTTTCCTGATACGCTTCACCATAAAGAACTGGCGGGATATGGGAGCTATGGCGTTTGGCGGAGCTATCACCCGCGGGCTTGATTTCATAAACGACAAACTTTCGGGCTTTGCTGACGGTTTGGCGGGAGGTTTTTCGGGGCTTGCAAGCGGTCTTTCAGACTACGCGAACAGCGGTTTTTTTTGGCGTTCGGGGAATTCAAATTCAAGTGATACAGGTTCAGGAAGTTCGGGAAACTCTAATCAAAACGACTTTGAATACGAACAGGACGACGTTCCGTATGACGCGGCGTATTACAACCGAAACACAGGCGAACCGCCCTGGGATGAGAGTTACGACGAGGACTACGAATACTTTATGCGGCAGATTCACGGCAGCGGTTACGACGACTACAAAGACGAGGAGGCGGAGGAATAGTGGCGGACTTAACGAACTCAAAACGGCGTTTGCCCGACTTGCACGGCAAAATATTTATCCCCCTACCCTTTCAGCTTGCCGTTACGGAAGAAGCGTTTATCAGCGGCAAAAAAATCCTGTTTCTTATCATAATCGCCGTGGTGGGCTTGCTTGGCGGCGGACTTATATCGGAGCAGTACGAGTGGCCGGGCTACCTCAAAACGATAGCGGGGGTTATTCTGTTCTTGGTGATATTCGTTATGTTCCGCTATCTGATACTTGAGGAATCGTACTATCAAAATCTCTACAAACGTATGCAAAAACAAAGTCTTACGGAGCCTAATATCTTCTGGAACATAGCGAGCGTCACGAAATCCCCGCAAGGCACGTTCGTCACCTTTTCAGACCTCCGCGTGGGCGTGTTTGTTCGGCTTTACCGCTCAACCGTGGCGGGGCAGCCCATAGGCAAGCGTGAAAATCATTTTGACGCTGTTTCGGATTTTTTCAAGTTCCTGAATCAAAGCGGATACGGATATGTTCAGCTCGACATTATGGAGAGCGCGGTCAAGGATAAACGCCTTTCGGGGCTTGAGGAACTTATCGACAAGCCCGACAACGCTCCGCTTAAACAGCTTATGGAAGTCAACATAAGCTACATCACGAACGTGTCAAGAGTTACCCTCGCCCAAAGCGAATATTACCTGATTTGGGGTAAACGCGAAAACGGCGAGGTTCTTATGGACGACGTGTACAAGGCTCTCTCAATCATAAAAGACGGAGCGTACAGCGGTTACGACATACTGAACGCCTATGACATAGCGGAACTCTTTAAGGATTTGTACGGCATAAGTTATTTCGACGCGGAAAAAGCGAGCCTTAAAGTTTTCGGGGAATCAAAGTTTACCGCGCTTAAAATAATCAAAGACCACAAGAAAGACGGCACGGTTA
>BNUF01000223.1 GCA_025997155.1 Clostridia bacterium
CTTGCCGATAGGTGATTCGACTTGGCGCGCTGTCTTTACTTTCCAAGTTTCACGGGGTTGTACAACACTCTCGTAGTTGTCCATAGCAGCTTCGTATCGTGCGGATAACTTTTGGAAATCGACGCATTTTTCCGAAAGAGATTTGAATAGTTGCTCATACTCTTGTCTTGCTTTGCCGTTCATACATTTCACCTCTACAGTAATTATTTTCTGACAAACACTCCTAATCAAATAAATAGCCGATTTTCTTTGCTAATGCTTTTGTACGAGTATCTGACTCTTTTATCCCGTTTTATTTTCGCCTGTAAACGTCCTTAACGCTGCCATCAGAATCCAACTGGTTCAACGTTTTTCCGTTGTTTTTAATATCGAATGTAAACCTCATCGGAATCATAAAGACGATTTTTGCAATAACCTTGCCGTCTGTTATTTCGTATGTTCCGTCAAGTGACATTTCGTCTGAATTCCAAACAAGTTCCCCGTCTTTCTTGAACTCTATTGTGTCCTTATCTTTTTCGCCGACATAAACCCCCGAAACTTTTGGACTGCCGAAAACGGAGGACAAGATGACAATGACTACAATTATAACGGCGGCTACAGCGGCAACTTTACCTATGGGTAATGGCTTTTTTGATTGTTGCACAGTACGTTGTTGTACCGTTTGTTCGGTTTGGTCGATAGCAGAACCGCATATTCCGCAGAATTTTGCTTCATTTTTTAATTCAGCACCGCATTTTGGGCATTTCATTTTTATTACCTCCCCTCGGATTCGATATAGATTTTCATTCTGAAACTTTTTGACCGCACTTTGGACAAAAAATGGTGGTAGTTTCTATCGTTTCGCCGCAATTTACACAGGATTTACTCTCGGACTGTGCCTCTGGTTCGGGAATCGACGGTGCTTCCGATTTCACGGAAGTGCCGCAGTTACTGCAAAATGACTGCGTTAGCGGTATGCCCTGTCCGCATTTCGGGCAAGATGTTTCGCCTTTTATCCGTTGAATGTCGGATTGGTGTTTAGCTATGCGTTCATTTGCCGTAGTGATAGCGTTGCAAAGGCTTAGTAATGTGGAATCTGCCGTTTCCAAATTGTGTTTATAGACGAACTCACCTATCTGAATCAACAAATTTGTTATTTGCTTTTGTTCGTCACTGATGAACGAGTTTAGGCGCATTATATCGGCTAAATCTTTAGCCCCGCGCACAGCCCCTTGTGTCGTGTCCACAGCTTTTTTCTTAAACTCATCAAACAATGCCATTTTAGAACCCTCCCAATGGCTTGCACCGTCCAAAGCGTTATAATAAACTTGCCTTGTCGCTCGTCCTACAATACAATATTCTTATCCTTGCTAAAAATAGCCGTCAAACAATGTTAAGTAAATCTCCAAACTTTAATAGAGTACAGAAAAAACAGCAAGGTAATGTATAGATTCCTCACAATTTTCGTAAAACTCTTTATTTCGCGAAACGCCCGAAACACTTATAAAATAGGCGTTTCCAAATTTTAGCACAATTTAACATAGGGTATTGTATCATAAATACTAACTCGCGTCAAGTATAAATTTCGTGGAGTTTCCCTTGATTTTTCGCAGAACCGATAAAATATCTAAAAAATAATAAGCCGTCAAAAAATTGGTACAAAACGATGTGGAGGGGTCAAAAATGGCAAAAAAGGGGTTAAATATCTACAGAAGAAAAGACGGACGTTTCGAGGGACGGTATTCTGTTATTGACGAAATAACAGGCGAGAAAAAATATCAGTCAGTTTACGGCGAAACATATCAAAAGACGAGAAACAAGTTGATGTCCGCAATTTCCGCGAACGTTAAGCCGCCGCAAAAATCAAATATGACGGTTAAAGAAATTTCGACCGAGTGGCTAAACGCCATAAAATCGCAAATAAAGACCTCCACCTACGCAAATTACCTAAATAAACTCGAAAAACAGATTTTCCCGACATTAGGTAATATTCGTTATGACAAACTCACAACCACGCAACTTAACGATTTCGTAAACTATAAGCTAAACAACGGACGGTTAAAAGACAACAGCGGTTTGTCGAACGGATATGTCCGCGATATTGCGATTATGCTTAAATCTATCGGGAAATTCACCGCGAAAACCTACAATCTACACAACCCTTGCGCTGAAATTTCTATGCCGAAAGTATCCCGAAAAACCTTTATCCTTTTTAGCAAAGTCGAAGAAGCAAGTCTTGTTGAATTTCTAATGGACAACCTAACCCTTTCCGCATTGGGTATCCTTATTGCTATGTTTACGGGTATGCGGTTAGGGGAATTATGTGCCCTTAAATGGTCAGATATAGATTTTTCAAAACACACCATACGCATAAACAAAACAGTCCAAAGAGTACGCGAAATAGGAAACAAATTCAAGAAAACAAAACTCATAATAACGTCACCAAAGAGTGAAACGTCAATCCGTGATATACCTATTACGGATTTTCTTTTTGAGGTTTTGCGGAAGTTCCGAGCAGACGGCGACTTTTACGTCCTAAACGGCAAAAGCAACATCCCAGACCCGCGAACCATCCAATACCAGTTTAAGCGGATTTTGCAAAACGCAAATTTGCCGTCAGTAAAATTTCATTCTTTGCGTCACGTTTTTGCTACAAAATGTGTACAAACCGTTGGTTTTGATATAAAAACCTTATCCGAAATTTTAGGGCATACAACGGTTGAAACTACGCTTCGGATGTACGTCCATTCTTCGGAAGAACGTAAGCGCGAATGTATGAATTTGCTTAATTGAGCCGTCATTTTCGTGGTATAAAAATCCGATATGCGCGGAAATGCTTGAATTGCGGAGGGCGTTTCGCGAAATAAAGAGTTTTACGAAATACTTTGATATTTGAATTTCATAAAATATATTTACTCGCCGAAGTCGTCATTCCTTTGGTTTTTTGTTGTACCTAAATATTTTTATGACATTGATTTTTCGCACAAAAAAACGCCGTAAAAATCTACGACGTTTTTCAATTACTTGCTTTTAGGTACGTTCTTATGTTGTGATAAATTCGGATTTTATCTTCTCGATTAAGTCTTTGTTTTCCTCGGTCAATGCGGTTAATTCCTGCTCTGACAAATTAAAGATATCGCGTACTTCATCGGCAGGCTTTCCCTTTGCTATATTTCTTAGAATAGGGGTAATGCGGCGTAGGCGTTCTTCCACAGCACGCCTACGCTCTTCCTCTGCACGTTGGCATTCTTCCTCCGCACGTTGCCGTTCTTTCTCTGCACGTTTACGTTCTTGTTGTTTTTCGCGACGTTCTTCTTCTAATATTTGACTTGTACGTCTTAAATTTTCTTCAAGGCGGTCTGTTTTGGCGAAATAATCTATAAACAGCATTTCGCCCATTCTTTCTTTAACTTCTAATTCTACTGCTTGCATAAGTTGTATCGCCTCCTCCTTGTCGCGTATGCCGTTACTTTTTTGTAGGATTTCGTAGGTTGAGTTTTTTAAGTTTTCTATCATTCCGTAAGCTACATTTATGGATAGTTTTTTCTCGTTATACATTTGGAGTATTACGCCGTAAGCGTCGCGGTAATCTTCTCCAAACTCCGCT
>BNUF01000224.1 GCA_025997155.1 Clostridia bacterium
ATCGTCCGTACCGCGTTCTGCGGGCTTTTTGATATTTTGTATGGCTTGCGTCAAAAGAGTGCTTAAATCGGCGTTTTCAGGGGCTATACAAGCCGTTTCGGATTGACTGCCATACTGATTACTGCAAAACACCATATTTCCCAAAAGTTGCTCGGGGTTTTCGATAAAATACTGATTAAGCGGAACATCGTCGTCATTGTTTGAAATATAGCACCAATCGGGAGTTACATCTATTTCATCGGCGCGTTTTTGCAAAAATATTATATCGCTCGTGACTTCCGTGTTGGCGTTCGCCTTAAACGCTATGTTCGGAAGCCGTACAGCCCCGAGAAACTCTGCTTTTTTAGCTATAATTTCCCGCACTTTCGCATCACGTTTATCAAGCGTTCCTTTTGACGTGACAAACGCCAAAACCGCGCCTGCCGCCGCTTTATCAATAGCTTTAATAAAAAAATAGTCGTGGATTGTTCGGAGTTTGTACTGCTTATACTCCGTATCCGCGACCGCGTAATCACCGAAAGGCACGTTCCCAACGCAAAGGTCAAAAAATCCATTCGGAAATTCAGTTTTTTCAAACCCGCAAATCTGTATGTTCGCAAGCGGGTAAAGTTTCTGGGCTATTCTCCCTGTTAGACTGTCAAGTTCAACGCCGTAAAGCTCCGCCTTTAGTAACGATTCGGGCAACAACCCGAAGAAATTCCCAATCCCGCAGCTCGGTTCAAGAATCTTTTTGGGAGATAAATCCCAACCGTTAAGCAAGTTGTAAATCCCGTTAATAACCGTCGGGCTTGTGTAAAAAGCGTTCATCGTACTCTTACGCGCCGCCGTGTATTCAGTCGGCGTGAGCGTGTTTTTCAGCTCGTGATATTCCTTTTGCCAGTCGTCCTTGCGCGGGTCGAACACCTGTGAAATCCCGCCGAACCCCACATATTTGCTTAATGTTTCCTGTTCGGCGGGCGTTGCGTTTCTGTTCGCCGTTTCAATCTCTTTCAAAACTCGTATCGCCGCAATGTTCATTTGGTATTTTGCTTTAAGCCCGCCCGCGCCTAAGTTTATGTTCGTAATTCTGAAATTTTGAGGTGTGAAATCGACGGTTTCACCTACACTTTGCACAACATCTTGCGGAGCTTCTTGTTCTTCAATATCTTCATTATCCCAATCTTCATCGTCCCAAGCAACGCCAAGCCCGCTATCTTCGGGATTCTCACCGTTTTCAATGTGATACCCTTGATTTTCAATGTTAGTAAGCCACTTCTTCAAAAACTCGTTTAATCGTTTTTGCAAAACTCTGTCGAACTCGCCGTCCTCGTTCTGGACACGCTCATACTTGCCAAGACTGCTCTGCTCGTACTCAAGCGCGTTAATCGCCTTGTTTTCGGTATCAACCCAAAGCGTCATATCAGGCTCTCTCATAAGGTCGCCGTTTTGCGTACGCCAATGCATTATCGAAACGGTGTGCTTGCTCAAACGCTCGACGCTAAGCGGGTCAAACGCCTTTCCGGCGGTCATTTTGATATGTTCTTCCGTCCCGCCGTCAACAACAGACGCGAACAACTTATAAAATTTCGTGTAATTGCCCTGCGTCAAAGCGTTTACAGGGTGAGACGTCTCGGCATTTTCTTCCCGCGCAACAGTCTGTGCCTCGGATTGCACCTTTTGCGCCGCCGATTCCGCTGTTTCCTCGGAGGTCATCTGCTCTTTCAGCGTATCATAAAGCGCGGCGACAGCTTTTTTCCACTTATCGCTCTTGCCTACGCGTTTGTTTCCCGCGTACAAATACTGCCAAGACGCAACATACCCGCCCTTGCCGTCGGGGTCATAGTCGGAGTTGTTTTTAACCTCAAACTCTCCTATATGACGGCTGATATAGTCTTTTGTGTAGTTAGACACATCAACCTCAAAAATATCGAAAAGCGTAAAAAGCGGCGTTTTTCCTGTATGACAGTCATACTCAACTTGAACCGTCTTGTTTTCCGCAATACCTCTCATAAGGCGGACGCACTTGTCCTTAAAGTCGTTTCCATACCGCTCAAGCAACGCCAATTTAGCTTTATGCAACTCGTTAAGTTCCGCCTGCCCTCTTTCGGCAAGTTTAAGCTCCGCGTCCGCGTTCTCGGCGTTAGGTTCACTCGTATCCGCACTTAGCTCTGTTTCATAGGTGTCATTTGCCGCAATATTTTCTGTCACGGTATCTTTCGTTTGAGTATCGTTTTCAGCTTTTTCAGCCGCCTTGTTTGCGGGACGCGTGTACTTATCCGTAATCTCCGCTTTCCCTTCAATCTGATTAACAAAAAAATCGCCGTCGGCAGCTCCCACGCGGGCGTTGTCAAACGGCGGTATCCCTATTTCTCCGCTCATATAGAGCATATAACAACTGTAAAACTCACCTTTGTCGTCCTCGATACCCACAATGCGCCCGTATTCGTCCAAAAGCCTGTACCTAATCACGATAGCCCCGCTTACGCAAGACTCCGCCGCCTCATTCGCCAATATGTATCACTCCCCCGCTAATATTTTCCGTTTGCTTACGCAAGGCTCGTCCGAACGCCCCATAAGATAATCAAGTTTCTTATTAAAAAGAGACAAGTTTAGTGAATCAAGTTTTTATCCGAAATTGCCGCATTTATAAAATAGCTCATAGCATCGTATTCGGACGCAAATTCTTGAGTTAATGTATTGCCGAGTAGTTTTATAAACATTACAACAATCATAATCAAAAATCCAAGACCGCCTACTGCGAGAACACAATGACCAACGCTTATGTCATTGCTTGATAAAATGTTATTCTTTGTCGTGTTTAGTGTTGCGAATATAAAACTTAGTATAACAATTGCTGCAAATATGCTCACTTATAAAACATCCTTTCCTGTACTATTTGATTTGGAGGAAAATAAAATGACTGTGTTTATTGCTTTACTTTATAAGCTTGGAGCATTATTGTTATTTCTCGCTTTTAGCCGCTTATATAAAAAAACAGCCCTTTCTCTTTGAAACGGTTGTCACAGAATTATTAGAATATTCACTTTTTTGTCAAATCAGCTCCGTCACGCGCTTTCGAGTTTTAACGGCGGCGTTTTCGATTATCTCCGGGTGTCTGGTCAACTCTTGCGTTTTGCGGGTATTCTTCGGGAGTTGAACCAGTCAATTACAGACCGCTCATCGTTCGCTCCCGCAGGAAGCAAATGGGCGTTTGATTTTAGTATGTGTTCAACATATTCAATGCCGCCGCCGCTGTTTAGCAGAACCTCCGCAAGCACCGTATTCATAGACATAAGCATATATACGAGGTATTTCACTATCGCTGTTTTCCTATGCTCCGATATATCAGTCCCAATCTTCGTCATACTCGTCCTCATCGTCGCCGTCGTGCGGATTATCGCTTGAATACTCCATAAGCTCTATGTCCGCTATAACGATTTCGCGCATAACCTCGCCGTTAATCATAAACTCTTTTGTTTCGCGCCATTTGGCAAGCTCCGAGAAGTCGTCCGTTTGGGGCTTCGGCTTACGCTTGTCGTATTGTTTGCTTAGGGTATCGTAAAGTTCCG
>BNUF01000225.1 GCA_025997155.1 Clostridia bacterium
TCATTGGAGATAAGACAATGCAGGCATTTGAATTAAGTCGGGAAAACTTCAAAATTTAACAGAAAGGGCGTGGCTTTTTGATAATTATGAAAACGGGCAAAAAGCCCGTGACTGTGAAACTCGGAACGAAAGCGCGGCGGGTGCTTACCGACGCGGAATTAAACGCGGTGATTGAGCAAACCGCCGAACCGATGATAATTTTTTATGAGTATGACAAGAGGTTAGACCGAAACGCGGACTTCTTTCAAGAAATTAGGGAGAAGAACGCTTTTTATTTTTACGGCGATGACGAAAACCCGCAAGAGAAACTGTCGGAGATTGTGAAAGATTGGCTTGACGGGCTTAACAAGTTGGACGACGAAACGGAGCAGCACGATAAGTACGAGGAAGTTCCGCAAGTCACGGAAAACGCTGATACAGACGAAGATAATAAAGAAATTGAAGAGGTTGAGGAAACCCCGCCGACCGAGCAGACAGAGGAACTAAACGCCCAAATTGAGGAACTCACAGAGGAGTGTGAACGCCTTAAACTTGACAATAAAAACAAAAACGATGATATAAAAAACTTTTTTGAAGAAGTAGAGCGGTTGAAAAGTGAGATTAGGTCGGAGCAAAACAAGGCTAAAACCGCCGAAAACGCAAAGGAAAAAGTTGAAGCTGAATTACAGACGGCGAACGATGAAATTGAACGGCTTAACACTATCGAGATTGAGGAATACAAAGCGGACAAGGAACGCGCCGAAAAACGAATTAGCGAACTTGATATGGAAAATAAAGAATTGTCCGCTAAAGCCGCCGAAATAGAGGGGTTGACTTCTGAACGCGACACTTTGAAATCTGAAAATGAACGTCTAAACTTTGAAAAACAAAATTGGAACACCGAAAAAGAGAATCTGCAAAATCAAAAAGAGGACTTGCAAAGTCGGTTAGACGACCTTAATACATTGTTTGCCGCCACGCAAGAACAGATTGACCAAAACGCCGAAAGTACGGCTGAAAAAGACTTGACGATTGAGGGCTTGAAGAAACAATTAGACGAGCAAACGGCAAAGCAAGCGCGTTTTGACGCTGTTATCAATGAACAACTGACAAATCTTATACCCGAATATCGCGGGGCGGCGCAAATCGTTACCGTATGCGGGTCTGGAGGGGTAGGCGTTTCTAATGCCGTTTTAAGCCTCTCTGGCGCGTTTTCTGGCGAGAGAGTATTGTTTATCGACCTCGACCTTTTGAACGCGTCCTGCGACGTTCTGGCACAAATCAGCCCTATTTCTGACGAATTATCTCACTCCTGCCAGAGCTTGCGAAAAGAACGCAAGACAGGCTTAGGGGTTTTTCTTTTTGCGGGGCTTGAGGCGTTTACCGAGAACGCGGAGCGTTTGATTAAGCGTTGCCCCAAAGTCGGCGCGGATTATCTAAGCGGGCTGTACAGCGGCGCGTCCTCCGCCGAACTGTTAAACGCGGACTGGGCGGGGCTTTTCGGGGTCTTAGGCGAACGCTACGACAAGATTATAGTAGACGCGGGGCGTGTTGGTTGCAGTATTCCAAAGGATTCCGTGATTTTTTCGGTTATGAGCATAGCTCATAAAAATATCGTCATTACCCGCAACAACGGGCTTGATGTGAGGAATATGAAATTAAGGCTTAACCCGTTCGGGATTTCGACAGACAAACTCCTGTGGGTACTTAACTTTTCGGGTGCGGACGAACAGCAAGATAATGTTGTCGGCTTTTTACAAGGGATTCAAAGTATCAGGATTCTGCGTTTACCAAGTATTAAAGACGGCGAACTGTTTATAAACTCCCGTTTTTTACGCCCGAAAATGCTTGAAATAGCGAACATCGTTAAGGGGGACTGATTATGCCGAGTAAAGCCGACGAGATAGGACTAAAAATTCACACTACCGTGCGTTTGCACAAAGACAGCGAGGCGTTGCTGTTTCTCCAAGAAGCGGTTAAAGAACGGCAAATCGGGAAATATCTGAGCGTTTTGATTGAAGAATATTTGCCTAAACTTGTTGAAAACGGCGGTGTTTTTGATGTTCCTCAAAACGAGTCTGACAGCCGTATAGCTGAACTCGAAAACAAAGTTGATAAGCTCACGGAAACTATTGCGGTTATGCAAAACGGTGTCGCAATGGGGATTGCGGCTATTTCCACTACAAACAATAGTCAACCCGCGGCTGTTGTTTCGGACGAGAAGAAAGAAGAAACGGCGGAATTGCCGAAGCCAAACGAGAACAAGCAAGACGACGCGGACGAAGATGAGGACGAGGACGACATTGATTCAATACTGTCTGGACTAACAAGTAAAAGCTAAGAGGGGCGGGATTTATGAGGATTTTTAAGAGCATTTTCAAGATTATTTTTACGCTGATTTTTATTTTGAGCTTAACGGCTTGCAAAACCGCGCCTACTGCCACGGATACAGTTTCCGATGAAACGTCTAACCCCGCCGAAGTTGCGGAAATCCCCGAAGAACCAGTTGAAAAAGTCACGCCGCAGATACTAATCCCTGATTACGAGGGCTACGAGGGCGAGCCTCCGAGCGAATGGGCGGTCGGCGGTTACGATATGTTCAAGCCCCTGTTTTCTAAGGCTGACGGGTTATCAAATATAACTAAAAATTTCAAACGCCCGATAACGCGCCTTGAATTTGCCAAACTCACGCGCTTGTTTTTGGAGTATCAATTCAGGATAACCCTTGAAACCCCCGCCGTATCGGAGTTTACGGACACCGCCGACACGGACGCGCTTAAAGTTTACAACGCGGGATTCATAAAAGGACGCGGGCGGCGCGTTTTCGCCCCAGATGAGCTAATCACAAGGCAGGAGGCGGCGGGGTGCGTTGTAAACGCCGCGTTCGCGATTGAGGATTACGCTCCCGTGGCGGCGCGGCTTACCGAGCCTATCCCGACACTCCCGACAAAGGACGCGGACGAGGTTTCGGCGAACTACGGCATAGAAGTACGAACCGCCTACGCGAACGGCTTTATGACGGGCGTTTCCGAGGATATGTGGATGCCGAACGGCACATTAACCATAGAACAGGCTCTGCGCCTGTTTAACAATGTGTACGATTTTTACAGCGAGAACGGGGAGTGATAGTTGAAAAACATTACATAAACTTTGTTCGCGGGGGGGTGATAAGATGAGCAAACAACAGCCTGTGACGCTTACGGAATCGGAACTTTACACGCTTACGGACGAGGAACTTTGCAAACGGCTAAAAAAACTTAACGGCGCGGATTACGAAAAAGTGACGACGGACGCGCTCCCGCTGTCAACCATAGACAGAGTGCCGCGATACGCAATGGTCGGAAAAATCCGAAACGAGGTGTACTCTTGTCTGAATACAAAAAAAAGCGGGTTACTCTATGATGTGGTTAAGTCCGCGGGCGGACGCGTTCACGTTATTATCCCCAAAAAATGCCGTCCCGTGCTGCCGTATCAGTATCCAAAAAAGATTGACGATATGCTTGAAATCTTGGAACTTAACAAGGACGGAAGCGTTTTGATTGCCGTAAACAGCGA
>BNUF01000226.1 GCA_025997155.1 Clostridia bacterium
CGTCCGATTGCTATGCGGATTTATAAAAAGTTGCTTGAACTTCGCCCTGAATGGACAGATAAAGTGGGCGTGGTTATGACGAGCGGGAACAACGACCCTGAAGAATGGCGTGAAATTATAGGAAACAAACGTCATAAAGACGAAATGGCGAAAAAATTCAAGGATAACGCCGACCCTCTTAAAATTGCAATTGTGGTGGATATGTGGCTTACAGGCTTTGATGTGCCGTCACTTGCGACAATGTATGTTTACAAGCCGATGATGGGACATAACCTTATGCAGGCAATTGCTCGCGTAAACCGTGTGTTTTCGCATAAAGTCGGCGATACTGTCGTTCAAAAAGAGGGCGGACTTGTCGTGGATTATGTCGGCATAGCTTCCGCTCTTAAACAAGCCATGAACGACTACACCAACCGCGACAAGATGAATTACGGCGAACAGGACATAGCTAAAACCGCCTTGCCAAAGTTTATAGAAAAGTTGGAAGTTTGCCGAGAATTGTTTCACAGTTTCGATTATTCAAGCTTTATGAATGAAAAAGCAACCGACCTTTCACGAGCGAAAGCAATAAGCGGCGGTGTAAACTTCTTGTCGGGTGTGGACAAAGAAAAATCAAAAGAGGCTTTTATAAAAGAGGCTATGTTACTTCGGCAGGCGTTGTCGCTTTGTCGCTCGCTCATTGACGCGGAACAACGCTTTGAGGCGGCATATTTTGAGGCTGTCCGCACGTTACTAACTCGAATTACAGGCGATGGCAAACCGCTGTCGTTGAAAGAGATAAACTCTCGCATAAACGAACTTTTGAAAGCGAGCATAAAAAGCGAGGGCGTTATAAATCTGTTTGCCGATATTGACACAGGGTTTTCGCTGTTCGACCCTAAATTCCTTGACGAAATCAGCAAAATGAAAGAAAAAAACCTTGCAGTTGAGATTTTGAAAAAACTTCTTGCCGAGCAAGTGTCGCTGTACCGAAGAACGAACCTTGTTAAAAGTGAAAAGTTTTCTGAAATGTTGTCACGAGCAATGAAAATGTATTTGAATGGAATGCTCTCAAACGAGGAAGTTATCGCCGAGCTTATGAAAATGGCGAAAGAAATGGCAACAGCACACGCGGAAGGTGATTCACTTGGGCTGTCCGCCGAGGAGTTGGCGTTCTATGACGCACTGACGAAACCGCAAGCAATAAAGGATATTTTCGGCAACGACCAACTCGTGGCGTTGACACGGGAGCTTTCAGATATGCTGCGAAATAGCCGTACAATCGACTGGCAAAAGAAAGAATCGGCAAGAGCGGGAATGAGGCGGCTTGTTAAAAAACTGCTGAAAAAATACGACTATCCGCCAGAGGGATATGAGGAAGCAATCGCAACGGTTATCGGGCAGTGTGAGATGTGGACTGACGAGGTTTATCTGTCGAGCAATTGAAAATCGTAGGAGGAGAATGGACTATGGCATCAATAGGAATGATTAAAGATAGCTACGAAAACTTATCGGCGGCTTTAACCGAAACGCTGATTACAGAAGCTAAACTCAGCGAGGAAAAAGCCAACGCTTATGTAACTGACTTAAAAAACCTTTACGAAACGAAACCGTGGCGACTTGACGATATTTCAATTCTAATCGGCAAACACGGATTGGGCGAGATACTGGAAATGAAACAAATGGAAAAAGTGATGTCGTTTTCGCTGTCTATGTATAACGCTTGCCCAAATAAATACGAATTTGATATGGGCGAGTATATGATGTCCACGCAAAAACGCCACGAAGCAATGAATCCGGGAGCATATAAAGTCGGCAGAAATGACCCTTGTCCGTGCGGGAGCGGTAAGAAATACAAGAAATGTTGTGGGGCGTAAAAGATATGGCTGAAGCGAATCGAAATCAGAAATTAACTACTCCGACCCCGATTGCAGACACTAAACATAACAATAAAACGGAACTAAATTACAGGAGATGAACTTATGGCAAAGTCACACGATACGTCAATGCAGGACATTCTCAAAGGTATCAGTACAGGAACAACCCGTCTGCCCGATTTTCAAAGAGGTTGGGTGTGGGATGATGAGCTAATTCGCAGACTTATTGCAAGTATAACATCTTCATACCCTGTTGGCGCAGTTATGTTTTTAGAGTACGGCGGCGATGGTATAAGATTTAAGTCTCGTCCGTTCACGAGTGTTGAGGATAAAGGAACAACGCCGGAATTGCTTGTTCTTGACGGTCAGCA
The DNA here is from genome assembly GCA_025997155.1 of Clostridia bacterium. Lineage (GTDB taxonomy): Bacteria > Bacillota > Clostridia > Lachnospirales > WQUN01 > BNUF01. Next base: position 2,228 of record BNUF01000226.1, read on the forward strand.
ACGACTGACTTCTGTTTACTGTGCAATGTATAGCAAGTTGCCCGTACCTACACAGACGATAAAGAAAGAGGATATTCAGTGCTATTATTATCTTGACATTGAAAAATGCCTTGATGCTGATACCGACCGTGAAGACGCTGTTGTTTCCATACCGTCCGACAAAAAAGTAAAAGAAGATTTCGGACGTGTTGTCGTAAAAGATTTAAGTACGCGAGATGGCGAATTCAAAGCGCATATGTTTCCTCTAAATATTGTTTTTGATACAATAGCCTTAGACGAATGGAAAGATGCTTACAGAGATTTCCACCATAACGATTCAGAGATAAGCAAACGTCTGCGTAAATTTGCGGCAGAAATATTGAAACCGATTTTTCTTTATACGTTGCCGGTAATACAACTTGATAAAGCAACGTCCAAAGAGGCTGTTTGTCAAGTTTTCGAGAATGTCAACAGAGGCGGTGTCGCTCTGTCTGTCTTTGAACTGGTGACAGCTACATTTGCCACGGACGACTTTGTTTTGCGTGACGATTGGGAAATGAGAGCAAAAAAAATGAAAAACGCAGATGGTACATTCGAGTTGTTATCTGTCGTTGCGGCTACCGATTTTCTCGTTTCAATGACTTTATTATCGCAAGTAAAAAATGGGAAAACGCTTATTTGCAAACGCAAAGATGTACTGAATTTAACGCTTGAAGATTATAAAAAACACGCTGATGATTTAACGAGCGGTTATATTCGCACGGCGCGTTTTCTCGTTCAACAAAGCATTCTTATGCCCCGCGATTTGCCGTATACTACTCAACTTGTGCCGTTGTCAGTAATTATGACCGTGCTTGAAGGTAAAGCTGAAGACGGCAAAGTAAAAGCAAAACTCGCAAGTTGGTACTGGTGCGGAGTTTTTGGAGAAATGTACGGCGGCGCAAACGAGACACGATATGCCAACGATGTATCGGGTGTTCTTGCGTGGATTAAAGGCGAAAAAGAACCCGATACCGTTACTCGCGCCTTTTTCCAACCGACGCGTTTACTTTCGCTCCAAACACGCAACGGCGCGGCATATAAGGGCGTAATGGCTTTAATACTTGGCGAAGGTGCGCGTGATTTTATAAGCGGAAGCAAAATGGACTTCACAAACTTTATATCCGATGCTGTCGATATTCATCACATTTTCCCCAAAAAATATTGTGAGAGCAAAGTCTACGATTGGCGAAAATTTAACTCTATCGTCAATAAAACTCCGATTACCTCTCGCACAAACAGAACTATCGGCGGCGATGCCCCAAGCAAATATCTCAAAGCAATTGAAA
>BNUF01000227.1 GCA_025997155.1 Clostridia bacterium
CGGCGGTGGTGATTTTCGCCACGTTACCGCCTTCAATATTCACGCTATACGGCAATGTATCGCCGCAAACAAGGAAAACAAAATGTTCCGCTAAAATTTCTTCAAACAAATCCTTATGCGGTTGGACAGTTCTTAACACTCTGTTTGCAAATCCTAAATCGGTAAAGTAGTATCGGTTATCTGCGCGGTTGTAGGTCAACACATACGACTGCTCCAACCAACGCGCAATCTTCAACACCTCATCTTGAGTAACCGCTACCGAATCCCGCTTAAAAATCTCGGTCGCCAGTTCGCCGCTAAACTCGTTAACAGGAGTCCTGCCTAACACCAAATTAGCTACGCAAGCCATAGCATCTGGGAAAAGGTTTATATCAATTATGTTAGCGAAATATCTCGTCACTTCTTTGACACACATATCAACAATCCGACTTGACTCTTTCCAGCTTGTCGCGTCAGACTTCGTGATAATCTCCCGCAGGACAGAGGGGTATCCGCCCACACGCATATATGTATCAAATCGTTTGTGGATTTTCCAATAATCTTGAGATAATGAAGCCCCAAACAAATCAAGTGACTCATACAACTCTCGTTCCTTAAAGATATCTAAGAATTCCATAAACGACAGGCTCGTCATATTCAATCGGCATACTGATTCATCGGGTATTTCAAACTCCTTACTGTTTAACACTTTTCCAAGGTTGCTACCCGTCACAATCAAATGCGCATTCAGCAATCGCGTTATCTTTGGAATCAATTGGTACACATGGCTTGATTCCTGAATCTCATCGATTATAATCACAGTATCTTGAGAATCAACAAAGTCGCGGTTGAATATTCTCAGAAATGCGTCTGGCGAATCTGTATCAAAAGTTTTGCTCCACTCGAAGGCGCGACGTTTATCATAAAGACAACCCAAGTCAATGCTACCAACATTCTTATAGTTTTCTTTTGCAAACCTATTTATGATAAACGTCTTTCCTACTTGACGCGCTCCTCTAACCTCTAACGCCTTGGGAGTAAAGCCCATTTCACGCTCTTTCTTCCACTCAAGCATATCATTGTAAATATCTCTTTCAAAAAACAACTCTTCCACAATACGCCTCACAATCAAAATTATACCATAATCTGCCCACATAAGCAAGAAGGGGGCAGCCCGCTTTTCGCAGACCACCCCCACCCCTCACTTCTTTCCCTCAAAAACCCTTGCAATCAAAAAGATAATCACGAAAACTATCAGAATGCCGACGGGCTTAGGTATATCAATATCTCCAATCCACTGCTCAATCGGCGGAACGCCCAAATGCTCAATTGTATCCATTTCAATATTGTCCGTCAGCTTATCCTCTTTCACTCACTTCACCTCCAAACAGGAAATCCAGCGTTTCCCAGATATATGTACAATAAAACCCTCTCGCTCTAAAGACGACAGCCACAAGTGCCGTACGTTTCAGAGGTCTATGCAAAATCTTTTTCACAACGCACCTGTGAAGCTTCAGCCCCAACCCCGACAGAAAAAACAACAGCGTTAGTCCCGCGTCCACAACCAATGCAAACACCATAACGGCAACGGGCATACCAACGGCAATAGCCAAACACAACACGAGTTCCCCGATCGTCTCCCAGTTTCCCGCCGCGACGGCAATCGTGAGAAAACAGCAAAAACACGCGGTGTTAAACATCGCCCTAAGCCAAGCCGTGCGGTACTTATTCCGATAATACTCTTTCAAAAACTCCAACATAAAATGCCTCCATATCATTGTTTTATTGTCCAAGAGAATATGAAAATCAAACAATGATACGGACGACAAAAAATCGTTATGCTTCAAATCCGCGCATAGTCTTTACCCCACCAATTGTTTCTGGGATTTCGCTGACAGGCGGTTCTGACGCTACGGCTTCGGTTTCATTCTCTGTTTCTTCGGCGCGTTTTCGATTTTTCTTACTCTCCGACTCCATTTCATACAAAGTTTTTATGGAAGCGAGCTTTTCGTCAATAAGCAACTTTGTTTCAGGGTTTAGCGTTGCGGTAATACTGGCAACCGCACTCGCGAGAACCATACCGTCGTCAACAAAACCGAGCGGAATTAAAGCGTCGGGTATCAAATCTATCGGTGACAGCAGATAACCCAACGCTCCGATTATTATCGCTTTATCTTTAGCGGGCAGATACTGATACCCGTAATACAGAAACAAAGCACTCTCAACCAATTTCGCCCCAAGTCTCGGCAGAGTTTCTCTAATGAACTTGACAAATGGATTGTCAGGTCTCTCGTCGCCTGGCGTGACTCCGCTGAGTTCACATACTTTACTGTAATTCTCTTGATTTCTTCCGAAATGTTCATCGACTTCATCTGATGTCGGCTTGTCATCATCGGCGGATTCGGCAACCTTCGGTTCGTCACCGACACCCGCACCCACGTTGCCGACATACTTGTCAAACTTATCTAAATCCATATTCTCGTCACCCTTTCAAATCGGCATATTGCTTTACGTCCAAATCGTGCAGTATCTCATAAACGTGCTTTGCGTGAGCGGAATCCGCCCCTTTGCCGTAAACCACGCAACAATTCTCCACTCTCACAAACAAGTCGTTTCGCCCAAACTCAATGGCTAAACTGTTTTGATCAGGTTTCATCATGTAGGTGGTGTCTGATGCGGTAGGGGAATACCCATAATACTTCAGGGCGTGGCAACAATACACAAACAGAACCTTATTATAATCATAAGCCCCGTCGGTTTCGATAACTAAATAGTCCTGCACAACATCGGCAGCGGTTTCAACCAACGCCAGTATTCCTTTCGCGTGTTCTTTCAGATAAAACTTATCCTCAACTGGTAGGCTGTCCATAACAACTTGTTTACTCCGTCTCCCTTCAAACGGATACTTGCACGAGCGTGCGTAAAGGTTGCCTTTCTCGTCAAACAGGATAAACACGCCTTTCTCGCAAGACAGGTGATACGGTTTTCGCATAAAGTTAACGCGTGTGTATCGCCCTCTATAATCCTTAAAGTTACGCATACTACTCACCCTGCTTCGCCTCCTTAAGTGCGTTCGTCAAACCACTCACAGCGTTCAACACGTCCTCCGACGTAACCGCCTCGCCCTCATATGAGCCGTTCTGCCGCATAGCCATATTGTAGTCGCAAAAGTTTATAATAACCGCCGTCGTGTTTTTCATCTCGCCCGCAAAATCGGCACAAATGTCAGGAATGGGCAAACTGTCTATGCCTAAGCATATCTTCTTAACTTCTTCCAGTTTCGTGGTCGGGTCTTCGTCGCTGTCCAACAGTTTTATCAAATCGGCTACCTGTGGGTTCAACTTATCAAGTGCCTCAGACACGCCTTTCACATACGTCTTTGCTAACGCGTCTTTCATATCTGGAACTTGGATAATCACTTTAGGTTTCGATATATCTGAAAAGATGCCGTCGTCTTTCGGCGGTGGAGCAGGGGTGGGAGTGAGCTTTTCAGTGACCGTTCCCGTGTTGTCCACAGTCTCAACCGAAACATAATCCGTAACTTTGCCGCCG
>BNUF01000228.1 GCA_025997155.1 Clostridia bacterium
CGAACGTATGCTTTTGGGTAAAAGCAACCATGTACCCCTTGGGATGTATGGTTCAGGCGGGCGAACTCGGGCGCTCATTTCCCCGAAAACCCGCGTCATCTCCGCTTGAACGTGCTGGGTTATCGCCGAGAGTTTTCGCAGTCTGCCTTTCTACTGTCGGGATAAGCAATATCAGCGCGGTTTGTTGTTCGTCGCTGATACTTCCTTGATACTCGCGGTAGCCGTAAGCCAAACGAACGCAACCCGTGTGTCCGCGCGTGGTTTAAATGTTGTATTCACACATTAGATTCTCAATGTCGTATTTAATCGTCCGTATAGATACGCCAAGTTGCACCGCTAATTTTTTGACATTCTCCTCGCGCCGACCTTCGAGAATTCGAATAATCTCGGCTCTGCGTTCATTCGCACTCGCGTTTTTCACCCCCTTCCGCAATCCTTAAACTAATTCTAAAACTCAAAGGTGCAAGGTAATTGCACCTTTGAAAAACTTTTTTAAATATTTTTTTTGAAAATAAAAAGACCGAGGTATGCTGTTGCCAGCATTACCCTCGGTCTGATGTAGCCAAATAGCCCAAGCTGCTTTACGCAAGCCGAATTGTTAGTTCGGAGGCTATTGCCCGAATTGACTCAGTCGGTAAATGTCATCTTGCCTTCGCCGCGCTCTTTCGCACGGTGGTTCTTATTTTCGGAGAAGTCCTATCGGTTTTTAGATTTTTGAAATCTATTCGATAAAACTTTCCGCAGTCATGACAGCGGCACGAAACTTTTATCTTACTCACATAACGCCGATTGGCGCAAACAACGATTAAAATTTTTTGTACACCTAATAAACGGACACAATAGACGCTTGCTCGTGGTCTTCGTTATAGATGTCGTAAAAGCAGAGATTTACCTCGCAGTACGACTCAAGAAAGTGTTCCCAGTTGATTTTGCCCGGCGTTTCAAGCAATTTCGGCTTATAGTCGGCGAGAACCTCGCGGGCGAACTGGTCGATTTCCTTATCTGAAACAATCGGCGTGTTACTTTTTCTGTCAAACCGCCGAGTTTGGAAAGTTACCATTAAATCCCTCCTTATTTTTGCTCCTTGTTTGCTTTGTTTTCCTCGATTTGACGGAGGAAACGCTTCCAGTCGTCCTCGGTCGCGTTGCCCGCTTTGGACTGCCTTAACGCGAACCGCGCCATATCTCCAATACTCTCGTACATCAGCACGTCCTAAATATCGGACGGTACTTCGCCGTTTTCGCGGCTTGCGAGGTCGTACATTCTTGTCCGCTCATCTTCCGATAAGCCCAAAAAATCAGCAAATATCTCAATCTTCTCGGCTTCAAACGGACGTTTGCGCTTGTTCTCAATGTCTGACAGATAGCTCAAACTTATACCAAGCTGTTTGGACATCTGCGACAGCGTTATTTCGCGCGGGTCGTACATACGTTTCTTTTTGATATAGTCGCCGAAACGCATATACAGTTCTTTCAACAGTATTCACCTTTTGTGAATCTCTTGTCATTATGTGCGGTATCGTGTATAATTGCGTTAGCTATTACGGAGTAAGGAGTCAAAAATGCTAATTTTATTGGTTTATTCTTGAGTTAAATCTATTGGGAGATAAACAAATGTCATTGAAATATATTGAGTACGAAAAGGTCGAGGCGGTCAAACCTGAATGGCTGTGGTCGGGGTCCATTCGGTTGGGACGCGTCACGCTTATTACTGGAATGGGCGGCGTGGGGAAAAGTACGCTGACGTATAAAATAGCGGCTGCGGTCACTACCGCCGCTCCATTGCTGGGGCAGAATTCCGCGTTACTGCCGCCGTCTTATTGCATTATCCAAAACTCCGAGGACGAGCCGTTTGAGGATACACTTCCGCAACTTGAACAGCTCGGAGCGGATATAAGCAAAATTCGGACGATAGGCGCGGACGGCGAACAGCTGACACTACTCGATTCGCGCTTCGAAGAAGCTGTAGCCGAGCTTGGCGCGAAACTCCTTGTCATTGACCCGTATACCACTTTTCTTGGACGGACAAGTATGTACAGCCCTCAATCAATCCGCTCCGCGCTGAATCATCTGCAAGAAATCGCACAACGCCATAAATGCGCCGTTCTCCTCGTCGTCACATAACCAAAAATGATAGCGCGAAAGCAAGCAACCGACATCTTGTAAGCGTGGACATCCGAAACGCCCTACGCACGGTTTTGGGCATCGGACGGCTTGAGAACGGCGATTACGCCGTAAAGCCTGAAAAAATGAGCAGGGGACGGCGGGCGATGGCGCGTAGTTTTCTGCTCGGCGGTTGCGAATATGACGAAAATGTTATTGACTTTGAGTGGCTTGGTGAATGCGACGTTTCCGCTGATTACCTGCTAAATTCAGAATCTGGTGTGGAATCAGATTCAGATTCCTATGAAACGAGCGAGTCTGGCGCGGTAAGTGCATATATCTCCGGAATGTTAAAAAACGGCCCACGCTCCGCCCGCGAAATGATTGATACGGCGATTGAATTAGGCTTTTCCGAGCGAACGCTGAATCGCGTGAAAAAGACTATGGGCGTTAAGTCCGTCCGTGATGACAGCGATGGGGCGTTGCGTCTTTGGACGTTGCCTAATGATACGCAGTCAAAAGGCGGAAACTCCGTATTTACGGGGATTAACGACAGTCAGATACCTTGCATTGCCACGCCAACAGAAAGGCAATGTACGCACGAACATCAAGTCTATCTATTTATCAGTTGCGCCGTAAAAACGACTGACAAATAAATGTGAAGCAAGTCAAAAGAGCCTCCTTGTTCCGAAAAATAAATCGGAGTAGGGCGGCTCTTTTGACTTGCTATGTGCAAAATTCTATGGCAAGTTAGTAGTGCTTGGCAAATAAAAAAATTCGTAAATGTAATTCATTTACGATACGCCGATTTAGCCCAAAATCCCGAATAATTGCATGGTATACGCTTTTTTGGTAAAAGTCAATACAAACTCTAAATGAGCAATTTCCAAAAATGCACAAAAATCAAGAAGCTATTTTCGGTAGAATTGTCGAAATAGGTATGTTGTTTTTTGCGGAATTGTACACATAAAAAACGGAATCATATTCGATAGATTTACGAATAATCCTAAGCCCCTTACCAAAAGAAACATTAACATCACTTGCCGCTGTGCAACACATCAAATGTGTAAGTGTGGTCAGTAACCACAACCTTTTAATCCCTTTTATAGAACGTATCTGATATTTGCCAAACCCAAGGGTGGTCTTTTCTTGTTTGAAAAAGATTTCGATGCACCAACGCTTTGCGTAGTAATCCAAAATTGTTTGTGTGTCAAGGGAGGTATCCGTACAAATAAAGGCACGAAGTGCTTTCGTCTCTTTGAACGCGTCTTTAGGATAACTTATAGTCAAGGCTATTTAAAATATTGAATAGATGTGTTAAAATAAAAGTATGGCATATTCAATAGATTTAAGGGAAAAAGCGTTGAACGCATTGAAGAATGGTCATTTAAAAAGTGAAGTTAATGA
>BNUF01000229.1 GCA_025997155.1 Clostridia bacterium
AACCTCCGGCTTATTGTTTTGGAACAAGAGAACACAAATATCTTGATGAACTTCGTGAGTTACTTACTCCGTTTGAAATCGACGTTGTATACTCAGATAATAACTTCGCGTATAAAAATCACATAACGGAAAGTACTGTGGCAATCGGCAAAAAGAATACTCAAAAGATTGAACGTAAACATCTCTCACTTAGGACTTTGTGTAGTCGATTAGTTCGTAAAAGCATTACATTCTCAAAATCGTATCTAATGCACAGAATCGTCCTTGGACTTGTGATAAACTTTTGATTCTTTGGGCGTGAGCTTCCATTTAAGTTAATTTAGGACAAAACCCAATCAAACAAAACGAAACCCATATACAGATATTAAAACACGCGGAATTTGGTCTTCAAACCCCTATTGCTCTTGGTAGTAACTCTTGTAGTGCTGAGAGAAATCCAGCTCGAACCTGATTGATATTTCTGAAACCAAAAGTTTGAATTCTTCAATAAACAACTTTTTCAAATTCCACAATCTCTTACAAAACCAGGTTATGATACACGATAGCCGCACCATTTTTAATTTCAACGCGTCTACGCGGAAAGTAGTTCCACGCCTCGCGCCGAAAGTCCGCATATTTAAGCGGCACGCCACTCGCGTCGCATAGGACTTTGCGCGATACGAACAATGGACTATCGTCAGTTTTGTCAATAACCCAAAATATTCCCCTGTACATCTCAAGCAAGAAGGTTTTAACGGTGATGTTGGCGGCGGTGTTTTTGCCGTCTGCGTTTGTTGTTTCGCCAACACATACAGCATATCCCGCAGTATTTAAATTGTAACGTAATTGCAATAAAAATGACGGGATATTTGCTTGACAATTGAGTACGTTTGTGATATGTTTCTAAAAGCTGGGTTAAAGTGATTTTTTTGCGCAAAAAGATTATCGGGAGGTATTATTATGAAGAAGAAGGCAATGTTCATAGCGGCACTGGCAATATCGGCGGCAATCGCGGTTCCCGCGGCGGCGGCGGTTAGCGTAGACGCGTCAAAGGTAACGGACGACGCCATAGCCCTGATAGGGTCGGATTACGCTTACGGCGGCGCGGACCCTGACAAAGGTTTCGACAGCTCGGGGCTGATATATTACGTTTTGAAGAAGGAAGGCGTTACGGACGCTGCCCGCAAAATTGCCGACCAAGTTAAGAAGGGTACGCCTGTGAACGCCTTTGACGACCTCGAGGCGGGCGACGCGGTTTACTTCAGTAACGAAAAAGGCGGTACGACGGCGGCGTTCGGCGGCATATACATAGGGGACGGCAAAATGGTGTACAGTGCTACGGACGGCGTTTCCGTGCAGCAGGTTAGCATAGATACCAAATATTGGAAAGGGGTTTTCGTCGTCGGTATTAGGAACTGATGTACGAAACGATAGGAGGGTTTATACTATGAAAAAAGCGGCAACATTTTTGGCGGTTCTGGCAATATCGGCGACCACACTGGCGGCACCTGTTTTGGCGGAGACTGTGCAGCCTAAGTTAACATCAACCGCCGCGGCAACAAAAGAGCTGCCCGCGCCCACAGGCGTTAAGGCGGCCGTAACGGACGGATATGACAATATACCCAAGGTTGGCGACAGCAACGCGGGCGTAAAAATCACTTGGGACGAGGTTGAAGGCGCGGATAAGTACTATGTGTCCGTACTGCCGCCCGGCGCGTTATCGTTCGCCAACACGGCATATGACGCGGTTGAAGGCGATACGAATGCGGCGTATATTGATTACGCGGGTTATTCTGAAAGCGGTATCTTTCAATATACGTTCAAGCCCGACTCGGAGTACCAGTTTAAGGTGACGGCGGTCAAAACTGTAAACGGCAAAGAAACGCTCGGGAAATCCAGCGAGCCTGTTACTGTCAGGACGCCAAAAATTCAGGCTCCCAAAGCGGTGGTAAAAACAGACGTATTCAAAGAAAAGCTGTCCCCGATAGCCGAATCGCCGGTTGCCGTCACAGACTCGGCGACTATTCGGTTTACCAATGTAGCTTGGTCGAACGGTCATTATGAGATATTCCAATTAACGCCGGGCGATGAAGAATACAAGCAGGTAGACGCCTTGAAAATCAGTTCCTCATACGGCGAGGATTATAATGTAACAGGGCTTACAGCAGGTACGGAGTATAAGTTCAAGGCACGTGCCGTTGAGGTTATAGACGGAGCTACCGTCAAGAGCGATTTTTCGGAACCCGTGACCGTGACAACGGCCAAAGAGGTATTCAGTGGCGCGAACGCGGATAAAATCGTTGGCGTGTACTTTACGCAATCCGACGGCGAAGTGGGGCTTTTCAGCGGCGACGGCTGCGCGGGCTATTGGGAAGAAACATATACTTCCAATCGCGACAGCTTCTCATATGTGTCGAAACTCAGAAGCGACGGAGCTATTGAAGTCAGATATATAGGCAAAAATTTTGCGGGTGCTGTCGTAATTAACAAAGACGGGCAGTTTGAATTGACCACGAACTCGGCGCACGATTTCGACCATCTTATACCCTCTCCGCCGAATTCTGTCAGCGAGGCGGATATTTACGGCAAGACGTTCCAGCTCGGCACATATACGGCGGCAATAAACGGCGATAAGTTCAGTTACGTTGAGTTCGACACTCGCGCGTCGAGAACCGTCAGACCGTATGCCTTTAAGGGCTATACAAGCAACTGGTATTCGTATGTGCCGTTTACGACAAAGATACTGTCCGCCAACGAGCTGCAGATTACCGCTAACGTCCCCGAGGATGCGGGTACGGGCGTTTACACGTTCGTGTATGACAAATCCAAGGACGACCTCACCGTTACCTCCGCCCCGACTGAAGGCAGGAATCTTTTAGCCAAAGGCACGGAGCTGAAGGCTGTACCCGTAACCATAGACGACTTAGAAGGCAAGCTCCTGTCTTTTAACTACTACGAAGACGAAAATACCTATTTGCTTACCTTCGACGAAGACAATGTGTCCCAAAATATTGTGGACGAAAAAGGCGTTCTAGGTACTTCCGTGCAGAGCAAAATTACCGTGAAAGCGTTGTCCGACACGCGGTTGGAGATAAAGACCGCGTCTGACGGCGAGCTGAGCGGATATACGCTTGTCTATGACAAGGTGACGAAAGAGATTACCGTAACAGCCGCGCCGAGCGACGGCGTTTTGCATAAGGGCGCGGTGCTTTGGATGTCACAGGGAACCGAAAACGAAGACGGCACGACTACTTATTCGCATATACATTAATACTTATTTTTGAAATTAAAAAACGCGTTCTGTTTTATGGGACGCGTTTTTTGTGTCTTAGAACCTGTTCTCATAGACGTTTAAGCAAGGTATGCAAATGAGAAATCATCAGCATATTTTTCTCGGAAGCTGTTTTAACCTCGTAGTCTTTGGAAAGGCGGCGCGAGTGGTTTAGCCAAGAAAATGTGCGTTCCACGCGCCATCTTTTGGGCAGAACCTCGAACTTGGGCTTGATTTGCTTGGAAATAT
>BNUF01000230.1 GCA_025997155.1 Clostridia bacterium
ATTCGCCCGACTTTAATCCAATTGAGAAATTTTGGGCAAATGTTAAACGCAGGTTGAGATTACATATGCACAAATTCAACTCATTTTGGGAGGCGTTAATTCACGCTTTTATTTAGCTTCGACTATAGAAAACGACGTAGCCAACACCTTGTTGGTTACGCAAGACATAAAAGATGCAAAACGTTATAAAAAATATAATACAGAGAGTCTTGTTTCCAAAGAACGAAGACGAGTTTTTGGAAGTACCTTAACGAACAAAGAGCTAGAAGCTATCAACATTAAGGAATATCAGGGAATGGAACGGCAAGAACGAACCAAAAAAATTATAACAATTATGTCCCCGATTGCTGTCACTGCGCTATCTGCAACTGCGATTTCGGAAGGTCGATACTACGCCGCTAATGGGAAATTTGGAATTCCGTCCTTTGGATTCGGAGATAGAGGATTTGAAGTCAGGGTTAAATAAATATACTCGCGAAAATTACATCCCCTGTTATGAAAAGGATATGATTTGTATGAAACTCTATACTATCGAAGAAACGAATAGAAATATTCAAAATGCGAGAAACAAAACAGAGTGGTTATTAAAATTTGAAACCAGAGAAGAAGTAAAAAAGGAATTAGAGGGTATGCTAAAAGAAATCCAAATTTTTGAAACAAGAATGAAACAAAGATTTGGAGATCGTAAAGGGTATTTTTAATATCCTTTTTCTTTTGATCTTAGTAGCAAGGAGGCGATAAAAACTATGTGGCAGTACAACAAAACACGAGAACTCCATCACGGAAATCTGGCTCTTGACACGAGTCGTATTTGGGCGTATAATCATACTCAGCAGAATGAACTGTATCACCACGGCATTCTTGGTATGCGCTGGGGAGTTAGGCGGTATCAGAATTCGGACGGGTCGTTGACCAAAGCGGGCGAACGTCGCTATAACGAGGGCGTTGAGAAAGCGAAAGCGGATTTGAAAGAGGCTAAGTTCGCAAAGAAACAAGCTACTATAGCGTACGATAAGGCAACGTTCTACGGATTGAAAAACGATGATAAGGCTCTAAATAAGTTAGTAAAAGCCAACCATAATGTTAAATACGCTAAAGAAGATTTAACCGATGCCAAAGTCAAGGTAAAACTCGACAGCAGTTCTAAGAAATCCAAACGACAATTACAACTCGAACAAAAGTACAAAGAGCAAGGAATGAACCAAGAGGAAGCCGCCATAGCCGCGTACAAAAGAGCGAAAACAGAGAAAATCCTCATGGTGACTGGAGGGTTAGCGGTTGCGGGGTTGGTGGCTTATGGGGCGTATAAGTATCACGACAACAATGTAGATAAAATCATAAAGTCGGGAACTGTGTTACAGAATATTTCAAATAATAGCAATAAAGGGGTTGCCGATGCTTTTTATTCTTCGCGTGGATTGAGAGATAATATGATGTATAGAGGCGCGTACGGGGTAGCACTCTTAGAAAAAGGAGACGTATACGAAACTAAAATCGGAGTTAATTCGGCATTGAAAGTAGCGTCGAGAAACAGCGCGACTAAAGCTCTCAGTGAACTTGTGAAAAACGACAGCGATTATACAAACAACCTTAAAAGCGCGTTAAATGACTACCTTAACGCTAATGTAACGGACAGACAAAGAAATGTAATCAAAAAAGCACTTAATTCTTTGGAATCTGGGAAGGTTAATTCTAAAGTATATGACGCGGCAAATATCGCATTAGCTAACCATGGCGTACAAGCGCAATCCGCCTCCAATCAATTTTATAATGCTTTAAAATCAAAAGGATATGACGCAATTAAGGATATGAACGATTCTAAGTATTCTGGTTACGGAACAAATTCTCCACATATCATATTTAACGGTGCGTCTAAGTTAGCTGTTAAAAGCAGTCGCGAAGTTGGTCTAGACGAAATAGTTAAAAATTCTAAACTCGCGGCTACCGATTATAGACTTAGAGAGAAAGCGCCAAAGTTAGCAAAAATCGGAAGTATCGTGGCGGGAGGAAAGGCGGTTGTGACATACGCACAGGCGAAAACGGATGACAAAATCTTTAAAGAATATAAAGAGCAACGCCCAAACACTACGATGACCAAAAAGGAAATTGTTAGGGAGTACCGAAATAAGGAAGGGTGATATTCATGAATAAAAAACTTTACAACGTCCTTAAACATGTTCCGATTGTTGATGTGATAATGGACATTCAACTTAAACAACCACCGTGGGGTATGAGTCAATTTATGGAAATGTATATGGGGTCAGAGGCACACGAAGCTGTAAAAGACTGGTCAAAAAAACACCCTAATGAAGTTATTACAGGAACATTGTTTAAACAAATCACAAAAGGAAAAAAATTTAACAACGTATAGTATTACCCACCAATCTTACCGACGAGTGGGTTTTTATTTTTTTGTCTGCAACGATACAAACTACAAATCCTCCGAATCCACCTCAACATCAATAACAACGTCATCGGATTCCTAAATGCTGTCGAGTATAAACGTCTTATACGCTTTGGTAGCTATTACTTTTGTTCCAACAAAATCAAACCCCGCGCCAACAAGTCCTCCTGCGACTGGCACTAATTTCACAAGATTTATAGCTCCCTTTTCGCCAAACTTCGTCAACAGTCGGAAGTCTACTTTCTGGTTGATTTTTGTTAATACCGAACTGGGAAGTTTCTTCAAAAGGGCGGTTGTTGTTTTGTTTGCGATGTTGATACCTGCGGCTTTGCAGATATCGGTCACAGAAGCTCCTACAAGATGCATGTAGGCTAAGGTTTGAACTTCGTCACTCTTAACATCGTAACCGCCGATAACCGCGATAGTAGCTATCATTCTTAATTGTATGTACAAAACGCTAACTATATTTGCGGGTAACGTGACTGGCAAAGTAATAATCCCGCCAAGACCTGTGACGAAACCAGAAGTAGAACACTTTGCTAATTGAAATCTTATGAATCTCTTTACGGCGATATCGGGGTCTTTATATTTCTCAAGATACTCCTGTGCTAAAAGCCCGCACGGCTTAGAACCTGGAACTCCTTCAATCGCTTTTTCGTATAGCGAATCTAATAACTCCACAATCTGTTCTTGCGTTAGAGTGGGCATTTTAATGCTTTTTATCTTATTTACAATTCTCTCCATATTACGCACCTCTTTTCAATAATACCATACCAAAAGAACTTTTGCAACAATTAAATAGTTTTTAATTTCAGAAACTAAAACCAAAACCCTGACGCGGAGGGGAAAGGAGGATATTTTTTGAACAATACATTAATACACTATGGCATTTTAGGTATGAAATGGGGCGTAAGACGCGACAGAGAACGTAAAGGTCGAAATCAATCTTCTAAAAACGAAAACATTACTACAAAGACAAAGAGCGGCGCAACAGTTACTCTCGACAAAAACCATACCCCAGCGTTCGTACAATTTTTAGCGAAATGCAGTCCTAAACTTCGAGAAACGATAAGTAACAGTAAATCGTTT
>BNUF01000231.1 GCA_025997155.1 Clostridia bacterium
ATTGTTATGATACACGGTGTCGGATTTCGTGACAGAAAACACTTCAACTACTGGGGGCGGATTCCGAAATTCCTTGTGTCAAGGGGGTTTAGGGTTTATTACGGCGAACAGGAGGCGTGGGGGACTTTTGCGGCGAATGCGGAGATTG
This sequence comes from Clostridia bacterium, assembly GCA_025997155.1. Classification (GTDB taxonomy): domain Bacteria; phylum Bacillota; class Clostridia; order Lachnospirales; family WQUN01; genus BNUF01. Next base: position 149 of record BNUF01000231.1, read on the forward strand.
TCAAAAAAAGTATCGAGAAAGTCCTCGCGGAGACAGGAAGTGAAAAGGTGAATCTGATAGCGCACTCGAAAGGCGGGATTGAGGCGCGTTATTTGATTTGCGCGCTTGGAATGTCTGAAAAAGTCGCGAGTCTTACGACGGTCGCCACCCCTCACCACGGGTCAAAGACGGTGGACATAATTCTTGGGTTTCCCTCTGTTCTTTTGAAAATAACGGGGGTTATAGTGAACCTGTGGTTCAAAATTTTAGGCGACAAAAAACCCGATTTCTACAACGCTCTCCACGAGTTAGGCACAAAACATACCGAAAGGTTTAACCTTGAAAACCCCGATTCAGCTCTTGTATACTACCAAAGTTACGGAACGGTTATGCAGCACCCGCTTAACGATATACTTATGGCGTTCACGAACTTTGTGATAGGTTTGGTTGAGGGTGAGAACGACGGGCTTGTCACGACGGAATCGTCAAAGTGGACAAATTTCAAAGGAGTCTTGCGGGGAGTCTCGCACATTAAAGCGGTTGATTTCACGAGACTCCGCAAGCTCTATATATCGGACGAATACATAAAAATATGTGAAGAATTGGAAAAAATGGGGTTCTAGTTATCGAAAGGATTTTTCTCCTCTTTAAACGGGGCGGCTTCGCCCGCAAGCTCTGTGTTCCGCAGTAGGAAAAATATAATCGGCATCGCTATACCCGAAAATAAAACCGACAATATTGTATACAAAACCGCGTTTTCTGGTTTGTACAAGCGATACACCCTGTACAGTATGACGTAATACAAGATTACATACGCGATACTCCCGAAAGGTCCGATAAAAAACCAGCCAAGGAACGGAATCGCCGCAAAGAAATATAAAACAAACGGCGAAATCGGCAACACATACGACGGGTTAATGCGCGTACCTAAAACCTCTGTGTGACCCAACAACGCCCCCAGTACGTAATGATTCGCGATAGGAATGTACGCGAGCCACGGGCTTGCGATTCCGCGGCGTTTAGCCATTTTGTACATTCCGTAAGCCTGAACGAAGTATAATACAAGCAGCAAAAGTCCGATGAATATAAAGAGACCGATGAACGCGGCAAACACCCCCGCCAGTTCGCCAAAATAATCCCCCAGTTCATACATAAGAATTCCCCCTCATACTAACCCTAGTTTTCAAAAGGGTTTTTCTCCGTGTACTCGTTAAAAGTCGCAGCGTATATTTCCGTGTTTCGCAGAGAGAAGAAAATAATCGGAGTCGCGATACCTGAGAAGATGACCGACAGTATGGTATACAAAACCGCGCTCTCAGACTTGTACAAAAGGTAGATGCGGTACAGTATAATGTAGTACAGAACAAAGAACGCGATATCCAAAATAATGCCAAGCACGGGTACACTGGATAAAAAAGTAACCGCGATAGCTCCAATCAAAAGCGCAAGCCCCGCCTTAAATCTCTTTCCGAAAAGTTCCGTTTCGCCCAAAAGAGCTCCGATTGTAAGACATTGCACAATCGGGACAAAAGCAAGACCCGCGTTTGGAATCCCGCGTTTTTGAGCCATTTTGTACACTCCGTAGGCTTGCAGAAGATAAAACACCAAAGATATAGCGACTAGGACGAAGAGAAACGCTCCTAAGCCCGCAATAATCGCCGCATAGTTCATGCCATCATTGTAATCCATAAAAATTCCTCCTAAATTTTATACCACGCTTTAATTATATCAAAAAAAACATTGACTGTCATTATATTATACGTTAAAATGTAAAAAAGTTTCGTTAATTGTAAAATAAATTTTTGGAGGGTTAATATGATAAAATGTCGCAAAGCGGTTGAAAGTCTTACGCCGTACCTCCCCGGCAAGCCAATAGAGGAGGTCAGGCGCGAGTACGGGATACTTGAGGTCACAAAGTTAGCGTCGAACGAAAGCCAATGGGGGGCGTCCCCTCTTGCCCTTTTGGCGGCGCGTGAGGCGGTTTTGGAGTCGGCGGTTTACCCCGACGGGAACTGTACGGAACTCAAAGACGCGCTGTCAAAGAAACTGGGTGTGCCGTCTGAAAAAATTCTTTTGGGCTGCGGGTCGGACGAGACGATACACCTGCTTGGAAAAACGTATATAAACGAAGGCGACGAGTGTATCACGGGCGACGTGACTTTTTCGACATACGCGGCGGCGGTTGATTCTATGGGCGGACGCACGGTTTACGTACCGCTTAGGAATCACACCTTCGACCTTGACGGAATTTTAGCCGCAATCACCCCGCGAACGAAACTTATCTTTATCGCGAACCCAAACAACCCGACAGGCACTGCAATCACCCACAAGGAGCAGGAAGAATTTATAAAAAAAGTACCTGAAGACGTGCTGATATTTTTTGACGAGGCGTACCAAGAGTTTGTAAAAACTCCGTCTTTTCCGAATACTATCGAATTTCTTCCGAAATACCGAAACGTCATACTCTCAAAAACTTTCTCGAAAATATACGGGCTTGCGGCGTTTCGCGTCGGGTATATGATAGCCGACCCCGAGATAATCGACTGTGTAAACCGAATCCGCCCTCCTTTTAACGTGAACAGCGTGGCGCAAAAGGCGGCTGTCGCGGCGCTTTCGGACGACGAGTTCGTGCAGAAAGTAGCGCGGGAGAACAGGGGGGCGCTTGGGTATCTCCAATCCGAACTCGACAAAATGGGGATTTCTTACATTCCCTCCGAGACGAATTTCCTTATGATTGACGTCGCTAAAAACGCGCAGGAAGTGTTTGTCGAACTGATGAAAGAAGGGTATATAGTGCGTTCGGGAGCTCCCTTTGGCGAAGAAACGTATATCCGCGTCACGACGGGTACGCTCGCGCAGATGAGCGGATTTATAGAGAAACTTAAAAAGGTACTGGGAAAATGAAAATATCGGACATAAAGAAAATCGGGATTGTCGGGCTGGGGCTTATCGGCGGGTCGCTTGCCAAAGCTCTTCGGCGCGAGTTGCCCGAAATATATATACACGCCTTTGACGCGAACGCGGAATCTCTTTCGGCGGCGTTCTCCGAGGGTGCGGTGCAAGGTTACAGCGCGAAAATTGACGGCTCTTTTCGCGCTTGCGACATTGTGTTTATTTGCGTCCCCGCAACCCTGATTCCCGAATACGCCGAAAAACTTTCAAAAATTGTGCAAAAAGAATGTATCATAACGGACACAGGAAGCGCGAAAAAACGAATATTCTGATGTTTATCGCGGGAGCGGTTCAGGAGTATCGCGTGAGTCCCAAAGGCGGAGGACGCGAAACTTCCC
>BNUF01000232.1 GCA_025997155.1 Clostridia bacterium
CCCAAAATTGCGCGTCGTACGTTCTGAAGGCGAGGGAGAATCCGTCTCCCAATATTTCTCCTGATTTTGTCCATTTTTTAGGTTGAGGAACATATAGTTTTTCGTCCGCGATTTTGACGATTTCTTCGAGGACGGTTCGGAAGTCGCCGCCTTTGTTGCTCGAGAACGCCCCTGGGACGTTTTCCCAAACAATGAATCTTGGATATATTCCATTTGTCGCCGCCCTCATTTCTTTGATAATTCGGACTGCTTCAAGGAACAACCCCGAACGCGTACCGCCAAGCCCTTTTCGCTTTCCCGCGATTGACAGGTCTTGACACGGACTTCCGAATGTTATAACATTGACTGGCGGGATTTTCGCGCCGTTTATTTTTGTAATGTCTCCAAGGTGTATCATATCGAGAAATCGGCGCGACGTTACCCGTATTGGAAACGGTTCAATCTCGCTTGCCCACAGCGGCGTAAACCCCGCGTAACCCCCCGCGAGTTCAAACCCTCCCGCACCCGAAAACAGAGAACCCAAAGTTAAATCCGTCATTTAATCCTTTTACATCTCCTCCGCCTCAACGACGTACTCGCTTCTATTGCCGCCGCCGTCAACTTTCACATTGCGGAGTACGACCCTGTACCCCGCCTTGACAAGGAGTGCCGCAAGTGCGAGCCTGTCCGATTCGTTCATTGTGCCGTGTTTCTGCGCTTTGATTTGCATTTCGTCCAACTCCTTGTATAGAACTTCGCCTAACTCCTTACATAGCTCCCGCTTCCTGATACGCCCTGTAAATCTTTGGCGCGTTCACCGCGAACCAGTCCACCATTTCTTCATTTAATGCCCACGCGCAAACACTTAGTGAACTGCCCCACAATCCGCACTCGGCGAAGAACGCGTGTAATATTTCGTGTCTCAAGATTTCCTTTTCACCCTCTTTTCGGACGTATTCGGAACTGTCCGCCCACTCGGGCAACTTTAAGAGGTCGACAATGATAATCTTTCGTTCGTGACAAATGCATAATCCTTGTGTCTTCAAGGTCGCGCCGTCCCTTGGGGTCAACGCCTAGCGTTATTTCCCATTGTTCGCCAAAAATCGATATGTTCATTTAATCCCCTTTCGTTGCCCTCCGCTCGAGGGTATTTTCTAGTCCAAAATTTCCGCTTAAAACCCTAACCTAAAATATTAGACATTCTAAGTCTCTTAAACACCGTTTCTAATTCGGATGCGGTATTTTCTTCAATAAACTTATCTGAAAACACACCGCCGATTCCTCCGATTGCTGGCAAGTAGCGCGTCATTGGAGTATCGAATCTCTTCACGCCGTACACCTTAAATAATTCGATTTTTTTCATTTCTTCCATATATAGTCACCTCCTCTATCCGCCCTCCGCTCGAGGGCTGTTGCTCGCCCCAAATTGCCCTTTACTTTCCCGCCCTAATTTGTTACCATATTTTTGAACGGTTGTCGAATAACCGTATCAAATGGGAAAGGGGGTGATATTATGAACAAGTCTGAAATAGCCTTTAGTATTACTTCTCAAAGCATAGAGGGCTTAGAGTACCGTTTTAAGGAGCGTAACCTTAAAGAACAACCCGCCCAAAACGCAAGCGTTTCTGAACAAAATTTAGCGTTAGCAAAGCAAATAGTAGAGTTCTACAACTACGTGTTTGATAACATTAAAATTGATTCAGAGCGTGAAAAACAGTAACCAACGCATTGATTTTCTCGTTAATAGCCTTTATCTCGTTTTCATCATTAGAGACAGAGGCTATTGCTTTTGATTGTTCAAAAAGCATTTTGCATAATTCGTGTTTCATGCTTCCGATATTCATTTGTTCACCTCCTTTCCCCGCCCTCCGCTCGAGGGCTGTTCCTGCCGCTGTTTGGGCGGGGCTACGCGGTTTTATCTAAACCGCTTTTATCCCGCTGTATACCGCTTTGCTTGTTGACATCTCAACGCCGTATTTTCTTTTGAACACTTCTATTTCAACAGCTTCTTCAAGAAACCGTTCGCGGTCTTGCAACATGTTCTCCGTCATATCTTCTTTTTTAAGCATTTTGAGGAATCCGTACATTGTGGACACAGCTTTATCTGCTATCGTATTCGCCTTGATGTAGTCGCGCTTTGTCGCTTGTTGGAGGTTGTCGTGCAGGAGAGTCATGCATTGCTTTTGGTGTTCCTTATCTAAAAGGCGGAACACTTGAAACCCCTCTAATCCGCTTGCTTTGCGGAGTTCTTTTATAACTTGCTTAACCCAGTTCTTAAACTCTTTGGCTTCGGGCTTATTACTGCTGATAATTGCGCTGTAAATCCCAAATTCGGAGATTATGCTCATATCTTGCACCCCTCCGTGGGTACTCACTTTATGTGTACCCTTTTCGGTATCGTCTAAAAGGCGGGTAAGATTATATGCGTCTCTGTAATCAAGCGCAAACGCAATATCTTGTGCAACTGCCCACCATTCGTCCTCGTATTCGACAAACCTTATTGACTTGCCGTTCCAGTCCTCTATTTTCATTGCTCGTCCTCCTTGAATTCCAATATATCACTAATGGAACAGCGTAAATAACCGCACAGCTTGTCCAGTACCTCAAATGATATTTGTTTACTGCGTCGGTAATACAACTGCGTTAGTGTGGTACGGGATATGCCCGTTGCTGTTGATATTTCGGTTATCTTGATTAGTCGGCCGCCCAGCAAGCCCGAAAATTTATTGCTTATCATAATAGACATATCCTCTCGCCTTACTAGTTTTAGCTTTTATATGGAATAAGCGTTTCGCAATAGTGCAATGTTGCCGTGTTCATAATTTTTCGGGCTATGATAACCCTTAAAACCGCGACCCTTTGTATCTCGCTGGTATTCCCTAAAAGGCTAACCAAAACGCCGTCGATTTCCTTTTCCGCTTGCGTGAAATCCACGTCGGGGTAGTTCTTAGCGATTTGAAGGCTGTCTGTCATTTCTAAGGCGTAATATGCCTTTCTCATTTCAAGTTCTTTGTTTTCCTTGAGTTCGTGCATACCGTTCACCTCCTCTCCCAGCCCTCCGCTCGAGGGCTGTTCCCGCATACACTAATATTGAAACCGATTCAGAGCGTCAAAAACCGTAACTGTTGCGTTGATTTTTTCGGTAATAGCCTTTCTCTCTGTTTCATCATTAGAGGGAACGGCTATTAATTCTTTTGCCTGTTCGAAAAGCATTTTGCATAATTTAATCTTCGTTTGGTCGATATTCATTTGTTCACCTCCTTTCGTCCCTCCGCTCGAGGGCTGTCTCCGCCGCTACTGGGGCGGGGCTACGCGGTGGATTGCTCGGTTAGTTGTTCGCTTGCCGAAAGTCTGCCCAATAGGTACATCTCCCAAAGGATAGCCATTTCGCGGCGTTCTTCTTCATTAAATTGTC
>BNUF01000233.1 GCA_025997155.1 Clostridia bacterium
TGTACCCCGCCTTGACAAGGAGTGCCGCAAGTGCGAGCCTGTCCGCTTCGTTCATTGTGCCGTGTTTCTGCGCTTTGATTTGCATTTCGTCCAACTCCTCGGATTAAAGCTCCGCGTTCTTGCGCGTCCGCTCTATAAGTTCTTCAAGGTCGGCAACCTCTATCGTGTATTTCATAGCGTCTTTGTTTGCCCTGCTTTCTTCGCCTATGGAAATTGTCCCGCCGTAATTATCAATCGCGCAATGAACAACAAAGTTTGCGTCTTCAGGTACGGGTTTGTCGTTCACCCAAAGTGATTTAACTCCTTGTATCTCCGTCTTAAGCATGTTCGATTTCACCCAGCGTGGTCTCGATTCTTTCATATTAAATAGCCCCCGCTTCATGATATGCCTTGTAAATCTTTGGCGCGTTCAACGCGAACCAGTCTACCATTTCTTCATTTAATGCCCACGCGCAAACACTTAGAGAACTGCCCCACAATCCGCACTCGGCGAAGAACGCGTGTAATATTTCGTGCCTCAAGATTTCCTTTTCACCCTCTTTTCGAGAGTATTCGGAACTGTCCGCCCATTCGGGCAACTTTAAGAGGTCGACAATGATAATCTTTCGTTCGTGACAAATACATAATCCTTGTGTCCCCTCAAGGTCGCGCCGTCCCTTGGGGTCAACGCCTAGCGTTATTTCCCATTGTTCGCCAAAAATCGATATGTTCAACAAGTACCATCCTTAATCCCTTACTACAAGAACTACCGCGCTGCCTTCTATTTCTAACTTGGTTTTTTCGTATATTTGTATTTTTTCAACCTCTACCGCCTCACGCTGGCTTAGTTCGCTCACCAAGTCAGCGGTTGAGTAATCTTTAAGCATATGTTTTAATCCCCTTTCGCCGTCACCCGCGACGGCTTTGTTCGTTGCCCTCCGCTCGAGGGCTGTCCCCGCCGCTGTTTGGGCGGGGCTACGTGAACGTTAAGACATATTCAGAGCGTGAAAAATAGTAACCAACGCGTTGATTTTTTCGGTAATAGCCTTTCTCTCTTCTTCATAATTAGAGGGAACGGCTATTAATTCTTTTGCCTGTTCGAAAAGCATTTTGCATAATTGAATCTTCATATTTTCAATACTCATTTGCTCACCCCATCTCTCCTCTCTCCGCCCTCCGCTCGAGGGCTGTCCCCGCCGCTGTTTGGGCGGGGCTACGCGGTGGATTTCTTAATTCCCAAAATTCACCATTTACTTTTATACCGTCTGGACATATAATGTAGTAAAGGAGTTGATTTTATGGCAACCTCAACATTTTACGAAGATATTATTATTGACGATAAAGCCGCCGACATTATCATTAAAGGGCTTAACAGTCCCAAGCACCCCCGCCCCAAATATAACGGTGAATTTGAAAGGGGGCAGGAACTATTAAAATTACATCTGTCAACATTGGAGAAATCAGAAACACCGACGTTGAAGTAAGTTTTATCGCCGCTATGAATAACTTTTCTTGCAAGGATACGAATGTTGAAGATTTTCTGAAAAATAAAGCTCTCGATTTCGACGCTCGAAACGTCGCTAGAACATACCTGTTGATTGACGAAGAACAGTATTTGCGTCAAGTAATAATTATACTCGCCTACTTTACCATTTCATTGAAGCCCTTAGTTTTTGACGAAAAAGTTTCTATGAATAAGGTAAAGCAGATAGACGGCTTTTCAAAACACACAAAATCCGTGGCGGTCGTTCTGATTGGGCAACTTGGAAAAGATACCACACACGCACCCTACATATCGGGTTCCTACATACTTGAATTAGCTATGAATATTGTATATAGAATCTCCGCATTGGCGGGTTGCCGTATCGCCCTGTTGGAGTGTATGCCTATCGACAAGTTGCTCGACTTCTACAAGTCTAACGGGTTTGTGTTTCTGCAACAGAGCCGTGATAATGAACTTTTACAGTTGATACGGTTTCTTTGACGTACTACCCGCGATAGTGGGGGCTTTTTATGCGGTGTCTTGTGCGTTTGCCGTCATTTGAAAGTTCAAACCGATTCCGACACCTTGAAGCAAGTACGCAAGGCGTTCTTTTTCTGGTTCTGTTAATTTGTCAAGTATAGCTTTTATTTTTTCTTCTGATTTCGTCATATGTCTTCACCCCCGATCGAATCTCCCATTGAATTAAGTATATACCTTGTTGAAGTAAATGTCAATAGTTTTCCTAAAAATTTTATTGCGCTGGGGTAAAAATAATGTTATACTTTTTATGAGGTGAACAATGTGAATAACAGACTTAAAGAAATACGAAAAGCAGTTGGATTAAATCAAACCGCATTTAGTGCGAAAATAGGCATTCCGCAATCTACCTATGGCAATTACGAAGTAGGTACACGTCCGATACGGGATATTCATATTCTGTCTGTTTGCCGTGAGTTTAACGTGAGCGAAAATTGGTTGCGTACGGGCGACGGAGAAATGTTTAACGAGCCAAATGAAGATACTATCGGTGAAATAATAATTGCCCGTGGTTTATCTAAGTCCGAAGAAGCTATTTTTAGGGCTTACTTCAAGATTGACGCTAAAAAACGCGATGCGGTTATGGCTGAATTGCTGTCCATAATAAAGGAAGATAACGATTTCGATATGGAATTAAGCGAGTACAGAGCAGACCTCCACGAGCAATTAGATGACGCGCTTAATAGGGCGAAGAAAAAAGGGCGCTTGACTGGGGCTTAATAACAGAGCTTAACAAATGGTGCAAAAATAACGGCATTGACTATAAACAGTGCCGTTATTTTGTTGCGTTTAAGAAAAGTACGCAATTATAATTTCTACCTCATTGAAATAAATATTTTCAAAAAACGCTTGACATTTAACTCAATGGAGTATATAATATATTTAAGAGTTAAGCTACCCCCCACCCAATCAGCTTGAACGCCCACCAAGAGGACTACAACAGCAGAGAGACCCCACCCCCCGCACTAACCGCGCTAACTCCGAGAGTAGACAGCGGCGGCGGCGGGGGAGGCGGAATCAGGGCGGGGGACGGTGAGTAACAAAACCCAAACGACAAAAAGCCCTCACGAGTAGGGCGAAAGGAGGTGATTTAATGGATTGCGAAGAAAAAGATTGTGTTTGCCTTGAATGTGCGGGTAGCGTTCCAGACGGCTTTTGCGATATGGAACAATGCGACTGGTGCGAATCGGAAAAAATCCCGCTAAAAGAATGTGCGAGTTTTCACCCCGCACGAATAACTTAACCGCGAGAGCGTAGGAGGAGATATAGTCGAGGCTATTGAAATTTGTGAGCAAATGTAGTAAGATATAGATATGTCATATTCCTTAGATTTAAGAGAAAAAGCAATAGCCGCTTTGAAAAAAGGTTATTTAAAAAGTGAAGTAAAC
>BNUF01000234.1 GCA_025997155.1 Clostridia bacterium
TATGGTCTGTTCCGAATTACGCAAACCTTGTCGCGGACGGGCTTGCGCCCATTGTCGCGTACTACATCAAATTCATACGAGACAAAACGATTATCAAACTGCCCTCCGAGAGCAACACGCCTACCCGCGAAGCCGCCCTGAACTACATTGAGTTTGTGGAGAATTTACAGGACGACATTGAACTGCACCTAAAAACTCCCGAAGATATAGTGAATTACTGGGTTTCGTTTCTTTTGCGCGGCGAATATATCATAGAGGACGGCGAGAAAGGCGAGAATCATTATACTTACACGGAAAAAGCTCGAGGTTATTTGGCGTTTGGCGGGAAGTGGAAGTCTTTTGTTTGGGGCGAACAAACCCTTGCGTACAAGCAGATTGAGGTTGATTACCTTAACTTCCCCGAACACACCGTTATAACCCCGTCGGGACTTAGATTCGCTTGGATTACGGACGCGGACGGCTCGCCCGCGCTTGCGGGTGCTAAACTTGTCGAAAGTATAGCGGGGCGGGATTACGCGGTACTCGGGACGGCAAAATCGGCGCGTGAACTGTACGAAGTGCTTAACGGCAAAAAACGCCCTAATATCTACAAGATAAGGAAAACCACGCCGAATATGCGTCCTCTCGGAGATGACGGGTCGCCAGTAGATATTGCGTCGTCCTATGAAATACGAGAGGTTTTTGGATTTAGGAGCGTTGAATTTGGAAATTATGTGCCTCAAAAAGAGCGTAAAATGTTCTTAAACGCCGCGTTTAACGGGTGTATGGACATTTCCGCGCTTACAAAATTCTTGCCGAAAGATATTTCGCTTTCACACGAAAAGCCCCATATCACCGCACTCGGACTTGCTTACGGCTCAAGAGGGACGGGAAATTTAGGCGGACGCGGAAAGTACACGGCTATGTACTACCCGAAGTTATATCTTCTTGCGCTTACGCGGACGGCGGGTATCGGAGCTATGGCGCACGAATGGGGACACGGGCTTGATTACTTCGTGTCGGAGTTATGCGGTATTTCACACAACGACCTTGAAACAATCGAACAACCAAAAGACGAGAAGAAAACCGCGCTTGCAAAGGCTTGGCGTGAAATTCACCGCGTGTTCAAGTACAATCAAAACGGCTACGATACAGAATTTTATACTCACGCGAAACTCCTTGACCAAAAACGCGCAAAGGGCTACTGGAGCAAGCCGACGGAGCTTTTCGCCCGCGCCTTTGAAGCGTATACGGAAGATAATTTAGGCGGCGTGAACACTCTTTTGACGGAGGATAACACTCACACATTCGGCAAGTTTAGGCGCAAAGCCACTAAAAAGAGAGCCGCCGCAGAGTTTGAGGTTTCAGCGTTTCCGATAAATCAAGAAGAACGTGAGAGGATTAACACCGCCTTTGACGCGCTTCTTTCGGAAGTCCGCAAGGTTTGCGAACTGACGGAGTTTGACAAGGAAAAGATTGAAACGTTGCGGGAAGCGTACAAACTGCCCGAAAACACGGAGGAATCCCCGAAGGAAACTCCGATGAACACGGAAACTGAACAGGAACCCTCCGACCCCGAAAAAGATATGGTAAAAGAAGTCCGTGAGAAAGGCGAACGGCTTGTGGTCGTGGCTCGCGGGATTTTAGAAATCAGCAGAAAATATCATAAAACAAACTTGTTTATGGCTTCTCTCGCAATTACAGACGCTGTTGCGGAATTTGGCGCGGAAGACGTCCGCACAGTTTTAGCAATGACAGCTGTTCGTTCGTGGGATGACGCACGCATAGAAATCAAAAATAAAAAATGGGCGAGCCGCGTCGCGCCGCCGCTTTGGAGACTGGGCGACCGACAAAACAGTTCTTACAGAGACCGCGTAAGCGCCGCGCTTTCCTCGCTTCATTGCACTTTGGTAAATATGCTGATTGACAGGTTCAGGGAGTCGGAGTTTGATTATGACACAACTCCAGAGCAAAACGCCGACGAACTTTACCGCGAGTTGAACTACGCGCTTAGGCAGTTTTCTCTTTGGCAGGACAAAGATTGCGGCGTTTTGGACGTTTATGTAAGCGGCGACGGGATTTCCTTGCAGTTTGACGCGAATAATTGGGAAGTTCTGCGCCGTTCACTCGTAGCCGACCCGTCAAAAAGGTTGACCTCAACCGCCATTATCGCGGGGTTGCGGGAGACCTATCCAAACAACGTGTTTACGCTTTTGGACTTCGCGTTTGCGCGGTACGAGGGTGAAAACGGCTTGCCTCTTGATTTTGCGGCTAAGTTTATGGTTGGTTTTGATAATACCTACGAATTTCAAATGATTGCCGTAAGTGTTGTTCCGAGTTTCACAGAGGATTTGAGCGTATATGACCCGAAGGAACAAGACCCGCGTGAGGCGGCGTTTTCGGAAGACAAGCGGGTTCTGTTCGAGCTTCTAAAGCACGAGGCGGGCAGGGTTCTAAACCCCGAAAACGAAGGAATTACGGGGATTGCAAACCTTTCGGACAAGTATTTTTATAGAACTTCGGAAAACGACCCGAACGGCGAAAACGCTTGCCGTACAGCGGTTTTTGCGGATTTTGTGAAGTACAGGTTGCTCCCCGATAACTCTGACGAAGATAATTTTACAAAAGAAGACGACGAATCAAACGCGCTTGACGCGCCGTCAATCTATGACGCGCCGCCCGCCGTAAACGTCGGAGCTTCTTTCAATCAATCGGTGCGCGAGAATTTAGAGAGTATCATAAGTGAACTCAACGTGTTCTTTGAGGGGCTTGAGTTTAAGGGCTTTTCGGGAGGACGCTCGGAGAAAGGCTGCTATGTTCTCGATATATTCGAGTACACATCTTCCAAAGAAACGGGTAACAGCGTTAAATCCGCCAAACAGCGTTCGATTATAGCGAACGAATCAAAGCGGCTTACCTCTTTTGCGGCTGCTCACGCCCTTTCAAGAGAGTACAAAAACGAGAGATTTATAATCAAGAAGAAACAGTTTGTCGGAAACCCAGTAAACAGCGGGTTTGTAGTAGGGCTTATTTCATCGGGGGACAAATCGCGCCGAATTATGGTTGTCGGAAGTTCTTCAAAAGACACGGCAAGCGGGTTTTACGCGTTTTCAAAGAATCTGTTCGGAGCTGATAACATCGACAGTTCAACGGTTAAGCGCAAAAAAGCGTATTACTATTACCGCACGACAGAGAACAACCCGAACGGCGAGAACGCCTTACGTCCCGCGACTTCCGAGGACTTTTTACAGTACAAACTGACCGCGAAAGACGGGAGGATTTATGACTGAAAACGAAATGTCACTTAAAGAAAGTTTAACGGAAGTCTACGACCTAAACGGCTACAAC
>BNUF01000235.1 GCA_025997155.1 Clostridia bacterium
ATAATCTTTGAAATGGTGGAGTTGTTTATGTCGGAGGTGACCTCAATCTCAAGTACGTTGTTCAGATTTATCGCACCCGAAAAAATCGGCTCGCCCGCCCGTATGTTTTGCGGGCGGCTCTCGCCCGTGAGCGCGGACATATCAAGAACCGACTCCCCCTTGCTAACCCTGCCGTCAAGAGCCACCCGCTCGCCCGCCTTGACTATTATTATGTCCCCTATTTTTATATCGTCGGGCGAAACGCGCCTGACTTCGTTTTCGCGCCGAAGATTGACAAACTCCGATTTAAGGTTTAACGTGCCCGCAATCCTTCGTTTTGATTTATCAATAGCAAGTTTTTGAAGTTGTTCGCCTATGCGAAAAAACAGCAATATGCCGATTGAGTGAATGTGATTCCCAAGTATGAACGCGCCAACGGTCGCGGCGGTGATTAGCAAATTGGGCATAACGACGCCTTTTCGCAGATTATTAAACGCCGTGAAGACAATCTCGTGTCCGATAAGAACATACGCAATTATGTACAGATGCAAGGGAGCGGAAAGCTCCCGCGCCGCCGCCGCGACGACGATGCCCGCCGTTGTCAGAGCTATTTCAACTTTGGCGAAATTGCTTAGCTTATTCTCTTCTTTATGCTTTTTGAGCTCGAAAGTGGTATCCATAATCACCCGCCGCAATACGTTTTTAATATTATAAGCGCGTTAAACCAAAATGTCAACGTTTGACGAAAGCTATTTAAGGAGCTATAATAAATAAAATGGAGGGACTAAAATGTTTAAGGAAATTTTTGACAATGTGCGGGCGGCGGCTCCACTCGTCCACAACATTACGAATTATGTAACGGTAAACGACTGCGCGAACGTGCTGCTTGCCTGCGGCGCGTCCCCGATTATGGCGGACGACATAGACGAAGCCGCCGACATTACCAAAATCTGCGGCGCGCTTAATATCAACATTGGCACGCTAAGTCAAAACACGATTCCTTCGATGTTCGCGGCGGGAAAAGCGTCAAACGAACTCTCGCACCCGCTAATCCTCGACCCTGTCGGGGCGGGAGCGTCCGCGCTTCGGACAAACACGGCGAAAAAACTGATTGAGGAGCTTGAGGTTTCGGTCATACGCGGAAATATTTCGGAAATAAAAGCGTTGGCTCTCGGCGCGGGCGGCGCGAAAGGCGTGGACGCGGACGTTCTTGATTTACTCACCGAAGAAACGCTTGAAAACGCCGTATCTTTTACAAAACGTTTCGCGAAAGAGAAAAACACCGTGGTCGCGGTGACGGGAGCAATCGATATCGTCACGGACGGGGAAACCGCTTACACAATCCGCAACGGCAACGCCAATATGGGGAAAATCACAGGCACGGGCTGTATGCTTTCCTCGCTTGTCGCGGCGTTTGCGGCGGCGAACAGAGAAAAATTGCTGGAATCCGCGGCGGCGGCTGTGATAGCGATGGGACTCGCGGGTGAACAAGGGTTCGCAAGGCTTGGCGAACGCGACGGAAACGCGGCGTTTCGCCAGTATATCATAGACGCGGTATATAATATGAACGGGGAGATACTTGACGCGGGGGCGAAATATGAACGCGTTTAAGTTATACGCCGTGACAGACCGCGCGTGGACGGCGAAAAAACCGTTGACTGAACAAGTCGAGGACGCGCTTAGGGGAGGCGTAACCTGTCTGCAGCTTAGAGAAAAGAATTTACCCTTTGAGGAATTTCTTGACTTGGCGAACGAGACTAAGAAAATTTGCGAAAAGTACAATGTGCCTTTTATCATAAACGATAACGCGGAGGTGGCGGCGCGTTGCGGCGCGGACGGCTTGCATATCGGGCAGGGCGACATTTGCGTCCCGCTTGCGCGGGAGTTAATCGGCAAGGAAAAGATTCTGGGCGTTTCTGTTTTGACTGTGCCGCAAGCGCGTTTGGCGGAGGAATCAGGCGCGGATTATCTGGGAGTCGGGGCGGTATTCGCGACCTCGACAAAATCGGACGCGAACGCTGTTTCTTTTGACACCCTAAGCGAAATCTGCGAATCCGTGTCAATCCCCGTTGTCGCCATAGGCGGCATTACCAAAGAGAATACGCAAACGCTCAAGGGGAGCGGTATATCGGGCGTTGCACTCGTTTCCGCAATCTTCGCCGCCGAAAACATTGAGAGAGAATGCCGCGAAATTCTGGAGGGGTTAGATTGGTTAAAGTCTTAACGATTGCGGGTTCGGACTCGAGCGGCGGGGCGGGGATTCAGGCGGACATAAAAACGATAACCGCCCACAAGGCATACGCGATGAGCGTGATTACCGCCCTCACCGCGCAAAACACCACCGGTGTTTTCGGAATCCACGAAGTGCCGCCCGAATTTGTGGAAAAGCAAATAGACGCGGTTTTTGCGGATATATACCCCGACGCGGTTAAAATCGGAA
Organism: Clostridia bacterium; assembly: GCA_025997155.1. Classification (GTDB taxonomy): domain Bacteria; phylum Bacillota; class Clostridia; order Lachnospirales; family WQUN01; genus BNUF01. The sequence goes on from BNUF01000235.1 coordinate 2,420, forward strand.
TGGTGTCGAATCCGCGTATAATCAAGGTTATCGCAAAGCGGCTTAAATACCACGACGCGAAAAATATCGTCGTTGACCCCGTTATGGTCTCGACAAGCGGAAGTAAACTGCTCTCGGACGACTCTATCGAAACTCTGACGGGGGAATTATTTCCTCTCGCGTCTGTCGTCACCCCGAATATTCCCGAGGCGGAACTGTTGTGCGGATTCTCTATTAATAATGAATCCGATATGAAAAAAGCGGGACGCGCTATATCCGAACGAACAAAAACCGCCGTACTCGTAAAGGGAGGACATCTCGTTAATGACGCGGTTGACTTTATGTGTTCACACGATAGTATAACCAAGTTTGGGGCAAAGAGGATTGATAACACGAATACCCACGGAACGGGTTGTACCCTGTCTTCCGCAATAGCCTGCGGTTTGGCGTTCGGATACTCTTTGGAGGAAAGCGTGAAACGAGCAAAGGACTATGTAAGCGGCGCGTTGTCGGCGAAGCTTGATTTAGGGGCGGGTTCTGGACCTCTTGACCATACTTTCATTTTTTCGTAAGTCTGTTCAGTACGGATTCATACGACTGGTTTTTTGAAAATTCGTATGTTCCCGTGCTGATTTTTTTTGTGCTGTTTTTATCTTTAAGGAACTGGAGAAACTTCGCGCTGTCGTCCACGATTTCGGAATTTGCCAAAAGCTGCGCTATTTTTTCGGCACTCATTCCCGAGGAGATAGTTACCTTAACAGAATCAAGTTTTTCGGGTTCTGTGGGTTCGGTCGGTTCTGTCGGCGTTGTGGGTTCGGTGGGTTCTGCCGCCGTATTTTCGTTTTGTTCAGCCGTCCCCTTGAGGCTAATCATTC
>BNUF01000236.1 GCA_025997155.1 Clostridia bacterium
AACTGGCTTTCAATGCTGTCGGGGCTTATGTAGGTGAGCGTTGTAGGTCTGTCAACTAAAACAGTCCGCAAAAAGTTGATTGCGCGGTGTTCCACGCTGTATGGGTTGTACGCGTCAGCGGTCTTTCTCGAAACAGGCGCGGTGGTTGAAACGCTTGTCGCTATGGGTTCGCCTAAAATATCGAACTTGTTGATACCTCCACGAACTTGAATTGTATGAAGTGTGGGCGTTTTCGGGTCCATTCCGCGCTTGTCTTTATACACCATATCAAACAACTCTTGAAAACTTGTAACGCCCGTGTTTTTAAGCCAAACGGCGTTGTTAATCCCCTCAACAAAACTTGTTGAAGTGGTCTGAACTTTAAGCCCAATCGCGTTTTGACTGCCTCTGTTTATATCACTTTTAAGAAAGTTCACCAAATCAGCGCCAGTCGGGCTTGACACGCCCATTTCAGCCATATCGTAACCGAGAATAAACTCACCCGCCGCGAACACATCACGTTTTCCCACAGCTTCAAGCGGAGCTTTATCGTACTGCGCAAGCCCGCCTTTGCCCGCTATTGTGTTCCACAAATCCGCCGTTGTCGCGTCTGAATAATACCCGCCTAAGAACACGCTGTTAAGCAAGTTGTACTGCGGGTCGGCGGTTATGTGCGAGTTGGCGCAGGCGGGGAACAGCATCACAAGGCGGTTGTCCTCGCTTTGGTACACGATATTCCCGAACACGTCAAGATAAATAGGTCGGTCGGCTATTGATTTCGTGTCAATGTTGTTGTACGCGCTCTTGTATTCTCCGCTTTCGGCGCGGTGCAGCGCCGAATTGAGGAACATTAACATCATCTGCTTGTCGTAACTTTCGTTGTAATCAAGTACAATCTTCTTGCGAAGTCCAGCGTCGGACACGTCCACATAAAGCCTTGACAGCCCCGACACATCAGCCGCCTGATTGATTGCCCCCTCGATACCGCCGACATTCATAGTTCCTTGCGGAAAGATATTTTTTACGGTCGCCTGTTCGGTTTTTGCTTGCTCCGCGTTATCGTTAGCCATTGCCGAAAAATCCTCGGGCAACGCCTGTTTTTCATCAACATACAAAGGACGCAGACTGCTTTGATTCTTGCTTGCCTGTATAACAAAATTCAGCATACCTTTCAAAACATCATCGGTAGTTCCAGTTCCGAACTGCAAGGCGCGGTAGCCGTAGCCGTCCGTGCCTTTCTTTGAGCCTGTGGAGTACGCACTCTCGTAGTCGTCCAAAAACGGCGTGACATAGTTCGAGAGGAAAATCCCGAAAATAGCAAGTTCGTCTGAATCCCACTTGTTTATGTCATAATCGGAATCAAGCAGCGGCGAACCCAACGCCTCGTTCGTGCCAATCTTATTCATACTTCCGTAATCCGCAAACGCCGTCACAGTAACTATAATCAAAACCGCAATCACAGCCGCAAACCGCTTTATCAATTTTTTTCTGATTTCAATCCCCTCCAAATCAATTAAATTCAGTTAAAAATAAGACTTTTCAAGTTTTTAGAAACGCTGCCGAACCACCGCAGAACGTCCGCGAAAACCCCCGTGCCGTTTCCCGCTATAATCAAAACGCCCACCGCGCAGACGGCGGCGGCAAGGAGTATCGCGTCTCTGAGCGTCGCTTCGCGCTTATCCCCGTAACTTTCGGGGACTGCCGAAAGCCGCCCGAGTGTCAAAATCTCAAGGACTTTCGCGCCAAACGTGAGGTTTATGTCCAAAAACCAAGCAAGCGGCAACAAAACCGCGTAAAAAATAAGGAAAATCCCAAGCAGCAGAAAAACCGTTTTGACGTTCCCTGCCGCCCTCAACGCGTTGGTTTTGTTGATGTCCGCCTGTATCAGCATAATAGTTGCGGGGTCAAGTATAATCATACCAGCTTGTTGCATTTCAAAACTATAATTGCCTAAGAACGACTGGTCAAGGCGGTTCACATCAATTCTGTAATTGAAAAAGTTATCAGAAAGCCAGTTGTTCCACCAACCGAGTGAGTTTTGCGTGTCGTCGGAGCGTTTAACCCAGTTTGCGTAAAGGTTTGTGACAAAGGGACTTAAATCCGCTTTCATCGCGTACATAACGGGACGGTTAGGGGCGTTTTGTATGTCGTTGGCGTAATCCGTCCTGTCGATTTCCTCCGACGGGAAGCGAACGCTTACGCCGATTTTATCAACATATTTTGTAGCGCGGTGAAGTGAGTTTGCCGCCGCCGTATCAAGGTCTGCCGCGTTAGTATCCGTGCCTGTTTCCGCGCTTACAACCCCTCTGTCGAGTTTGATTTTTTCCTGTCGGCTTGACGCGTCGAGTAAATCCGTAACCTTGAAAGATGTATATATTTCAGGCATTTCGTTGCCCGCGTTGTCAAGATACACGGCGAATATGTCCGTAAGCGTTCCAGCAAACCGTTTCACGCGGAAGAACCGCCCAGTAGCTATAAACTGCTCGCCGTCCACCACGGAGGGAATGTCAAGAAGTTCCGCGTAATCCATAAGAACTATCCTCGCGGATTTAATGTCGGGGTGTACGGTCGTGTTCGCGCTACCGTTCGGCGCGTCGTCCATTTTCTCGTTGTTGTACAACGCCTCGTCAGCCCACGGAAACTCGTCGATATTCGTCACCGTACTGCTCCCGCCGTCAAACGCGAACGAAAGCCGCGCCGTCATAGCACTCGTCGGAACAAGGCTTTTGCCCTCGTCGGCTTGAACTTGTTTCTCCGTGAGTTTGTAGATAAAGGTGTTGGTGGTGTTTACAGGCGTTACGCCCTCCCAAGTGTCCGCCCCGTGCGCCTTGACTTCCGGGGCAATGTAAGTGTTGTTGTAGGAGTTGCTTGACGTGCCTGTATCTCCTGTATTTCCTGTATCGCTTGTACCGCCCGAACCGCCGCCTGTTCCGTTTCCCGCCGCCTCGGGTTTTTTCCCTAACTCTAAACTTAACTTATTACGCCGCCGCACTTCTCCCGCCGCAAGGTTAATCACAAGGTCGCTCTCTTTAAGCGTACTCTCAAAACGCTTGCCGTCCTCCGCAAGGGCTATCTGGTCGAGAACAAAAACAGGATACTCAATCAAATAAGTCGTGTTCGTGGCAGTATTGATAAACATTTTATCCGAGCTTGACTTTCCTGTGATTATGTCAACGAACAGCTTGTTGACTTGTTCAAGACGCACAAGCCCCGCAAATTCGGGGTGTTCCGTAACTTTATCCTCATAATGCC
>BNUF01000237.1 GCA_025997155.1 Clostridia bacterium
TCACCTGACCTTAATCCGATTGAAAAATTGTGGGCAAATGTTAAAAGAAGATTGAGATTTCATATGCACAAATTTGATTCTTTTTGGGATGCGTTGGCTAACGCTTTTAAATAGCCTCGACTATAATCACAAGGTCGCTCTCTTTAAGTGTACTCTCAAAACGCTTTCCCTCGTCCGTGATGGCTATTTGGTCGAGTACAAAAACAGGATACTCAATCAAATAAGTCGTGTTCGTTGCGGTATTGATAAACATTTTATCCGAGCTTGACTTTCCCGTGATTATATCAACAAACAGCTTGTTGACTTGTTCAAGACGCACAAGCCCCGCAAATTCGGGATGTTCCGTTACTTTATCCTCATAATGCCCGCCGCCCGCCTCGTTCTCGTCGGCTACCCACACAGTCACCAAATGATAGCCCGTCGTGAAAATTTTAAGGTCGTGCATACCCGTTTCGTCTTGCCTTAGATAGTTCGCGCCTACGGTTTCGTCTTTCCAATGAAATCCCGCGCTGTTGCCGTTGGGTTCTGTCAAATCCCAAATATCGGCGTTTACCGCAAGCCCGCCCACGCCGCCGTTAGGGTATACGCTTCTAAGCAAGCCCTCCGAAAGCGCGGGCACCGTCGTGCCGCTTTTGTCGTCTATAATGTGGCTTTTGTCGTCCCACGGCATTGTCGCGTGTAAAATGGGCATTGTTGTCGTTACTTTCCCGCTGTCCTGAAAATATCCCTCAAGAACAGTCCACGCCGTTTTGTCCTTTAATCCCGCCGCCTTTGCGTCGCTGATTGCTTTTGCAAGGCTATCAAGGGTCGTGTCCGCGTCAAGCTGTTCTTTCAAGACTTTGACGTTGTAACGCGTTGACTTTTGAAGCGACGCCATATCGTTTCCCGAAAAGCCGTATGGTTCGGGGGTTTTCCGCGCCCCTATGCCAAGTCCTCCGTTCGTTTCTCTAAGTGCTCCGTTGTTTTGGTGGGTGTACTGGTGAGAACCGCCGCCGAGTATGCTTGCTTCGTTGACTAAACTAAGGGCGCGTTGGAGTTGCGCGAACTGCTGGGAGTTGACTGTAAGCGAGGAGTTTTCGCCCGAGCCAACATCTGTTTTGGCTTTCGCGTCCGCCTCCCGCAAAAACTGTATCCAGCCCTCCGTTGAGGCAATCATAGCCGCGCTTGTTTCGGGAGATATTGCGTTAGCGTATTCGAGTTGACGTATATATTCCTGCTGCTGTGATACCCTTGAATTGAAATCATCGAGTGTGTGCCTGTCGAAGCCCGCGCCCGTCTTGCACGAACAGCCGCTTAAACTAAGTGTTACCGTAATTGATAAGAACCCGCAAATCAAGGCTGTGAGCCGTTTTGTTTTAGGCATATTTTCCCTCCTATCGTTTGCATAAAAAAAGCCGCAACTTTGTGGGTTACGGCTTTTTGTTGGCTGTTTTGTTTGTTATGGTTGGTATTCAATGCCACGCGCTTGTAACTCTCTTATTAGGTCGGGCTTTGCGTTCTCCGGGAGCTTTGTCGTGTTTATCGCCTTTGATAATGTCGCTCCGAAATCTAATATTATATTTATGACATCCTCAATCTTGCCCTCAATCTTGCCTTCAATCTTGCCTTTTCTTTCAGCGGTGGCAATCCCCGCGTTGTAATCCGCTATTGCTTTATCCACTCTTGCAGCCACGGCTCTTTCCTCCTCGCTCATATTCACTAATTTTACGACATCCGCCGCCCTTTTGATATAGTCCGGCGCGGTATCGTCCGTTTCGCCTGATATAAAGAATTTTCTCCAGCATTTTTGATTATCGCTTATAGATTCTGTTTTAAGGATTTCAAAGTAACCAATACGCATTATCATAGGCGTAAACTCTTTTTGCTCCACTTCGTCGAATATTTTGAAAACGCGGAACGCCCTTTCGCTCTCGAACGCGTTATACCGAAGTATGTTAAGGGTATATACGGGTTTAAGGCTTGAATAGAGGTTTTTCGGTATTTTTAACGATGTTTCGTCTCCATAGTTTTGGCAGTATTTGTCGAAGTTGTAGTACATTGAGCGTTCGTCAAAGTAATCCGTTTTCGCTACCTGCATTTCCGCTGTGAAGTCCGCGAATATTAGGTTGGCGGTGACATCTCTTAGAACCTGTACTCAATAAACAATCAAAAACCTGTTTGGATTACGGAGATTACGAAATTTCAAAGCAGTTGGTTAAATATGCAGCTATTATTTTTTGTTTGCCAACATTCTTACGGATTTTTTGAGTACGGGTTCTTAAGGTTTGGCGCAAGATTACGCTCTCACCGTTTTCCTCCGCTTCTTTGAGTATTTTTTTGTAGGTTTCGATACTGTATGGATTTTGTATGATTATATCGACGGGGTTTAAGCCGAAAAAGTCATTTATCAAGCCCCGCAGAATGTCGAGGTTAGCGGTGTCGGCGAACGTTTTTTTGAAGCCGAGGTCATTGGTGGGCAAAATCCTGTCGTTCAAGTGTGCGTCCTCCTTTGCGTCTGTTATATCAGCTTTGAATACATTATATTATTTAATTCCCGAAATAGCAAGCGGTTTGTTTTTTTAACGGAACGCGTGATTCCTGTTGGGTTTCCGTCTTTACCGAACGTCAGGACATACTCTCCGCCGTTTGATTTGTCCTTGCATCCTTCATATAAATTTTATGTACGCGGCGGTCTGAACCTACCGCCGCCTTTGATTTCGCTTATCTTCCGTCAATCAACACCGCTATATATTTCACGAGAAATTGCAAGAACACCCCCCACGCCCCCGTGAACGCAAGGCTGAAAATAGTCGCGCCCACTACATAAGTCCGAATTTTCTTTTTAACATACGCCGCAAAGACGTTCTCGCCGCTTAAAACCGCTTCCTCAACAGCGTTTACAGCGTCGAAACTTACCAAAAAACGGCTTACCTTCGCGTTTACTTTCGTGTCTATAAAGTCGGCGAACTCCGTAACGTTAAGGTAAAGTATATCAAACGCCGTGCCGACAATCACCGCGATTATGGTTTCGTATTTTCTAAGCGCAAGCGCGTTCGGAGGAGCGTCGGCGTATTCCGCGAATTTATCAAAAATGTCCAAGTCCTCGCCGCCTTAATTATAGTCGAGGCTATTTAAAAGCGTTAGCCGACGCATCCCAAAAAGAATCAAATTTGTGCATATGAAATCTCAATCTTCTTTTAACATTTGCCCACAATTTTTCAATCGGATTAAGGTCAGGTGAAT
>BNUF01000238.1 GCA_025997155.1 Clostridia bacterium
TCGTTTACTTCACTTTTTAAATAACCTTTTTTCAAAGCGGCTATTGCTTTTTCTCTTAAATCTAAGGAATATGACATATCTATATCTTACTACATTTGCTCACAAATTTCAATAGCCTCGACTATATGATGCTTGACAAAGATAATCCTCTTTCGGAGGAATACGATGCGAACGGATTAAAACTACTGCCCGACCAACCATATATCTACACGCCCGACAGTAGCGGGGGCGGCAGGGTTATCGGCGGAAGTACAGGCGCGTTTGATTTCGGAGATTACCCCGAGGACGGGCGAACGCGCCTTAAACAGGAGATTATGGAAATCCTTACGGAAGTGTCGCAGAAAATCAAAGACAATGTTGCGGCGGACTTCGACCTCCCGCCACAGATTCTGTTGGGAATGTGGTACACGGAAAACCCCGAGGCGGGGAATTTACTCACCAAACCCGAAGTTTACTGGCTCGGCGACACAAAGGCAAGCGCGTATACGGACTTCACCTTGGGAGCTGATAAAGTTAAGGAAAACGCCTACTGGGGGAATGGTAAAAGCGGGCAGATAACCCTTGCGGGGGTTGATTTATCTAAGTCAACTCCGTCAAAGGGTTCTTCAAGCGCGATTGGGATAATGCAGCTCACAGATGTTCTGTTGCCCGAGTGGCTGTACAACATCTACACTCCGCAAAAAATGACGGCTTCGGACTTCGCGGCGGGAACTCAAACAAATGTAAAAGGCAAGACAGGCGCGGGCTGGGTTCGCGGGCAATGGATAGACGCTAAGTTTTCCGCGCTCAAGGGCTACAATGTCTACCGTCCGCATATCGGCTATGTTCCAGATACGGTGTACACTCCCGCCGTGAAAATGCTTCAAGCCGCTAAGGGCGTTAATGTAGGCGTTTCGGGGCTTTCTAAACAACAAACAGACGAGATAAAATTAGCGCAGGCAATCACCGCGCATAACCGCGGACACGTCCCGAACGGATGGACGGCGTACTTTGCGGAAATGTCCAAAGAAAAAGGCTCTCTCGCGTTTGATGTTCCGCGACTTGTCGCAAACGGCAAGCTAAACGGCACGGCTAACTGGTATTGGCAGGGTTCTGGAAATCCTAACAAAGATTTCATACAAGCCTCGTTCACAAAATACTCCACCGACAGCACGGGCGCAAGCCACGCGAGAGGCTACGCCCTAAGCGTTATCAACAACGGTTACGCAATTTGGGACATATGGGAAAACGAAATCAAAAACGCCAAAAAAACGGGCGGCGGCACCTACACAGGCGGCGGAACAACGGCGAACAGCAACCAAGCGGCGGCTGACGAGGACAAGCGGCACAGCGAAAAATCCGCAAGTTACGATAACATTATCCGCAACAAAGCGTATCCCCTTACAGACACCGAATACAATACACTTGACCCGCGCCGAAAGGCTATAACGGATTACGCCTACGCCTTACGAAACGGCGACACTCCATACGGAATCGTCTGGTATGAATACGCGCATACAAAACTCAATTATCATAACGTAATGCAACAGGCGCAATGGGCTAAACAAAAGCTCCCAAACGTAGATTATTCGGCACTTACGAGCGTATGGACGACAGACTGCGCCGATATGATTAACAAGATTTTGGCGGCGAACGGATTAAGCGTTTTAGGCACGTCAGACACCTACGGAAGCGACAGCAACACAACGAGAATAAGCGCAAGCGAAGCAAAGGCGGGAGACGTGATATGGCACAGCGGACACGTCGAGCTGATTGTAGGCAACACGGGCAGAGAGTTTGACATAATAAGCTCAAACGGACACGGGCGGCGCGTGGAGTACCGCAGAAGCAGTTACGCGGCGGTTCAGGCGAGTTTTCAAATACGGCGGATTAAGAAATTACCCTGAATTGTGATTGACGGAAACAAACAGGAGTGAGAAAATGGATGAGAACGAATCAAGTCTGGACGTTATAGCGAACGTGCTTTATAATTTGAGGGGGCGGAGGTTTGCGTGAGTATTAAACGAGCAATCAATACAAAAATATTCGCGGTGTTCCTTGCGGCTTTTGTGATTTTTACAGGTTGTGAGAAGAAAGAGAAACCAACCACACTTGATGATTTGGTGTACACCAAAGAAAACAAACAGCAGTACGAGCAAATCGTCAAAACATACGCGAATATAGATATACTCTTTGACGAAATCGAACTTGAAAACTGTTCTCTTTTGAACGAGGCGGCAAAGTCAAAACTACTTGAAAAAATAAACTACAACAAACAAACTAAAGAGGATTGGGAGAAACTAACCGCCGACCCGACATCCCTTGACGACGGCGAAAACGAGTACGGCGGATACCTGAACGAGCTTAACGAGAAATTCCCCGATATACTTGAAGTCCCTCATACCGCCGAACTCAACTATATCTATTACCTTGACGGCGGCGTTATAGCGAACGCGACGAACGGCATACACGACGTTGTGTTCGTCCATTTGGCGGTAAACCGCGACGGAATGGTAACTGACGTGTCCAACGGGGATTAGGGGGCGGATTATGAAAAATACAGTAAAAATAAGATTGATTAGGATTATTGAGGTTGTTGTGATATGCGCCGCAATGTTTTGGGCGGCAAGCCGAAACACCGACGCGAAAACGCCGCCCGAACCCTTGATAGGCGGCAAAACGGCGAACGCGTTTTTGTACGACTTGAAACAACAACTTACGGTGATTTACGCGCCGCCCTCTCAAAACGCGTTTAACGCCTCTAAGAGCGCGTTGGAGGCTTATATGATTGAAACTACGGCAGACAGGATTTGCGGGCGTTACAGCGACGCTACGGGGGTTGTGAGCGACGTTACGCGTCTTGAGTACGGAAAGGGCGAATGGCAGGACGACGGACTGCCGAAAGTCTACGCCGAAATCCATACCCAATATGACGGCTTGATGTATTACACTCACATAATTTTCCTGTTTAACGAAGATAGCGTGATTTACGATTATGTTGTGTTTTGAGCCGTGAAAATTTTTTGAAAAAAATCCTTAAAAACCGTTGACAAACGCCCGCGAAACGTGCTATAATGGCAGTAATAAAATTTCTTTATACCTTGGTGGAAAGAGTAGACAGTCCTGTGCCTTACCGCTTGCAACAAG
>BNUF01000239.1 GCA_025997155.1 Clostridia bacterium
TGCTTCATATTACGACATTCGGGAATACTTTCAAGGGCGCAGACCAGCTAAAGCAGGTTCCGAAAGCGGAACGATGAATACCAAATCAACAGACGAAACCTACAATGCGCGCCTTGCCGCCTTGCGCGGTGCGCTTAAAACGCTCACGGTGAAAATACAGCCAAAGGTGTATGAGTATGGGTTTTTGAAGGAGTAAGATTAGATGGTATATACTGCATACAAAGACTTGCCGATTGAATTCGAGGATCCTAAAAACATGAAAGTAACAATTTATCAATCTGATCGTATCAATATTGGTGAATCTTACAACTTAGCAAAAAAGGTTTTATCAACAAAAGGGCTTCAACTTGATGATGTGATTCATGAAATGATATTTGTCCCTGAAGAATATTTTGGTTATGAAATAGGAAAACATAACCATGGAAATACAAACTATACTGATAATGACCAAGCAAGAGCGTTTGGAAAAACATTTTATGTTGGTGATGGTAAGAGTTGTATAATATACAGACAAGAAGCTCTTTTACTGCATATACCTATATGGAAATTTTTGTTTTTACATGAAATTGGTCATGCGATACTTAATAATAGGGGTGATGAACTAGCGTTAAGAGCAGGAGTTGGGAATGATATGAATGAGCAGAATGCAACAAATGAAATAATTGATTTCTTAAATAAAGATGAAATTATTACTATTCAACAGAATAATCCAAATGATTTTTCTTGTTTTAGGCCAATTATGACGAAAGTATTTTAGCATGATTTTGAAGGAGTAGAGGGAGTTATGAGACTAGGAAGTTTTAGAGTTGATATGAGCGCCGTTACATTATTGCAAAAATACAAACTCAAAGGATATACGACAAATATTGCTGCGATAGAGATTATATCCGGTGCAATTGAAACGCTGAAAAAGTATCAAATCGACAATGACTTAATCGCTATGTTTATCAGGACTGTCATTGGTTTTTGTCTCGAAGAAACGAATGAACAACCTATAATTGATACTTTGGAATGTGGCGGTGGGTATAGCAATGAACCATTTAAGTATATCGAAAATGGACGCGCCACTTTTTTGTATGCATCATTTTTTGATCGGCAATTAAACATACCCGCTTTTATCACTCACGCAGATACTGGTGCGGTATTTACGGACTGGCGCGAAATTGTAAGTGCATTAGGTGCTATTGCCGAAGCAATAACGGGGAGAAAACCGGAGACTGCTCTGCAAGAAATACCGAATGGGCAAAATTTTTCAGGGAGGATTGCAATGAATTTTTCTGGTATCAATAATTCACAAATAATAGTAGATTCACCTTATGCACAGATTACTATTACAGCAGATGAAGAGAACGCGCTTTTGAGGTATTTAGAAGAATTGGCAGATAGCAATAAAAACAATGATGCGTTGCAAGGAGTGCTTCAAAAAACTCAAAAAGCGGTAAAAGAGAGAAAAGCATCCATTGATTTTCTTCATGGCATAGGGAGTGCTTTAACAAGTTTCGGTGTCTTCCCCCCCATAAAGGAAAGCCCTATGTTGTAATTATCATAACTAAGCACACCGAATGAGCCGCCCCTCTCCGATGAGCAGTTGGGGCTCTTTAAGCTCACCGACCCCAACTCGGTCCACCGCGAACACCACACGCCCCAGGGCTACGCGGCGGTGGAGGATGTGGTGAATACGGGCTACGGGCAGATACGCGCCTATTTCGATGAGGCAATAGGCACCATTGTGGACCCGCCGGGGGACCGGGCCAACTATATGTACCGCCACTGGCTGGAAGAGGCCGGCTATGTTCCTGCGAAGGAAAAGACGGGTACCACCCGGCGTTCCTCCACGGTGATCAACTACGGGGCGGAACATGTTGGGAAAAAGGGGTACATCACGGTGTGCTTCCAGGGGACCGACGGGAGCCAGGGGCCGTGGTCGGAGGTGAGGGGGTTTACGTTGAGTTAGGCGGCAGGGACGGCATTCGTGCCGTCCCTTTTTGAAACGGAATACCGGGACGCCGCTTCGTAAAAGAGAATCTTCTCAAAATAAAGCTCTTAAAAGTTCTCCCCCTGTTCATAATTTCTCCACAATTATTGTGTACAGTAGCATCACAACACTTTTTCATAGGAGTAAAACATGAGAAACGTATTTTTTTTAACCGCGCTTGTTTTAGCGCTCGGCATCCCGGCACATGTCTCTGCCGAAACGGTGAAAGTTGGAACGAAGACGGTCATCAATGGTTCGTATTCGTTCAAAGCGGAATTTGTCGAAAGGCCTAAAATGGGCGAAAGTATTTTACGCATAACGCTCTGGGACAAAGACGGGAAACAGGTTACCGATTTGGAAGTTGTCGGCAGCTATGATATGGCTTCTATGGCGGGGCAACATTCTATGGCGCCAAAGACTATTCTTACCAGCCAAAGAGGGTTTTATCTGTTTCCGGTCAATTTTGCCATGCGCGGCAAATGGCAGGTTGACCTTGTTTTCAAAACGAAAGCTACAGACAATGCCCCATCTACGGAACTGTATACGGCGACAATACAGGTGAGTATCTAAGATGAAACGCGCACTTGTTGCGGCCATTGCGCTGGCGGCGAACAGTATGTTCACCGCGCGAACGGTGTCCGCCGCCGATAGTCTGTTTTACGTTGAGGCGCAAGGGGTCGCCGGTTACTCATCGGAAGAAAACGGCGCAATCTATCGTTCCGGCGGAAAGGACGATGTGATGCAAAAAAACTCTATCGGCTTTGACCTTATCAAGAAGTTTTCAGGCGGTTCTCGTCTAAAAAATTAACGCCTAGCCGGTAAAATGCCGCAAGCGCCTGTTTATCGCCCCTTATACCATAATTGACCTCGGCTTTTTGCTCGATGTTATTATAGTTAAAGGCAATATCCACCCCGCCTATCAATACCGTTTTACGTTCGTCCATGATTTCATACCCCATCGTATCGGGTGTCTTCCCCCCCATAAAGGAAAGCCCTATGTTGTAATTATCATAACTAAGCACACCGAATGAGCCGCGGGCGCTTCCCAAAAAGTTTTGGTCTATCTCAAAACCCATGCCGGTACCGGTTGTAAAGCTGAGTTTTAAGTC
>BNUF01000240.1 GCA_025997155.1 Clostridia bacterium
TTTAATAACTCTAATTCGTCGGGCGTTTGTGTATTATGAAATTCCTCACTTGATTGGACTTCTACATTTAATAGCCAATCTACAGTAACGTTTAGAAATTCTGCAATTTTAATTATATTGCCCGCTGCTGGTAATGTATCCCTTCTAATAGCTGAACTTAGAAAATCTTTGTTTAATCCACATTCTTCAAGTGTTTTGCCCACCCCGATGTTGCGATTTTTGCAAGCTAATTTTACTCTTTTAACGAAAAGACCTACATCTTCCATAGTAAAAACACCTCCAAAAAATTTTCTTATCATAATAAGAAAAAAGTGCTTGACAACTGATTATGATTGGATTATAATATCTTTAACAACTAATAAATAAGGCATTGTAATAATTTTATCACAAAAAAGGACACGCTGAAAGTAGCAAATGCCCCCATTAGGTATGAGATAGTGGGTGGAAGCCTGTGTAGTTATGAGATACACGGACGAAAATACAGAAAATTAAAAGGAAGTGGTCTATGAGAATTAAAAATTGAACGGCGTTAAACGAAAATTGAAGAGGAGTTGAAGATTTTTTGGACGTTTGGACGAGTTGAAGATTTTTGAAAAAGAGGAATTTGGCGCGGTTAGGGTTTTGGAAATTGAGGGTACGCCGTGGTTTGTTGGGAAAGATGTGGCGAAAATACTTGGTTATGAAGTAGAGAGAAACGCAATAGAGCGACATGTTGACAAAGAGGACGCCCTGAAACGGGGCGTAGGCTTAAATACTGCTATTGATGGCAATGGGAAACAGATAGTACAGCAAATTGAGATGACTTTGATAAATGAATCGGGCGTATACTCCTTGATAATGGGGTCGAAACTCCCGAAGGCGTGGGAGTTCAAGCGGTGGGTGACGCACGAAGTTTTGCCGTCGATACGCAAGACGGGGGAATACAGCGTTGCGTACGCATGCGGCGAGGGGAACGCGCCCACCGTTTTCAACATAGAGGATTTAAGGCGGTATGTGGACGTTGACGGTTGCCTTGAACTGATTTCAAGCGAGGTGAATAAGTGCGTCAGGCAAACATTACAGGATTTGAAGCCCGGAATCATTGATACGCTGATTCAGTCGGTGAACGACTTCCTTGAGGAGTACGATGTCGCCAACGGGTCGGATATTGACGACAAGATTTACAACGCGCTGTATAAATCCGATTTCAGCTACAAGTTTGACACGCTCGTTAAAGACGTGGGCGTTCTCAAGAAGGAGGTTAAGGAGCTTAAAGCGGAGGGCAAGAAGAAAGCGTAAGGGGTCGAGGTAGGGAAGAGGATAGACGGAGGTAAAACTATGAACGACGACGAGTTAAGCGCGAGGTATAAAGCGGCGCAAGTTAGGTATGGGGGTTGTTATGACGTTACAAGACTTGGAACAGCAAAAAAACTATAACCTTCAGATATCAATGCTAAAGTCCGCGATACGAAAAGAAGATACCCCGCTTGCGGAGAAGTGGTTAGAGGAATCGAAAGCCGAAAACAAGGATATTTGGGAAGTACAGTTGACGGCGAAAGCGTTGTTTAAATATTGCGAGGAACTTATGGGCGTTATGGCGAACGCTGCCCGATTTCTGCCTATACAGTAATATCGGAGCGTTTTGGGGAAAGGGGGAGGCAATGGAGATTATGAACTTTCTGGCGAATCTCGTTCTTTTTGGAAAGTTGAACAGGGGTTGTGCGACAGGGTTATTGAATTGTCACGGACAATCGGGGAAACGGCGGAGGAGTTGGTCAGTCAGGCTATTTGGCAGTTCATGGACAGAGAGCAGGGGGATTTTGACATATAAATAAGCCGATAGGGACGGACTGTAAAGGAGGTGTCGCCTATGCGGATAAGGGTACAAAGGATAAAGGACGAGACGCAAACTCGCCCATAATAAAAGCATGAGTAAATCAAACCTGTTTGATTATAACGTTTTTTATCGGAGTTGTTAAGCGGGAATAAATGTAAAAGGGGAAGTTTTTATGTGCGAGGATATAAGATGCAGTGAGTGTGTGTGCTTATCGTGCAGTCATTTGGCATACTGCGGGGAAGAGTATTGCGATAGCGGAGAAGACAAGATTAGGGCGATTTCGCGGTGTTCGGGGTATGAGGAGGTTACGCCGCCGAAGTACGGCGAGGACGGGGAACTTGAGTTCGTGGAGCTTGCGGACGAGGAGACTGCGGAAGATGAGGCTGAGGACGGCGAGGATTATGATGACGGCGAGGATTACGAGGACTAAGCGGGGCGGAGGAAATGCGGAGGTAGAAGAGGCGGGTTAAGACGGAGTTGAAGCCTAGGAAAACTTTGTCATTGGAAAAGATTGGCTTTATGATGAGGGGACTTCGGCGGGAGTGGAGTAAAAAGGAGCGGTTGAATGGGGAAAAGCAGTAAAGCGGTTAAGATTCCGAAAATACTGTTGAGTATTTTGCAAGTCACGGGTGCGGACGGCGCGAAGAAGTTTATATTGATTCACAGGCGGGCGGGGGTTTACACTCGGTACGGGGCGTTTGAGAGTATCCTCTTGCCCGACACTCTGTCCGACCTTCGCACTAATTCGCCCCAACCCCGCATAAAACGTGTGGAACTCGTTCGAGTGTGCAACCAAAACAAAGTTCTCCCCAACCTTTACCACCTTGCCCGCAAACAGGGAATGTACCCTATCTCCAGTCTCCGCGCTAAAGTCCACGCCGTTGTGGATACACTTCCGTTCGGCATCCCAACCATACTCCGACAACACCGCGCCGTCTGTCCATACTGGATACTTCAGCCCAACCAACCCGCCAATATCTGGGCGGAAATATTCCGTGCCGTACTCTTCTTTCAAAAATCCCCAAATGCATAGTATTGATTTATGCATCTTCAACATCAGCAAATACAGCATAGAAATCTCTATAACGTAATAATTTGGGATTTTGGAATCCCATTTGAACAACTAACTCGACTTTTTCAAGCATATCGGATGGTGAATTAGAGATAAAAGCAAACAAGTTCAAGTATCCTTGGAGTGAACTTCGGTCAAAACCACTATGAGCATTGAGAAACTTTTTGAGAATCGCGTGAACACGATTAACAGAG
>BNUF01000241.1 GCA_025997155.1 Clostridia bacterium
TCACCTGACCTTAATCCGATTGAAAAATTGTGGGCAAATGTTAAAAGAAGATTGAGATTTCATATGCACAAATTTGATTCTTTTTGGGATGCGTTGGCTAACGCTTTTAAATAGCCTCGACTATATAATCTCTAATTTATCAACACTTTTAAGACGTTTTTGAACACGAGTTCTAAGATTTGCACATGTTATTTCGGATTCTTCCAGCATTTTCTTTGTGCTGTCGGCGATAATGCCTTTTTTTATTGAGTTTCGTATATTCGATAACTCTTTTTCGGCGTTCTTGAGTTGACTTTTAAGCGTTTTCAATGCGGAATCCGTTTTATTTTCGCTTGACACTTTGACGATTTTTTCCGCAATTGTATCAATATAACTATCTGTGAATATCTTGCGCGTTTCATCTAAAACCAGTTTTTCTATGTCTGAAATCTTGATATTTTTTTGTCACAATCTTTATAATCTTGTCTGCGTTTGCAACGGTAGTATGTGTAGATATTTCCATTTGATTTCCTTGAACTGTTGCCGCCCATAGCCATTCCGCATTCGCCGCATATTATTTCACCTGACAAAATATAGTTGTATATTGCCTTCGCCGCGCCGCCGCGTTTTTTATTTTCTTGCGTTTTAGCTTGCGCTCGCTCCCATAATTTCTTATCTATTATCGCGGGTATTGCGTCCTCGACGCAAATATGGATACTTTTGTATGTGCCTATATATTTTTCATTGATGATTATCTCGTGTATGTGAGCTGAATTGAATTTGTTGCATAATTGTCCGCGTAAACCCGCCTTGTTAAGCGCGTCCGCAATATCAATGTTGCGCTTGCCGTTCACATAATCAGTAAAAATTCCTTGTATAGTCGAGGCTATTGAAATTTGTGAGCAAATGTAGTAAGGTATAGATATGTCATATTCCTTAGATTTAAGAGAAAAAGCAATAGCCGCTTTGAAAAAAGGTTATTTAAAAAGTGAAGTAAACGAGATGTTCGGACTTGGCATAAATACTCTTCGGTCGTGGGAGAAACTCGAAGAGGAGACCGGTTCATTAAAGAGCAGACCGATTACTCACGAACCAATCAAAATCAATCGTGAAGCGCTTCTCAAATATTATGAAGAAAACTCGGATTCCACCAATCGAGAAACAGCAAACGCTTTTAATTGTAGCGTTTCTGGTATTAGAAGCGCAAAAGCCGTCCTAAAAATTACTCGTAAAAAAAACTAAAGTCTATGCCGAAAGAGACGAACAAAAGCGTGAAAAATTCATCAAAGAAATAAAATCGTTACCCGAAGACAACGACAGGGCGAAGCTACGCCCGAACAAATATTATTGCCGCAATAAACGGCAGAGATGTTGTAGCGCCTTTTGCGTACAAAGACGCTACAGACGCAAACTTATTTGAGGGTTGGCTTGAAAGCGTTTTCGTACCTTGTTTAAGCGATGTTTCAAGAACTGTTTTGATTATTGACAATGCGTCGTTTCACAACAAAGAAAGAATTTTTGATATTGCCCGCGACTACGGTTTCAAAGTTATATTCTTGCCGCCTTATTCGCCCGACTTTAATCCAATTGAGAAATTTTGGGCAAATGTTAAACGCAGGTTGAGATTACATATGCACAAATTCAACTCATTTTGGGAGGCGTTAATTCACGCTTTTATTTAGCTTCGACTATACGACGTGGTGCTTGCTTGCAAGGACGCAATCGCGATAAGCGTTATCGCGAAAGATTACGGGTGGTCGGCGCGGAAAATGAACGCGGTCCTAAACGACCACGGTGTTCAATTCCGACAAGGGAATATATGGATGTTGTACAAACGCCACGCCGAAATGGGCTACACCGTTACAAAAACTCATACTCACACAGGCGGCAACGATGAACTCCATTCAAGCGTACACACGTACTGGACGCAAAAAGGGCGGCTGTTTATATACGAACTTATGAAGTTTAGCGGGAATTTGCCGACGATTGAGCAAGCGGCGGCATAGAAACGCCCCGCCAAAGGAGTGTTGATATATGGATTTGAGAGAAGTTGCTGTTATTGTTATTATGTGTCTTGCGTTTATATTTGCTATTTATATTATGTGTAGTAAAGGCGTGGAATAGCGCAGGGATTGCACCTGTACGTGTTGCGCGGGACAGCAAAACATAAACGCCCCGCCAGAGTAGAAGTTGGCGGGGCGAAAAGGGGATTGCCTTGCGGGTGAATTTGTGTTATGCTTTAAGTTGTTTTAGGGTGTCCTTGATGTGCAGGAGTTGCCCTAGGGAGCAAAGCAGAAACCCATTATCGTCGTCATTTTTCAGAAAAGCATATTTTTTTAATCTTTCCAGACGGCTGAAGTGGTGGTACAGGGACTCCAAGCAGAATAGCGCGTAGTTCAGCGTTTCTTGACTGCTGCGGGGCAGAGGCTTGGAGGCGGGGAGTTGCGCGGGTGCTGCGGGTGCGGGGACGGTCGCCGCTACTTTGGGACTGTCGAGTATGGAATTTAGAACCGCCTCGCACTTGATGAAGTAGTTCCGCGCTTGCTCGCCCTTGTCGGATTTGGATAACATGCAGAGTTTCTTCGCGAACGGAAAGGAAAGTAGCTAGTCGGTTGTGGGGTGTGCCTGCATTCCCTTATTTTCCGCGTTCGACATCAATGTCGAACCGATAAAATCTACATTTGGCTCGGCATACGGGTTTTCGTTAATTTGAGTTTTGCACCAACGGGAATATTGCGTTTTGTCAAGCTCCAAAAATTCATAAAGAACTTTTGCGGACACGCGGCTGTTCTCAACTTTCAGAATTTCCTCAATCGGAGTTTGAAGTGCGGTAGTTGCTTTTTTAGACATAATAATCAATCATTTCAAAATTAATAACGTATAGTCGAGGCTATTGAAATTTGTGAGCAAATGTAGTAAGGTATAGATATGTCATATTCCTTAGATTTAAGAGAAAAAGCAATAGCCGCTTTGAAAAAGGTTATTTAAAAAGTGAAGTAAACGAGATGTTCGGACTTGGCATAAATACTCTTCGGTCGTGGGAGAAACTCGAAGAGGAGACCGGTTCATTAAAGAGCAGACCGATTACTCACGAACCAAT
>BNUF01000242.1 GCA_025997155.1 Clostridia bacterium
CAAGTTCTTCAATATCTTCTGCTGATTTAAATTAATATGAACCCCCATAAATCACCCCTAAAAAGTTATCTCCATATGATGAGCTCGAAGTCCGCAAACGCTGTCAATTGCCTTTATGACGTATTCCGCGCCCTCAAAAACAATAATATCGTCAAGGGCAATCGCCGTCGGCTGTGTGCTGAAAACCCTGTCAATAAACAGTTTTCCCTTACTCATAACTTCCTCGTTGTAATCGCCTCTGTATGTCCGCAGTTCGCGCTTTTGCATAAATCGGACGCGATAAAGCCGCTGCTCCTCATACGTTTCATTTTGGTTTATATCCTTATAGGCGACGTGTTTCAGAGTGACGGAATGTATCAGCATCGCACGCGGAATAGGTTTTATGAGCATACCAAAACACCCCTGTAAATTAGCCCTGTTTTTGACAATTCGCCCCTCCGCTATACGAAAAGTCGCCGATTTTTACGCTATCAGGCATTGCCCCGCCCAAAAAAGCGGTTACCCCGCCGTTTAGATACAAATACTCAACTTCGATTGCGACGGCTTTTTTGAACGCGTCGACAAGTGCGGATTGCATACCAGTCGGAAATTTCCCAAAATAGTTGTCCGCCCCGCCGTCGTTCAATACATACGCGGTTTTCATTCGTGAGCTCGGCACTTGTATAATAGGAATGTCGTTCAGAAACTTGACGGTTGTCTTAATCTCTCCCGCCCTGAACTCGTTGTTGCGGATTATCCGCGTAAAGTCGGGAGACTGCTCCAGCATTGCCATTATGGGGGAGCTTATACTTATTACAAGTTCTCTGTCCGCGCCAACCACGTCCTGTATTGATAAGATATCCGCGCGTAATTTTTCATATACGGTGTTTTTTGTCAAAGCCGCCGTAGTTACGTGAGTTGCCGTGTTGGCATAGTTATAAATTTTGCTGTACCTGTACGCGTCAATTTCGGGTACTTTCCAAGTTCGTTCAAACTCGTCAAGCATTGTTCCTACGGTAGCTATAAAATTTGTTTCGTTTGTGTCCATTGAATCAATGTAGAACTCAATACCTCTGTCCTGAGTGAGTTCAAGCGTTTCATACGTTAAGTTTACCGCGCCGGTGGCGAATCCCGCAGTGCGGCTGTACGGTTTTAGTCCGTCCATTGTCACCTTCGGTACTTTTATCGTTTTCCCGCCATTGTATTGTAATGTCCCCGCGTTCGCCGCCATCCAACCACTGGAAAGCCCCTGTAAAAGTTTCCTGTCAAGTTCTGTTTGAAATATTGTCGCGTATTCAAACGAGTTTAAAGCCATAAATATCAACTGCCTTTCTTATATAAGCCCTAGCGCCTTCCGCACCTCTTCGGTTTTCGCGTCGGTTTGCGCCGTGCTTTGTGTCGTCGCGTGATTAGTCGAAAACGTAGGTTTGTTTCTCTCCCCTGCCCGAAACTGCGGGTATTTCGCCAAAATCTGCAAGATAGCCGCGCTTTCGTCAACTTCGTCAGAAATAAGCCGTTTCGCCAAATGCGCCGCGTCCTCTGCCGCCTCGGGAGCTACCCCGTTTTTCAAACAAGCGTTTTCAAGCGACATTGCCTGAAATTTTTGCGTGAGTTCGTCGCGTTCTCTCGCGGTACTCGCCGCCGCGTCCGTGGCTTTTTCAAGCTCCGTCTTTTGCGTGTGTGCCCATTCTTTGTATTTCTTAAAACCGTCCGAAGCCGTCTTAACGTCGGTAAAGCCTAAATCCTTAAAAAGTTTCTCCTGTGCCTTCTTCGCCTCTTTGGCGGCGATACCGTTTACCTGTTCTTGCGTGAATGTCTTTTCCGTGTCGGCCGCCGTCGTTTCAGCCGCCGCCGCGTCGGTAATTGCTGTATCCTGTTCGTCCATTTCAAGCCCTCCTAAATTTTAGGTCATCTATTCCGTTTGATTTAACGCCCACCACGGATAAAAGGGCAACAAAAAAGCCCCCTAAAGGGCTTCTCGGAGTTCCACGATATTATGTTGTTTTCTAAAATGCTCATATTCGTGAGGAGACATTGATTTGTCTTTTACTATTATTCCTCTATATGTCATATGCCCTCTTTTATGACAATCATTACACCACATATCCAAAAAACCATTGCCCTTGTCGGAATTAGTTATAACATATGTGAAATCTGTATCCAAACTTCCACATTCGGGACATTTTCCAACAATTCCCTTTTTAGACACGTTTATTGCGGCATCCGTCCAATTCATTTGAACCACTTCCTAATCCACTGTTCTTCTAGGTGTTCCGCCTCGTCTTCAAAACCTTTTGGGTTATTCATAACATATTGTCCGCCATATTTCTTAAATTGTTCTATATGAGTTTTTTCGTGTACAATAGTTCGCACTATTTGTTCCTCATTTTGGAAAGAATCAGGGTATAAATCAATTCTACCTATGTTCATAGGGTCGGCACTGCCAAAATATCCTGTATTTATCATACGCGTATCACGCTGAATCTTGATTGTTAGGTCTTTAGTATCGATATCATATTTTTTAGCAATTTTTTCAACGTGCCGCAACTGCATAGGCTCTTGCAAATGCGCAAATTCACCAATATTTTTTGTTTTTCTTTTCATATTATTATCACTCTTTGTTTTGAGTATACTACTTTTTGCGTCCTTATGCAATGGATTTTTTACGGGTTCAAAAACAGTCGGCACGACCTGTTCCCTGTGATACTGCCTTGGCAGTCCCGTTTGCTTGATAAATTCCCGCATTTGCGCTTGTTTTGCCTTAATTTTCCACTCCGCGTCAATTATGCCTTTGGTGTCCCCCGCCGCCTCAAATACTTCTTTTTCGCGCTTGGCGTTTCGTATGCCGCGTTCAAGTTTGCGCTGTTGCTGTGATAATTCGTATGCCCTCGCGTTTTCGGCTTTGTCATACGGCGTATAGCGTTGTATGCTGACACCCTCAATGTACGGATATATAACGTGGCGGCAGTTACACCCCAAAAGCCCCGCGGGCATTCCGTAACTCGTATCATAGAACGACGGGTATTTCGCGCTTTTGCCGTTTCTTGAATAAATCCGCCCCTGAAACATAGCGCAAAGCGGTCTCGCCC
>BNUF01000243.1 GCA_025997155.1 Clostridia bacterium
ATTCTTCGCGTTCAGAGGGCGGATATAGCGGATACGCGCCGTCTTTAGTGTTCCATATCGGAAACACTCGCCCATCGCCGAGGTCAAAGCAATACGTACCGTCTTCGCGTTCTCTAAGCTTCAAATAACCGAAATGATTCACAATCTGCGCAGCCCTAGGCGGCATAACACAAGCAACCAAAAAATTGTATTGTTTACGGGCACCCTCGATTGAACTTCGCATATCCGCATCTTCCGCCTCGTCCAGACTCTCGAAAACGCCGTAAAATTGTTCAAGGCAATCGACATGAGAAACACAAAGACATTCCTCAAAACCGCAGTTTTTCGCGCATTCTATTGAGGATACTATAGTCAAGGCTGTTAAGAAACGTGAACCGAGATAGGCAAAAGCGCAATAAATCCAATATGTTCCATACACATATTCACGATTATAAAGAGCCTTGACTATATATCCTCCGCAGTATAGTTTCGCATAAAAACCCTCCATTCTAAATTTCCTGATTTCGCTACAATATGTATTATCGGCAATTTCATATGTGATGTTATTTGAGGCCCAGATTTTAATATGTTCTTGCAAAACAGATAAAATCGGTGTATAGTTGTACTGTACATTATCACACTAGATAATGTTGAATATGAGTTCCTTATTAAAAACAGAATTTGAATCCCTAAATAAACATGGAGATATTTACCAATTTAGAGATCAACAATGGAAACTTCTATCCAACCCTAAAGTTGCCGAAATGGGATTTCTTCCTCTCATAACACCACAACGCGATCTGTTGTACTATAACTGTATCTGCAAGGAAAGCGTAATAAAGTTATGCGCATTCTTTAAAGCTATAGATTCTATTTACAGCACTTATTGCTATGTTTACGCAAAATTTTGCCAAAATAACGATAATAGAAACACAAGTTTATGGGCAGATAAAGACTATATAGAACCTCCTGTTGATAACTCTAATATAGTTAAGCGCAGTTACCCAAACACCTATGGTTCTGACCACGAATATCATAAACTAATGCGTGAAACAATGAGCAGACCTGCGACAATGGCATACTATGAGCTTGATGAATATAATCAATCCGATGAGCCTCTTCAAGTTAGCGATAAAGTGCGTGATGACTTATGTAAGATATTTTTACAAGTGCTTTATAATAATCCTAAGTTAATGGAAAACTCAAATATATATTGGGGCTACAAAGGTGAAGTCTACCAGTTCATAAGACCTAAATAATCAAATCAATAAAATATACTATTTATTTTCGGCAGATTCCTAAAGGGTGAAACGCCTCTCACGAAAGCGGGAAGGGAATGTTGCCAATTTATCAGCAACATTCCCTTCCCGGTTACTCCGCACAGAAGTCTATCCCACCACCATCCTTAAACACAAAGCAAAATATATATTCAGCATAGATACTGTTTTGAAAACAATTGTAATTTTTTGGCAAGTCGTAGTCGCTTAAGCTCCTCTTGATATGAGCATTACGTTCCGCCATCTGAATAAACTCGGGAGCGTTCGTTTCGCACCAGTTTAGAAAGTCGAGTAATCCCTCTTCGTTATCGTCACTACCTGGGTGTTCGGACTTGCGTCTGTTAAACAAACGGAATTTCCTGCCCCGTTCTTCCAACCACCGCCCAAAAGCAAAAGACAATACCCTAAAACCATCTGCACGGTCGAAAGCGAGTTCCGTCCCATACTCCTCAATCTCATATTTATACGGCAAAATCTTGCCTATCTTGGCATCAAACAAACACGGTGCTTCCACCAGTTCATAATTGATGTCTGATATTGCTTCCGCAAGGACAAGTTTGTCGTCACCCATATTCAAGCAAATCATATAAGATTTCCATTTAAGTTCGCGGGCTTCCAAACCGCCACGGCGAGCGACTAACTTTCCCGCCTCGGGATATTTCGGGAGTTAGTTCGCTACAAACTCCTCAAGCCTCACCTTCGCCTCCTCAAGTGACGTACGCTCAAGCGAACCCTCATTTTTCCGCCAATCTTCAAAAGCGTCGTACAACAGGCATACGCAATCAGTCGCCGAATTGTAAATACAATTTTCGTTGTCCTTACTAAAACCACACTCTATCAGCTTAATAAGGGTGTCGGCGGTTGTTTCTGTTGGGCTTTCAAAATGTCGGCGAGCAGATTCCTCCTCTGTCAACACGGGCAACGGATATACACCGTCTTTGGCGTTCCACAAAGGAAATGCTTGCCGTCCCCGAGGTCGAGTCCAATCCAAAAGTAAATTCTCTGGTATATACTTTTTGGCAATATACAGTGTTATCATAAAATAGTCCTCCTCGCGCTTAAAAATAGTTCTTGACACAGCGTCCATTTGGACATATAATATGGATACTACATTTGAAACGGGAGATGCTATGGCTTTCAAATATTTACGTATGGAACAGCATATACTCCAAGACGCGCGAGAAAAAAATCGGTCTTACGCAACAGCAAGTCGCGGATGAATCAAATATTAAACTGCGCCAATATCAGCGGTACGAGAGCGGTGAGCGTAATCTTTCATCTGCGTCATTTGATATCGCCCGCAGAGTATTGGAAGTACTGGAACTTGATATGTCTTCTTATGCTCGGGGCGACCACTCAATATATGAGGGAACTGCCGACATTTCACGAAACTACAATGAATACATAGCACAAGCGCAAAACGGCGACGTTTCATCCACCAGCATCTTTCGTGACAAGATATGCGTGTTTATCGGAAAGTTAGAGTGTTGCTCACGGCAAACGGCACAGGACAAGTTGTTTGAGGTCGGCGGTGTTCCGCAGAACAGTCTTGCTGTTTTCGTGAAAATCCCCCAATGCATAGTGTTGATATTTCCAAGAAGTTGTGGTACAGTATTACCATAACTTTCGAGGAGATGAACTAATAGTGATAGATGAGAAATCGCGCAAGATTACACCTTGGAAAGGGAAGAATGACTTGACACCGACACAGAAATTTCTTAAGCAAACATACGATACCTACTATGCAGAGCGGCGTCGCAAAGTTTCTGATTGCGAAGAGGCAGAAATGATTAACTCGTATG
>BNUF01000244.1 GCA_025997155.1 Clostridia bacterium
TTCGCCCGACTTTAATCCAATTGAGAAATTTTGGGCAAATGTTAAACGCAGGTTGAGATTACATATGCACAAATTCAACTCATTTTGGGAGGCGTTAATTCACGCTTTTATTTAGCTTCGACTATAAAGCCGTGGAAGCGGTCAATCAGTGCGGACTCGTGAAATGACTTTGGCAATTCCTTAAACATATTGGTAAAACCGCCGTCATCCATTGTTTCCTTGCTTATATTGCCGCAAAGGATAAAACCGGCATCGGCGGCGCGTTCGTAGGAGTCGATTTTGATAATGCCCGATTCGAGGTAGGCCTTCAAAACCAATTGAATAGTCTGTATTTCGTCAAGCACGACAAAGTCGCTGTTGGCAACAAAGCCCTCGGTGTGCTTTGTCTTATGATAGAACAGCGTGGCACGGCTGATTTTGCTGTCGGTCGGCAATGAACCGAAACGGCTCACACGCCCGAACAGATACGATTTGCCGGTACCTTTCGGTGCGAGTTCGATAAGGTTTAGTCGTTTCTCTACGAATGGAAGCAAGCGCGTCAACATCGTCAGCTTAGTTTCCTCATCGGAATAACCGCCTGCGTTATAATCCACCGCACCGAGTAAAACATCTATCCATTCAGAGGTTGAAAACTCGCCTCTTGCGTCCTTGAAGTATTCGATGTCAACCGTATAATGGCAGAAAGGCTTAAACGCCGTGAGTTTTATCTTGCCTTTGTTTGCTCCTTTGCCTTTCGCTCCGCTGTCGGTATCCATCCAAAGAATGTCCGCCTCGTCCGGCGAACGATACCCGATTTCAACCATTCCCCAAGTCTCGCCGTGGAGTAGGTCTTCGCGAATATCTTCCCATACGGCATACTCGATTATAGTGTCCTTGTATGTCAAACCGTAATCGGGCAAGGCGAAATAAACTTGCTTTTTCTCCACGCTGATTTCGACGGAGATTTTGGCAAGAAAACGCACTTGCTCGCCGCCCATTACAACGCGGTCTTTTATGGCAATCCACTCGTCCTTGCGGGGCAAGTAGGTCTTTACGAATTGCAGCACCTCTTCGGTGTCGTATTCGCCATTCTCGTTTTCAAACTTCTTTAACAACCAGTCGCGCATAAAGGACGGCAAACTGAGAGCGGAGAAAAAGTTTGATTTCCGCAGGTCTTTGTAGACGACCATCTCGTCAAAACAATTACGGAGCTTATCAATCATTGCCGTGCCTCCTAAAATAGACTATCAAAGTCTTCGCCGCCACTCTTTTTTTGGGTTTCGCTTTGAACGGTTAGCATAACCGCATCGACAAGGCTGTCGCCGTCAAACACATCGGCGTAATATTCGCCGGGGCGTTTTATGTCGGTCGTGACTTGGTAATGGTTCTTATCCTTTTTGACGGCGTTAAAATGTTCGGATTTGCCTTTAATAACAACCTTCGCGCTCTGCAATTCCGTTTTTGAGAAAAGCGTAAACACGATCGGTTTGCGGAAACTTGCGCATAGCTTGTCGCCGTCAATGAGTTCAATTTTGGTGTTCGGGTTCACGAGCGTTATCTCAATAACCGGAATAACGACCTCTTCCAAGCTCGCGCCTCCGTGGACTTCCACATTTGCTTTGCGGCTACCCTTAAAACGCCCGTAATTCGCCAATACCAAGAACTGTCTGTCCGAACTTTCCGTGGCAAACGGCAGGTCATAAGCAGTCGGAGAGAAATCCGCAGGACGTTTACAGCAGCGCCCGCCGTGTTCACCTTTGGTATCGGTTTCGTACTTTTCCTCTTGACCGTTAATGACGGCAAGGCGGCTTGCACCGTGGTCGCTGACAATCAGCACCCTCGCGACAGGCTTTTCACTGACGAGCTTGATTTTTGCGTGTTCTATCGCGTCAGCGATAACATCGAGTTCTTGCGCAAGGTGAACCGGCAACTGCTCGGTTTCATAGCTGTAAACACTGCTTGCCTTGTGTTTCAATTCATCGAGAAGCTCGATTTTCTCTTTTGCCTTGAAATCGTCATCATCGTAGAACGCCTTATTGACGGACGTAATGGTCGGCAAATCAGCCTGCGCAATGTTAATTCGCAGTGACAAGCCTTTTTGCGCGCAGAGTCTCTGAATAAACGCGAGATATTCCACGCCAAGCGCGTCAATCCACAAAAGGAATGTGTTGGACTTGTCGCCAACAGAAGCCAGCACTTCGCTCCGCGTTCGAAGTTTGTTATATACTCGCTTTTTTGCAAGGTCTTCAATCTCTGCCACAAAATCGCCGTCGATA
The DNA here is from genome assembly GCA_025997155.1 of Clostridia bacterium. GTDB lineage: Bacteria > Bacillota > Clostridia > Lachnospirales > WQUN01 > BNUF01. The sequence goes on from BNUF01000244.1 coordinate 2,256, forward strand.
ACATTCTCGACCTTTTGCTTTTTGTAGCGGTCAAAGTATTTCGTAAACAAAGCGTTAAGGTCTGCGGTTACTTTCGGATCGGTGAATGTGTATTCGTGCATGTAATCGGACAACGCGGAGTAAGCCGCTGTCGCACGACGAACAACCGCATCTGCGCCAAGACTCGCAAGCAGTGAAATAAACTCCTTGCGTTCGGGGAGCGTTCGATCAGTGAGCGTGTATAAGCCGTTCGCAAGGTCACGGCGGTTTTCGTAGATGAACAACTCCGTGAAGTCGGAATCGCTCAATTTCTTGTCAACAATAAGTCGCCCGATTATTTCCTTGCGTTCCTTGTAGAATTGAACGAAAATAATCGCCGTAAGGATGTTCTTTTTGAGGTCTGCGGGTTTATCGGTTATCTCAACAACATACTTCAAGTAGGAGCTTGCGATTTTATCGGAGCGTAGTTTTAGTGCGACAAAATACAGCCAGTGCCTGTATATCACACCGCCGAGCCAATTCGAGAGTTCCGTCTCGGGATTCTCGCCAAATTCCTCGATTACTCTGCTGATTTCTCCACCCGCTGCCGTGAGTGTCTTTAAGAACCCTGCCCACTCTACGGGCGTTCCCAAACTTTCCGCAAGCGGAAATGTCGGGTGAATGTGCTTGATACCCGCATAAGCAGAACTTAGAACCCGTGTTCAAAAACGTCTTAAAAGTGTTGATAAATTAGAGATTATAGCCATATTTTCAGAAGATGTTTTGGATATTTCATAGTCTTTTGATAATCGTCTGGAGTTGTTCATCCAAGCAA
>BNUF01000245.1 GCA_025997155.1 Clostridia bacterium
TGTTATACGCGCAGGGTAACGGTTTAACGTTTCAATCGGGCGATTCCTATGCGTTATTCGGTTTGAATTATATCCTTCAAGAATACAATCAAATTGAAATGGAAAACGGCGATAAGATAGATTTAAAAATGGAGTTTGTCAGTTTGACGACTTCCAGCACTACCTTTATGATTACAAGCACGCGAAACAGCGCGTTGTTGGTACTTATTCGCGGACTGTCACGTCGTCTCCCGAAGACCCCATAGTAAGCTTTGGAATGTCCCTCGGGCAAACCATTAGCGGCGGTTATAGCGTGTCGTGGATTAATTCCTCTTTGGTTGGCGTAAGCGGCGTACCTGTTATCAGTCTTGGTTCAGCTGATGGCTCAACTAGTGTGACTTATCCAATACTCCATATCACGATATATACCATAAGTCAAAGCGGAACGTTGGCAAAGTCCGCGCCCAGCTGTGGACAATGGATTAGTCTCGCCGCCAACAGGAACATAAAAATGACTTCCGACGAATATATTAACGCCTTACAGATTCAATCGATAACGGTAACGTCAGGTTGGCAAACGACGGCGACATTTTCACAAGGCGGGTGATAATATGAGCGGTTTACTGGTTTTGCCGCCGTGGGATACCAGAATGTTCCGCGCTGGCGGGTGTTCGGTTATACGTTTCTCGGGGACGACTCCCGAAGATTTTATGGAGTTCTGTAATTTCGGGGGCTTAGGCTCGAATCTCGACACTTGGGGCTTTGCTATGCCCCGTGACTGGACGCTAAAACCTACCCGAGGGTTGACGATAATGATCAAAAATCGACACTAAAAAGCAGTAGCTATCTTGCAATAAACAGGGCTTATAATCTTGACGATAATGTACGTTCCCCTAGGTATTTCTTAGGGTCGTCAGGTGTTGGCGAAAACAGCAACTTTGAGAACCCGTACTCAAAAAATCCGTAAGAATGTTGGCAAACAAAAAATAATAGCTGCATATTTAACCAACTGCTTTGAAATTTCGTAATCTCCGTAATCCAAACAGGTTTTTGATTGTTTATTGAGTACAGGTTCTGAATTCGGCGTTGCTTTTTGCAGACTGTACAGAATCATAGTATCAGTTCAAGACACCTTCCCATGGTACAGCGTCGCCGTCGCGCATGAAAGCGCGTTTTGCGGGGTAGGGTTCGACAGCGCGGCGGAACGTTCGATATACGATACTTACAAACTTTAGAATTAAGCGAGGTGTTATAAATGGATTATAACAGTTATTCAGCAATTGTCCATAAAGTATTGCAACAAGACGGAGCTACGACCGATTTCGGCGGCAATATGATATACCCGCCAAATGAACGCGGAGCGAAAAAATGGGCAATGTCGCCGCCGATAGCCGCAAAGTTCCTGAACTCTGACGGAGCTATATCAAACACATTAGCCGTAACAGGCGGTGACGGTATGGAAGTTGATTTATCGGGCTTGATCAAAACCTACACGGCGGGCGACGGTTTGGCGGAAAACGACGGCGAGTTCCGCGTTGTTATCGACGGCAACGAAACCCGCCTGCAGATTGACCCGACAAGCAAGGGATTGAAAATTGATTTAACGGACATTAAAACGAAACTTGACGGCATAGAGGCGGGGGCGCAGGTGAACGCAGTGACTTCCGTCGCGGGCAAGTCGGGCGAAGTGACTCTCACTAAAGCGGACGTGGGGATTTCTGATTCAGAAATCGATTTCGCGGGGACGAGATTTTACGTGAATTTGGCGGGACAGATTGTTGCAGAGCGTGCGGGAGAGCCTGTTCTGAAATTAGGCGGTGCAGTAAACGTAGCTGTGGGCAGAAACACACTTAAAGCCATAACAGACGGCTTGAGCAATGTCGCGGTCGGAGACAACGCCCTTGAGGGACTTACAACCACTCATTTAAATGTCGGGGTCGGACGCAACGCGGGGCATTATTGCGGAGTTGGCGCGACAGAAATGCAAACAACAGCAAGATCGGTGTTTATTGGCGGCAACACCAGAGGTGCGAGCGAAGACGGCATTATAAACACAATCGTTATCGGAGAGAATGCCGCAAGTCAAGGCTCGAACAGCATAACCCTCGGCAACTCAAGCATTACGAAATTGTCGTGCCAGGTGACTGCCATAACGGCGTTGTCCGATTCAAGGCTCAAAGAAGAGATATCGCCCGCCGACTTGTCTATGTGCCTTGACGCTGTTATGAATTTGCCTGTTTCGCGTTATAAGTACAAGAACTTCACAAGTACGCACGTAGACGAGCATGTTACGGGGTGGCTTGCGGACGACGTTTCGGCGGTGTTCCCGAAATCGGTAAGCGTATGCGACAAGATTTTCCCGCTGCTAGATTCTGACGGCGAGCAGCTGTACGAAGAGGACGACGTACCGTTAAAGCCTTGCACATAGACTTTAGTGAGTTCGTCCTGCGCGGTTTGGGACACCTCCGCGCCTATGTCGCCCAAAAGAGCGTTAACGTCGTTTTTAGCCTTTTTTGATTCTGCAAGGACGCGCCGCCGCCAATGCTCGTCCGATATTTCCCCTCCCATATCAATACGCGCCGCAATGTCCGACAAGATGTACTGTTCCGCCTGTTCGTATATTTTCGCTATGCTTTCTCCGATATTTCGGAAATCAGTAGGGGTTTTTATCCATACGCTAACCCCTTAATACGTTTCGTCATCGGGGTTTTCAACGGTTATGTTCTGCTCGAGTTTGATTCTTTCTTCTTCGAGCGAGATTTGCGCTTCATCCCAGTCGGGGTGGACTAGTTGAATTTTGGTATATATTGACACTGCTACCGCCTGATTAAGTTGGTTGATAGTTTCAGATATACCCATAAGATAATTTTTGTTCCTGTTAAATTATCAGGGATTGCGTTTGGGATATGAACCGCTAAAATCTCGCCAATGCCAGTCTTAGAACCCGTACTCAAAAAATCCGTAAGAATGTTGGCAAACAAAAAATAATAGCTGCATATTTAACCAACTGCTTTGAAATTTCGTAATCTCCGTAATCCAAACAGGTTTTTGATTGTTTATT
>BNUF01000246.1 GCA_025997155.1 Clostridia bacterium
CAATGAGCTTAATATATATCTTCATAGGAACAACCCCCTTTCGGGAGCTTGTTGCCAACCGCTTACCACTTCGTACTACATATCAAGACACATTATACTATAATTTCCAAAATTACGCAATAAAAAAACCGCAAACTTTTTACGGGGATATAGATATGGAAAATGTTATCGTAGTCGGCGGAGGCGCGGCGGGAATTATGGCGGCGTTATCGGCGGGTCGGTCGGGACGCGTTATCCTTCTTGAGAAAAACGAGAAACTGGGGAAGAAACTGTATATCACGGGGAAGGGGCGTTGCAACCTCACGAACCTTGTGTCCGTCCCTGATTTTTTAGAGAAGGTAGCGCGGAATCCGTCTTTTTTGTATTCGTCGCTTAGCAATATGGACAGTTACCAGCTTGTGGAATTTTTTGAGGGTATCGGGCTTCCGACGAAATGCGAGCGGGGAAATCGGATTTTTCCTAAGTCTGACAAGTCGTCAGACGTTATTCGCGTGTTGCAAAAAGAATTAAACAGGCTGGGCGTGGATATCAGACTTAACACGGCTGTGAAGTCGATTATCATAGAAGAAGGCCGCGCCGTCGGGGTTTTGACGGAATCGGGCGAAATTCGCGGGGACAAGGTGGTTGTCGCGACGGGGGGGTTGTCGTACCCGCGGACGGGTTCGACGGGGGACGGCTATGTTTTCGCCCAAGCGGCGGGGCATAGCCTTACGCCGCGCCGCCCGTCCCTTGTCGCCCTTGTCTCAGACGACGCGTTTGTGCCTGAACTTCAGGGGCTTAGCCTCAAGAACGTATCCGTCACGGCGAAAGCCGGCAAAAAGTCCGTTTTCAGCGGCTTCGGCGAGATGCTTTTCACCGAGCGGGGCGTGTCCGGGCCGCTTATCCTTTCCGCGAGCCAATACCTTGAACCCGACAAGGACGCGAACATATACATAGACCTAAAACCCGCCCTTGACGAAAATGAGCTCTACGAGCGAATACGCGGGGATTTTTTACGAAACAGCAATAAAAATTTCTTGAATTCACTAAATGAATTGTTGCCACAACGCCTTATAAAGTGTATAATAGAATTATCCGAAATTCCCGAAAACAAGAAAGTAAACGGGATTACCAAAGAGGAACGCAGGCGGCTCTGCTCCCTTCTCAAGTCAATGAAAATACATATAACGGATACCGAGGGATTTTCTTCCGCCGTGATTACACGCGGCGGGGTCAAGGTTTCCGAGGTAAACCCCGCGACTCTTGAATCAAAGCGTGTTTCAGGCCTGTTTTTCGCTGGGGAGGTTTTGGACGTTGACGCGGCGACGGGCGGGTTCAACTTGCAAATCGCTTTTTCCACAGGATTTCTCGCGGGAAAACCACACAACAGATGAAAGGACGTGCGTTATTATGCGCGACAGAAAATTACTGCAATCAATTTTGCGCTATGTTCTTGCGTTGCGTAAAATTAATGAGGACACAAAAGATTTATCGAACGATGAATTTTCAGAGAGTTTGGAGGCGCTTGCGCTCTCACAGTGCATTATAAATCTATACTCTATGTACTACAAATTCCATAACCCGAAAGTTCAGAAAGAACTCGCCTTTCTCAATAACAACGAGATTACGAAATTCAAAAATATCGCGATATATGATTATGACGCGCTGAATTGGGCTAACACGCGGGGGATTTCCGAAGCTATCGCCACGCGAATCACAGACGACTATATACAAGAATTGTTAATGTTCAAATAAAGAGGTAAACTATGAGTACACTTAGCGCAATACGCGGGGCGATTACCGTTTCCGAAAATTCAAAGGAGCAGATATTTGAGGCGACCGACGTTTTGCTGCGCCGAATTTTGAAAAGGAACGAAATACACGCGAGTGACGTTATTTCGCTTATTTTCAGCCAAACCGCGGATTTGTCGGCGGCGTACCCCGCGCTTGCGGCACGCGCCGGTTTCGCGGACGCGGGAATAATGTGCGTTTCCGAAATGGGGATTGACAACAGCCTGCCTATGTGTATCCGCGTTTTGCTCTACGCGTACACGGACGTACCCCAGTCCGAAATATCCCACGTTTACTTGCGCGGGGCGGAGGTTTTGCGTCCGGACAGAGCGTTTAACTCGATTGCCCTTGACGGGCCTTGCGGCTCGGGCAAAAGCACGGTCGCGAAGATTCTTTCGCAAAAACTCGGGTGGGTGTATATCGACACGGGGGCAATGTACCGCACAATCGGGCTTTACGCGCTTAGGAGCGGCGTTTCGCCCGCCGCCGCCGATACTCTTTTACATTCCGCCGATATAGAAATAAAATATACGGACGGTACACAGCGCATATTTCTAAACGGCGAGGACGTGAGCGAAACTATTCGTACACAGGAAGTCGCGGACAGCGCGTCACAGGTCGCGGCGTTACCTTTGGTTCGCGAACACCTTGTCACCCTCCAGAAGAAAATGGCGAAGTCCGCCAACGTTATTATGGACGGACGCGACATCGGCACTCGTGTACTCCCAAACGCCACTCTCAAAATTTTTATGGACGCGTCTGTTGCGGTGCGGGCAAAACGCCGCGCAAACGAACTGGCGCAAAAAGGCGGCGCGGCGACGCTTGAGGAGGTCACGCTCGAGGTCGCCGAACGGGATTATCGGGATTTCACGAGAACAGCGTCGCCCCTTAGACGCGCCGAGGACGCGATAGCTCTTGACACCTCCGCGCTTGACGCCGAGGAAGTGTCGGAAAAAATACTTGAACTACTGAAAGAACGTGATTAGTTGTATCATATAATGCAGTTTTTCGCTTGGTTTATGGTTCATTTTACCTTTGGGAAATACAGGATAAGCGGCAAGGAAAATGTGCCGAAAAAGGGCGGCGTTATCTACTGCGCGAACCACGCGAGTATGTGGGACCCCGTTTTGATTGGGCTTGCGTCGTCGCGCCGCCCTGTTATTTTTATGGCTAAAAAAGAACTTTTCAAAAATCCCGTCGTCGGGGCGTTGTTAAAGTCGTTTGGCTCATACCCCGTTGACAGGGGGGCGGC
>BNUF01000247.1 GCA_025997155.1 Clostridia bacterium
GCGGCGGCTGTTGAAAAGGCTGAAGCAAAAGCCAATAAAGCCGAAAGGGAACGCGCAAAATACGAAAAGAAAGTCGCGGAACTTATGGCTGAAATAGCGAGATTGAGTGGAAAGACTGTTTAGAAAAGGGGTTTAACTGTGAAATTTGTTATTATCTCTGGCAATCCAAAAACAAGCGGTTTGTGTCGGTCGATAACCGACGAGATAATTCGTGGGGCAAAAGAGAGCGATGCCAACGTACAGGAAATAAGCACAAACGACATGACATACTGTCGCGTTTGCGGTGATGGTTGGGGTACTTGTCTGAAAGAGAACAAATGTTCTTTTGGAGATGATGGTTTTACAACCGCACAGGAAACGTTGAGGCAAGCTGACGCGGTTGCTATTGTTACACCTGTGTATTGGGCTGAAGTAACGGAAAGCTTGAAGAACTTTTTGGATAGATTTCGTCGTTGTGAGCAAAGTGTTTTCGCGAACCTAATTATCGATAGCAAGAAACTTGAATTGGACGATACGTTTGACTTCGCGTGCAATCGTTGTGGAGTGTGTTGTCGTGATAGAGACGATATTGTGATTACACCACATGACGCTTTTAATATCACAAAGAATCTGAATTTACCGTCGCGTGAATTTTTCGAGAAATATTGTGAGATACATCAAGGATATAACTCCAAACTTCCTGTCGTAACGCTTCGTCCTGGCGATTACAGAAAGAGCTGTAGGTTTCTGTCAAAGAGTGGTTGTTCCATTCATAAGCTCAAACCTTCGGTTTGCAAAATATACCCGTTGGGTAGAGCTATTGATGCAAACGGAGACCACTCGAAAATACTTTATTTCTTGCAGGATACTCAGTGTTACAAAGGCAGTCACTCTCAAACCATACGAGAATGGCTGGGTAGCTTTGACATTTTGAGGGAGGAGAGTATCTTTATCGAATATTCCAGCTGGCTTATTGATATTTGCAAAACTCTGGAAGAGTACGGAGTATTTTCAAACAGAAGTAGTGAAAGTATGAAAAATTCGGTGTATACAGCTTTGGTACACGTTATGTACCTTGATTACGACTGGGAGAAAGACTTCTTGTCACAATTCAGAGCTAATACTCAAAAACTGGCTTCAATATTTGAACAAGCGGCTATACTAACGGCACTGGAACAGGGCGGGGACACCGTGGTAATCGCACCACAATCGGAAAGTGGTGTTTAGGAATGGCAAAGAAGAAATCGGCGGAAACTCCGATTACGCATAAAGACAACGCACACTACAAAGAAATATTGAAGATTATCAGAAAGTTGTCGGATAGGCATAGTGTTTGGAATGTGTTCTGTGACTTCGTGAAGATAACTTCAATCACCATAAGCAACTGTGTTGCTCGAACCGAGTATGACGACCGTGAGGAGCAGTATCTCGCCATAATCCGAAAATATACAAAGGATGAGCAGGAGTGCTTAGCGGGAATGTTTGCGGAGTTGATTTTAGCTTTGGAAGATGAAGTCAAATCAGACAATTTCCACGACGTGCTTGGCGATATATTTGATACGCTGAAACTGTACGATAATCAGAAAGGTCAATTTTTTACTCCGCAGCACATATGTGATATGATAGCTAAAATAACTATCGACAAAGACGATAAGACGATTGCAGAAAAGGGATTCATTACGTTTTGTGACCCCTGTTGCGGCGCGGGCAGAATGGCTTTAGGATTTGCAAACGCAATGTTGTCACTTGGCTATAGCGTAAACACGCAGATGTTTGTGGAAGCTGCCGATATTTCAGAAGTGTGCGTACATATGAGCTATGTACAACTGTCATTGTATGGTATTCCCGCTGTTGTGATACATGGCAACACCATAACAACTGAACGTTGGTCGCTTTGGTATACGCCTCTTTTTGTTGTCGGGGGTTGGGAGGTCAAGCTGAAACCAGCATAACAGTTTGGGTGATTTAGCACCGCGTATCTTTCGCTTTTCCGCATATTTCATAGGAAGAAACCTAAACCTTGTTTGTGCGGAAGGGTCGTGTGTGTAATGGCAAAACAGAAATCAATAAAGACGTTGGCGGTAACCTCTGTCGCGACTATGATGTCGCTGGGGTGCAAAGGCAACGCACAGAATAAAGCGGTTCAATTGGATTGGATGATTGGGTTCGGGCAGAAAGGCGTATCGACTGTTTATGTTGGGGATAAAGCCGTGAGACGATTGAATCATACGAGCAGAAACGGCATTACTTATGTGTCGTTGGATACACTGGAGACGTTGGGGTATTCGATAGGTAGGGACGAGAGTGTCGGCGTGGTGACGGCGGTTGGCACTAACCACATTAGCATTGACAGTATGACGTTGAAAGTGGTTAAGAACAACTCGCCGATAGCGGTTGATATGATTAAGGTGAGCAATGAGTTTTTCGTGAGTGTGGCTGGGTTTGGGGCATTGTCAGACGCACGCGCCGAGTTTAAGGCGAACAACCTGTACCTAAGCGAGGCGGTTGATTTTTTTATAGTTAGCACGTCGGTGGGTAGGCACACTATTTGCACTTATTCCGTGAAGAACAAGAAAATATATGTTGAACTTCAGACTTTGATTATGGCGTTGCCAACGTTTAGAGTGAGGAACGGCGTGTTTAGTGACGGGTACGGACAGACTCGCGTGAACCTGAATCAGTTTGTTAATGATAAGGGTATGTATTCGTTTTGCGATGTTGTTGAAGCGGTTGGTGGTACATACACATTGGCAAAGGTGGACGGGGCGCGGGTGTTTGGTATATCTCACGAGAGTACCGCCGAAATGGCGGCGGGAGCAAACGCGTTGGAAGTTGCAAGGAGTTTGGCGTGTTCCGCGTGAGGCGTTAGCCCCTCTTGTTGGTTGTGGGTTTTCCCATAGACCAGCGAGGGGGTTGGTTTTATGCGTGTTGAGATGTTGAAAGGTAATGACGAAACTGTGCGTGGGATTAGGAAGTTGGAAGATGCCGTTAGGATTGTGGATAGGACGGTTGGCGTTGTGGTTAAGGACTGTGGACTG
>BNUF01000248.1 GCA_025997155.1 Clostridia bacterium
TGAGGAACTTGCGAGGGGTGTCGGGCGGGTTCAGGTGCGGAATAATATAGCGACAGACCGAGGGTTCGGCGGCGCAAAGGTGGTGTGACGCAATGGTTTTTATATGCGACCAGAACTTTAATCCGATATATGAAATCGAACAAGTCAAAAGTTGCGTTGTTTATGAAAGTTTGGACGGATTGTACACAATGGCGATAAAAGGGTTGTTGAATATTGATATCCAATCTGGCTACACCGTTAAATATAACAACGATTATTTCGACATTATACACCTTGAGTTCGCTTGGGAAAATGGCTATTATGTGTATTCGCTTGATTGCGAACATATAAGCTATCGATTGAACGACGCGGCTTTTGAAAATTTTTCTCAAAACGCGCCGCCAGCGGCTATATTGCAAACTCTGCTAAACGGAACTATGTTGCAAGTCGGACAAGTGGATTTTGACGCTAACGCTAATTTTATCAGCGACACCAAAACAGGACGCGGGCTTTTAATGGAACTGTCCTTTCAGTTACACGCGTATATCACCTACACGGGATTTTCTATAAATCTATTGCAGAGCAGAGGAAACGCGGCGGGAAAAAACGCCGATAACTACAAATTCAGTCATCTTTCAAAATTCACCGACGACGAAACAAGCTTTACGGCGCGTGTGTTTAAGCTGGAAGATTTGGAAATCGGCGACCGCGTTATATTCAACGACGACAAGCTGAAAATTACGAACGCGGACAACTTGCGGATAATCTCCATAAAAAGCAACCTACATGCGCTTTACGATTTTTCGGTTGAACTCGCCGACTACAAGTTCGGCGAGTTCAATCGCAGACCCTCGCCTGAATCACAGTATTATGACGCTAAACAGTATGAATCTTCAAGTGGTGGGGGCGGGGGCGGCGGTACTACCATTGCAAACGCTGTAATCATAGATGACCTTGCCGCGACGAATCATATAGCAGAGGTTCAAATAGACAGTGAAATTGAATATTATGTCGGAAATTTCACAACCGTACCCGACAAGGCACTTTTGCAGTATAACTTCGGTGCATCGCCGCCAGTGTTCTACGCGCAGGGTAACGGTTTAACGTTTCAAGCGGGCGATTCCTATGCGCTGTTCGGTTTGACTTATATACTTCAAGAATACAATCAAATTGAAATGGAGAACGGCGATAAGATAGATTTAAAAATGGAGTTTGTTAGTTTAACGACTTCCAGCACTACCTTTATGATTACCAGTACGCGAAACGGCGGCGTTGTGGGTACTTATTCGCTGAGTGTCACGTCGTCTCCCGAAGACCCCATAGTAAATTTTGGAATGTCCCTAGGACAAACCATTAGCGGCGGTTATAGCGTATCGGGGATTAATTCCGCTTTGGCAGGTGCAAGCGGCGTACCTGTTATCAGTCTTGGTTCAGTCGTTGGTTCAACCAGCGTGACTTATCCGATACTCCCTATTACGATATACACCATAAGTCAAAGCGGAACGGTGGCAAAGTCCGCGCCACGTTGCGGACAATGGATTAGTCCCGCCGCCAACACGAACATAAAAATGTCTTCCGACGAATATATTAACGCCTTACAGATTCAATCCATAACGGTAACATCAGGTTGGCAAACGATGGCGACATTTTCATAAGGCGGGTGATAATATGAGCGGTTTGCTGGTTTTGCCGCCGTGGGATACCAGAATGTTCCGCGCGGGCGGGTGTTCGGTTATACGTTTCGCGGGGACGACGCCCGAAGATTTTATGGAGTTCTGTAATTTCGGGGGATTAGGCGCAAACCTCGACACTTGGGGCTTTGCTATGCCCCGCGACTGGATATTAAAACCTACCCGAGGATTGACGATATCGACGGCTTCTAATTCCGCAAGATATGACGACGCTGTTATATGCACCGCTCCGATATCTTTTACGCCGACAGAACGCCATTATGAACCCGTCATATATGACGCAACGCAAAAATCAACTCTGAAAAGAAGTAGTTATCTTGCAATAAACAGAGCTTACACTCTTGACGATAATGTATGTTCCCCTAGGTATTTCTTAGGCTCGTCGGGTGTCGGAGAAAACAGCAACTTTGAATTCGGCGTTGCTTTTTGCAGACTGTACAGAATCATAGTATCAGTTCAAGACACCTTCCCTTGGTACAACGTCGCCGTCGCGTATGAAAGCGCGTTTTGCGGGATAGGGTTTGACAGCGCGGCGGAACGTTCGATATACGATACTTACAAACTTTAGACAGGAGTTGAATTTTATGGCTATAAACGCAGACGGAGAGCCTATAAAATATGGGGGCGTTGTTTATCCCGATTTCGGCGCGTTATTGCGAAATATTACGAACGGTGGCAGTAGCGGCGGTTTAAGTTCTGTCACGCACGACAATACGCTTACGGGCAACGGCTCGGCGGGTTCGCCGCTAGGCGTAAATATCAGCGGCTTAATTGACGGAAACGACAAGATACTATCCTCTTCCGCTAACGGATTTCTATCCAATCTGTCACTTGAACACAACACCGAAACTGGCATTATGACGCTTGTGGGAAAAAACGGCGAGGTACTGTCAACTATAAATCTTCCGCTTGAAAGTTTTCTTGAGAACGTGGCATTTGATAACACTACAAATATCTTGACGTTCTCGTGGAACACCGAAAGCGGCATTGAAGATATGGAAGTTGATTTATCGGGTTTAATTCAAACTTACACGGCGGGTGACGGCTTAGCGGAAAATGACGGCGAGTTCCGCGTTGTTATCGACGGCAACGAAACCCGCCTGCAAATTGACCCGACAAGCAAGGGTTTGAAAATTGATTTAACGGACATTAAAACGAAACTTGACGGCATAGAGGCGGGGGCGCAGGTGAACGCGGTGACTTCCGTCGCGGGCAAGTCGGGCGAGGTAACTCTCACTAAAGCGGACGTGGGGCTTTCTGATTCAGAAATCGATT
>BNUF01000249.1 GCA_025997155.1 Clostridia bacterium
AAGCGGCATATCGCGGAAATTGATTACTTCCTGCGCTACAAAACGAAACTCGAGTCGGAGCCGCGAAATCAGGGCTATATTTACAATATCGTCGTGAACGGCAAAGAGTTTTCGCGGGAGGAACTATTGAACAACGTGGAAAATTTATTTATAATATAGGGGGTGTTTTCGTTGAAGTGGCTTTTTTTTCATTATGACACGTTTTTGGAATTTTATAATCCTGTGCGGGAACACCAGTTCGCGCTGCGATGTATGCCTGCCACAAACGGGCGGCAGCGTGTCGTGCGGGCGGACGTGACGATACAGCCCGCCACCGAGCAAAGCCTGATTACCGACGGTTTTGGCAATCTCACCCAAACGGGGTTTATAGAGTCCGAGCATACGTCTTTTCACTATGGCGTCACGGGGGAAGTCTTTGTTTCTCCCGACAACAAGGACAAAGCTCCGCTTAACCCCGTATTTTGCTATCCGTCCGAGCTCACAAAACCTTCCAGCGAAATGTACGAATTTTTGGAGAACCTAAAAATAGGCGAGTTGCTCATATATGACATTGCGCTGAAACTGACGGAAGAAATATACACATACTTCACATATGTCACGGGAAGTACAAACGTAAACACGACCGCCGCCGAGGCATTCGCCGCCAAAACGGGCGTTTGCCAAGACTACACCCACGTTTTCCTAAGCTTTGCGCGAACGCTGGGGATACCCGCGAGATACGCCAACGGTTTGCTTGTCGGCGAGGGCGTGACGCACGCGTGGGCGGAAGTCTACATTGACGGCGCGTGGGTGGGTTTCGACCCGACAAACAACCGCGCCGTAACAGACGACTACATTCGGTTCTGTGTGGGACGCGACTTTGAGGACTGCCCGATAGAACGCGGCGTTTTCCTTAACCCGAGTACACAACGCCAAACCATACAGATAAGAGTCTTTGAAGGGCAACAGCAGCAATAAGTAGGAGGATACAAATGGTACAAACTGTCGCAACCGCCGAGCTCCCCGTTGGCGAAAGCCTGAACATACAAAAGAACCGTATAGTGCCTCTCGGGCATATCAGTAACGCCGCCAAAAGGATATGTATCGTCACGGGAACGCACGGCGACGAACTCGAAGGGCAGTATGTCGCGTGGCGGCTGGCGGACGAACTTTTGAAAAACATTGAGGATTTGCGCGGAATAGTGGACATCTACCCCGCGCTTAACCCTCTCGGGATAAATTCGATACATAGGGGTATGCCCTTGACGGACTTGGACCTAAACAGGATTTTTCCGGGCAAGGAGGACGGAATGATTTCGGAGTATCTTGCGTCGGAAACGCTTAAGGATATCGCGGGGGCAAGCGTCTGCATAGATATCCACGCAAGCAATATTTTTTTGCGCGAACTGCCGCAGATACGGATTAACGAGACGCTGGGCGACACCCTCGTCCCCTTGGCGAAACACCTTAATATGCCGCTCATATGGATTCACGCGTCGGCGACTGTGCTTGAAAGTACCCTTGCGCATAGCCTTAACAGTATCGGCACTCCGACACTCGTGGTTGAAATGGGCGTCGGTATGCGAATCACAATAGAACACGGCGAGCAGCTTCTTTCGGGAATTTTGGCGTTAATGTCGCATCTTGGAATCTGGGCGAAAAAAATGCCGCCGACAATGCCGCCGATTATAAGCGATGACTGGCACGTCGCGTTTATCAACTCGGACGTGAGCGGGATTTTTATTTCGGAAACAAGCCATATGGCGAACGTGTCGGAGGGGCAGGAACTGGGGTTTATCGCCGACCCGCTCTCGGGACGCGTCCTCAAACGGATAAAAAGCCCCGTGTCGGGGCTGTTGTTCACTCTTAGGGAGTACCCTGTCGTGTACGAAGGGTCACTTTTGGCGCGTATACTGCACGGCACGAATTAGAGGAGGGCGATATGAGACGAGAAACTTTATTTGCGGTCAACACAATCTATCGGGAACACGACAACATTGACGGTATGTATTTCGGGGCGGGAGAACGCGCCTTGGCGATTGTCGGGGCGCTTCGCGGAAACGAGGTTCAGCAGTTATACATATGCGGGCAGCTGGTGAAAATCCTTTCGGTATACGAAGAACACGGACTGCTGAACGATGAAATCTTGGTAATACCTTCCATAAATTCCTTTTCGATGAATGTCGGCAAACGTTTTTGGGCGGTGGACAATTCGGATATAAATCGTATGTTCCCGGGGTATGACAAGGGCGAAACGACACAACGCGTCGCGGCGCGTCTTTTTGAATGCATACGCGGCTATAAATACGGGATACAGTTTACGAGTTTTTATATGCCCGGGAATTTCGCGCCGCACGCCCGAATTTTGGACACGGGCTACCACGACACCGACCTCGCGGATTTATTCGGGTTGCCCTATGTTATGGTAAGCTCGCCAAAACCGGTGGACACAGGCACTCTGAACTACAACTGGCAGGTGTTCGGCACAAAAGCTTTTTCGGTATACTCAAAGGAAACGAAAAATATACATCACGATTCCGCAATGCAGGCAATAGACGCGACCCTGAATTTTATGGCGTCTGTCGGGGTTCTTAAAAATAAACTGGGCGGAATTTTGGACGGCTACACGCCCGTTTCCGCCCCGCTCCACTTCAAAGAGGACGAACTTGTGAACGTTATGTCAAGCAAAGGCGGTATCTTTATTCCAAAAAAATTCGCGGGAGATAAAGCTGCGAAATGGGAGGTTTTGGCGGAGGTGCTTGACCCCTACACGGGCGAACTTAAAGAAGAAATTGTGTCGCCCACTGTCGGGCAGATATTTTTTAGTTATAACTCAAACCTGATTAGCGGTCACGAGACGAGCTTTCGGTTAATTCCGCAGAATCAGACGTTATGATTATAGTGCCGAGTTCGTCCGTTCTGTAAACGATTATGCCTTTTTTTGCCAGTTTTTCC
>BNUF01000250.1 GCA_025997155.1 Clostridia bacterium
CGGTGTTCCCGAAATCGGTAAGCGTATGCGACAAGATTTTCCCGCTGCTAGACGAAAACGGAGAACAGCTGTACGAAGAGGACGGCGAAACGCCTAGAAAATTCCTTATGGAGAATGTCAAGGAAATCACTATGACGGAGGCAGTCCCGACCCTTTGGGGTGCGGTTCAGGCACTAACCGCGAGGGTTGCCGCACTTGAGGCGCAACTTAATCAATAATTAAGGAAGTGATTTTATGTTATCGGCAAGCGCGGCAGATTTAGGCGGAGCTGTTTTGAATAAAACCGAAAGCGAGCTTATCATTGGGCTTTTCGTTATCGGCGTTATGCTCCTCGTGGGGATAATCGTAGTCTTGAAGTTTGTGGACAAGTCGCAATCCCGCCAAGCGGAAAGAGAAAAAGACTTGACAGAAACTCTGTCAGAAAACACGAAAGTCTTAAGTTCCCTGAAATCTTTAATGGAAACTTGCAACTCAACAATAAGTATATTTACCACCGAAATAACGCGAAACACCATTGATTTTGTGGGTTTAGCAAAAGAAATCAAGGCGGAAATAAACGCGCTTAAAGAATCTATCAACAAAGTAGACGCGAAAATTACGCGCTTACACGCGCGGCTTGACGACATAGGATTAAAGAAGGGGGAAAAAGTATGACGGTTGGGGACATTGAAAAGCAACAGATTAAGCAAGCTTTGGGCGAACTCCGCCAAAAACGATACAAGTCGCCTATACTCTGGGCGGCGATTGTGCCGTGGATTGTATACGGCATTTTGAAATATTTCGGTGTCGATTTCGGCAACGCGGATTTGATTGTGGAACTTGTACTCGCGGCATTAACGGCACTAGGGGTTATCAACAACCCCACAGACGCGGAGAAAATTTGAGGAGAGATAATATGACATTCGGAGAAGCATTTGAACAGGTTAAAGCAGGTAAGGCAATGCGGTTGCCGCAATGGAGCGAGGACGTGCTGATTAAGTCACAGTATCCAGACGCTTACAGCAAGATGACCGCGCCATATCTGTACGTCGAAAGTCGATACGGCAGAGTTCCTTGGAAAGAGACAATGATTGAACTATTTTCCGAAGATTGGGAGGTTGTTTAATGGACATAAAAAGAAAAATCGTGCCTGCGGGATTAAAAAACAACCCAAACAAGCCGCTTAAAAGTATCGACTACATCACGATTCACACCACGGGCAACACCGCCCCGAACGCAACCGCGAAGATGCACGCCGACCATCAGTTCGGCGGCTCGGGCGAACGCGAGGCGAGCTGGCACTACACCGTCGACAAGGGCGAAATCTGGCAGTCGTTCGAGGATAACCAAATGTGCTGGCACGTGGGCAACGGCGACGGGAACTCCCGTTCAATCGGAATCGAAATTTGCGACAACGATAAATCAAAATTTGTACAGGCTTGCGACAACGCGGCTCAGCTCACGGCACAACTCCTAAAAAAGTATAATCTGCCAATCGAAAACGTCAAACAACATAATTACTGGAGCGGCAAGGACTGCCCGAAAGAAATACGGGCGGGAAACTGGGGCGTAACTTGGAGCGGTTTCTTACAGAAAGTGAGGAGCTATATGGACGAAATCAATAACAAACCGTCTGACTGGTGCAGGGAAGAATGGGAAACAGGCGTTAAACTCGGCATAATCGCCGACGACAACCCGCGCGGGAGTTTGACAAAAGAACAAATAGTTGCTATGATTATCAAAGCGAAAAGGGCGATCTTATGAGTGCCACTCCGAAAAGCCCGATAAGCCGCGTCGGCGGCAAATACTACCTTGCGCCGAAACTTATAAAGCTAATTCCCGCCCATACCACATACGTTGAACCTTTCGGCGGAGCTATGCACGTTCTGTTCGCGAAATCTCCGTCAAGAATCGAGCTATACAACGACATTGAAGATAATCTCGTAAATTTCTTTCAAGTAGTTAAATCGGAGTTTGACGCACTTGAACGCGAACTTGAATTTACTCTATATTCGCGTTCCATATTCGATAAAGCCAAGGCAAACCTAAACAAAGGCAGTCCCGTCTCCCGCGCCGCCAATTTCTATATCGTCAATAAGCAGTGTTTCGGCGGCAAAATGGGAACGTGGGGACGGCAAATTTCCGCTAAACGTATGAGCAATATCAATATTGACACTCTGCGAAAAGCAAGCGAACGCCTAAAAGACGTACAAGTAGACTGTTCCGATTTCAGAAAAGTTATATCTGATTTTGACACTAAAAACACTCTTTTCTACTGCGACCCGCCGTATATGTTTAATGGAGTTCGCGGGAATACGAAATCATATAAAAATGAACTAACGAACGCCGACCACGCCGATTTATTGAATTTGCTAAAGGGAATAAAAGGTAAATTTATTTTAAGCGGATACGACAACGAACTATACAACAAAAATTTTGAAAGAGTTATCATCGGAGAAAGCAATATGTGCATAAAAAAGAAGAAAAACGGCGTACCTCGCCCCAAGAAAATGGAGTATGTTTGGACTAATTTCAAGGTTTAAAAAGCATTGACAATTAGGAAAATATAGGTTAATATTTAGTGTACCTTATTTACTTTTGGTGAAAAGAATACTATTTCAGAGATTGGAGCTCGGGAAAACATTTCGCCCAAGCAAATGGGAAATTGGAAACGAGAATTTTTAGGCAACGCATACCGCGCGTTTTCTGTAACAAAAGATGAAAAAGCCGCGAAAGAATCCGAACGCGCCGCAAGGGAACGAGAGCAAGAGCTTATGGCAAAAATAGGTCAACTCACATATGAGTGCGACTGGATTAAAAAAAATATGGACAAGTTGGAGGTTTCGCAAAAGGCGGCAATTCTTGACGACGACCCAAAACTTTCTATAAGGCGTCAGTGCGAGCTGATTGGTTATAATCGCTCTAATTATTACTATTCGCC
>BNUF01000251.1 GCA_025997155.1 Clostridia bacterium
GGGGTTTGTGCCGATGCGGGATATCGTAAAACGTTCAAAGAAGAAGTCGAAAAACTCGGATTAAAGGTTGATATTTCAGAGAAAATAAAGCCGAAAGAAGGGGCTGTATTACCAAAACGGCGGAGAGTTGAGCGAACCTTTGCTTGATGAACAACTCCAGACGATTATCAAAAGACTATGAAATATCCAAAACAGCTTATGAAAATATGGCTATAATCTCTAATTTATCAACACTTTTAAGACGTTTTTGAACACAGGTTCTAAGTTAAACGGTCCGCCGGGTTTTGATTTTGAAATATTCGGAATGAATGGAGTTGCTCTAAACGGAAGCGTTTTCGCGAATATTGTCTATAATCTTACGGACAAAATAGACCGTGAGCATAAAATAAATGCGGACGATACGATTGACAGACTCGCGAGGACGCTTGAACGTCTGAACAGCCTAACCGCCGACTTGACCTTATCAGAGGTTGAACGATATGAAAAGCAGGAGATTGAAAACGGCAACGTCCGTTCGATAATCTGCAAGAATAAAGACTGTTTCGGGTGCGATTATCTGCGCGTCGATCTGTATATGGAGATGTTCCGCGAACGCGGGATACACTTAATTTACCAATTTCAGTATTATTTTTTTACTCAAATTATTTCGCTGATTCTTTATGCGGTTTTACACCAGGATAATTCGACTTGATTTTATTTTATAGGAGGAGTATACTAAGACATTAATAATTTACATAAATCGGGGAGGAAATTGAGAATGGCGTATTTTTATGAGGAAGTATCGCATACTTTCAGCGAATATCTTTTAGTACCCGGTTACTCGTCGGCGGAGTGCGTCCCCGCGAACGTGTCGCTTAGAGTGCCGCTGGTTAAGCACAAAAAGGGCGAGCCGCCCGCGATTTCGCTGAACATACCGCTTGTGTCGGCTGTTATGCAGTCGGTGTCAAACGACACGATGGCGACGGCTCTTGCCCGCGAGGGCGGGATTTCCTTTATATACGCGTCCCAGTCAATCTCCGCGCAGGCGGAAATGGTTGAAAAGGTCAAGGGGTACAAGGCGGGGTTTGTCGAGAGCGAGTCAAACATTCGCCCAGACCAGACTCTTCGGGATATTTTGACGCTTAAAAAAGAGAAGGGACATTCGACGGTCGCGGTTACGGACGACGGGAGTTCTAGCGGGAGGCTGGTGGGGCTTGTGACCAGCAAGGACTACCGCGTGAGCAGGCTTTCCCCGGACACTCCCGTGTCGGATTTTATGACTCCTCTTGAAAGTTTGAATTTCGCCAGAGTCGGGATTACGCTAAGCGAGGCTAATAATATCATATGGAACAAGAAGATTAACGCGTTGCCGATAATTGACGAAAACGGCATTTTGAAGTATTTCGTGTTCAGGAAAGATTATGACACGCACAAGGAGAACCCGAACGAACTTCTTGACAAAAACAAGAGTTATATGGTGGGTGCGGGGATTAACACGCGGGACTATGAGGAACGAGTGCCAGCGCTTTTGGAGGCGGGGGCGGACGTGCTTTGTATCGACTCGTCAGAGGGTTTCAGCGAATGGCAGTCGCGTACTATTAAATATATCAAGGAAAATTACGGAGACCGCGCAAAGGTGGGCGCGGGGAATATCGTTGACAAGGAGGGTTTTTTGTTCCTTGCGGAGGCGGGTGCGGATTTCGTCAAGGTGGGAATCGGCGGCGGGTCGATTTGTATCACGAGAGAAGCCAAGGGAATCGGACGCGGACAGGCGACAGCGATAATCGACGTGGCAGACGCGCGTAACGAATATTACGAGAAAACGGGCGTGTACGTTCCGATATGTTCAGACGGCGGAATCGTACACGACTACCACCTCACGCTGGCGCTCGCTATGGGTGCGGATTTTTGTATGCTCGGGCGGTATTTTTCAAGATTTGACGAAGCTCCGACGCAAAAGGTGCGTATCAACGGAAGTTATATGAAGGAATACTGGGGCGAGGGGTCGGCGCGGGCGCGGAACTGGCAGAGGTACGACCTGGGCGGGGACGGCAAACTCTCCTTTGAGGAGGGAGTCGATTCGTATGTGCCATACGCGGGGAGTCTCCGCGACAACCTGGGCGTGACGCTTGCCAAAATCCGCTCGACTATGTGCAACTGCGGGGCGCAAAGTGTCGCCGAACTTCAGGAGAAAGCGAAACTCACGCTTGTTTCCTCTGTGAGTATCGTCGAGGGCGGGGCGCACGACGTTGTGCTTAAGGATAACAGCGCGATACCCGCTAAATAGCTGAGGTGAGATTATATGTCAAAACTTGTACGCGAAAAACGCGTTAATGACGCGATGGCGTTATCGACGCTTGACGCTCCGCAGCCAAGCGCGGAAGCAATGACGCTTATGCGCGATTATATTGACGGCAAGATAGAAGTTGCCGATATGCTTAAGCAAACCCTTGAGAGGTATAAGGTTAATGCGTGACCCCTATCTTTACAGTGACGTATGTGTTCTTGAAAACCGCCTTGGAATCAAGGACGCGAAAATTCTGGAACAAGCCGAGGTAGATATCACAAGTATGCTTTTGCTCGGCTTTGACAAAACGGATTCTGTCTGTACGTTTGACTTTTCGGGGTTACTTGCGGTACACAGATATATTTTCGGCGATATATACGAGTGGGCGGGGATAGTATGAGAGGGGGACGCGGGTGAAATACGAGTGGCTTGACGAATATTGTTTAGGACATAAGCACGCGGTGAAGGATTTCAAGGAAGAATGGAACGCGGCACGGTATATGGTCGGCGGGAAAATGTTTGGTATGGTCGGCGGGGACAAAGAGGGCAAACCGATTGTCACGCTTAAGCTCGAGCCGTCTTTTGGGGATATGCTTAGGCGGGAGTTTGCGGGGGATATTGTCGCGGGG
>BNUF01000252.1 GCA_025997155.1 Clostridia bacterium
CTCGTTTACTTCACTTTTTAAATAACCTTTTTTCAAAGCGGCTATTGCTTTTTCTCTTAAATCTAAGGAATATGACATATCTATATCTTACTACATTTGCTCACAAGTTTCAATAGCCTCGACTATAAGCAATGTGGAGGAGTTAAAGGCGACGGGATTTATACTTAGGGCACTTGACTACGCGAACGACAATGCGTTGCTCGCGAAGGACGATTATGAACTTGCACGAGAGCATGTATACCAGTTGTTAGAGGTTACTGTCTGCGTTATAGCGGCGGAATTAGAGAGGGTGAACGACGAGTAACAAAACCCAAACGATAAAAAGTCCTCACGCGGATGGCAGAATAACCCACCTCGCAGACACGACCCCAAAGGAGAATAAAATATGTGCCAATTTAAGTCAGGAATCATCTTGAAAGACAGGGTTTTCATAGTTAAAGAAGCTCGGCATGGAGGACACTTTTAAAAACGCGGGAGGACTAGTTCATCTGAAAAACCGCGAAAAGGTCGGGGCTTACGGCGACAGCACGGTCACGGCTTACGGCAACAGCACGGTCGTCATAAATAACGTTTCGGCAAATAAGCGTAAAAATATTGATTTAAAGGGAAACTCTACACTCAAAGATTGCAAAACCAAAAGCATATACCAAAGCGGAGACTGGAAATTTGTCAAGGTCGGGGAGGATAACCAGTAGTTACGGGCGGGTTCAACTTCCGCCGTCCGCGCAACAATATAGACCGAGACTGAAAGTATGAGGGTGACAATATATGGAAAACAACGACACAATGAACAAGGTAAAACGCCAAAAACTTGAAGGAATGGAATGTGAGCCGAAGTACAATAAGGTACACTATTTTTATTGATAAAAAAAGACCTCTAATATATTATTTTTGCGGTCGATAAGTATTTTTTGTATAACTTGCTTTATGGCAGTTTGCTTTTCGTCTTTGCCCCATTCGTCACTCGACAAAGTGGCGCATAGGTCGGTTATGTCTTTTTGAAGTTTAGTGTAATCGGTTTTAGGTGATTCTATAGATTCAAGGGCGTTGTTTAATTCAGATATCTGTTTGTCGCAGTCAACGCATATACTTTTACTTTCTTCCAGTTCCACGATTCCGTTCAAATAGCCTTGTTTTGCGCGTTCCTTTTTAGCGGACAATTTCTTTATTTTTTCAGCGATAGTCGATTTTTCTTCTCCGATTACTGGACGCCGTATTACTTGTACGTTTTTAGCTATATCAATATTTTTGGATATATTAGTTAAATAGCTTATTATCAACTTCTCTAACTTAGAAACCGATATGCCGTTTGAAATATTGCAAAGATTTTGACTATACAGAGAACACCTAAATTGTGGATAATCATATTTTGTATAGTTTCTTGAATTATACAATAAATTAGCCCCGCAAGCCTTGCATTTCACTATTCCTACTAGCCAGTGCGAGTATGATTCTTTTGGGCGTTCATGTTTGATATAAGCGGCTCTATCTGCGTCAAGTCTTATCTGTGCCTTATTGAACGTATCGTCATCAATAATAGAATCATGGGTCGCTTTAGTTATAATGATATCTTCTGGATTGCTTTTTATCGGTGTCCAGTGCGTTTCCCCTATATACGAACTGTTTCTTAAAATATTCTTAATGAATCCCGTATTTAATGTATAACCACGTCTTGATTTTATACCCAAATTGGATAAGCCTTTTGATATTTTCCAGAACGACGCGCCTTTTAGGTACTCGTCAAAAACATATCTAACGGCTTCCGCCTCTTTTTCGTTTATTATTAGCTTAGAATTCCCCGCCTCCTTATCGTATCCAAAAGGGGCGCGTCCCTGGTGTCTGCCTTGTTGCGCGGCGTGCGTCATTCCACGGCGAACATGTTTAGATAGTTTGCGGGAATACATTTCATTCATAGCCCCAAATAATGCGTCCGTTATAAGTGAAGTATCGTCGTCGAGCGTAGGTTCAGTCGCCGAAACTAGCGTTACACCGTTTTTCTTAAGTATCGTTTTATATATAAGTGATTCCTCAAGGTTACGCGCAAAACGGCTGCTGTCATAAATTAATACAGTATCAAAATCACCATTAGCTGAATCGTCTATCATTTGCAGAAACGCGGGGCGTTTAACCGCGCTTCTGCCTGAAATTCCGCTGTCGTAGTATTCGCGTACGATTTCCATGTTATTGCGTTTGGCATATGGTATTAATATCTCACGCTGTGAATCGATAGAATTTTCCTGTTTATCGGTTGACATTCTCATATATAAAACCGTTTGTTTCATACTCTACACCGCCACATTCTCGCCGATAGGAACGCCGCCGATTGCCCTTGCCGCCTGTTCGTTTTTTTGTTTCCACCATACTTTAAATTCCTCGGTTTTCCTATATTCTTCTGTTATTTCAATGTTCTTTGTTGTGCCATTTTCGATAGAAACTATATATCCGATAACTTCCATACAATCACCTCGTTAAAAAAATTCATTTTAGGCTTGTAAATTTTTGTACACCGTGTTATAATATTTGTACATTTTCATTAACTGCATTGTACGCCCCCGCCGTGGTTCGTCGCGGCGGGGGCGGTTGTCTGTTCAGTTCTCTATTATTTCGCCGTCGTCTGTGACCGTTCTTTCGGGAGTTTCCCTTGCGTCATATGCGGGTTCTTCGTAGGGTTGGTACTCGTCGTCGATATTCCCGCTTACGATATTTGCCGCGATATCTAGCGTCTTTTGGTCTGCGTTCCGCTGATAGTCAATCGACATTAAGCCCCAGTTTGAAATGAGTTTGCGGAGTACGGTTTTTCGCGCCATAGCGTCGGGGAACTTCTTCCAACCCATACCTTTGTAGTCGCCCTTTCGGTGCTTTTCTTCGTGGGCGTCGATTTCTTTAA
>BNUF01000253.1 GCA_025997155.1 Clostridia bacterium
TAGCGGCAAAAGAAGCGGGACATACGGCGATAGGTATCGAAATAGACAAGAGGTACGCGGAACTAGCAAAAGAGCGGGTTCAAGGTACGATTGCGCCTGTTTAGGATTCAAGCAAAAACGGCGAACCTCGCCCCAAGAAAGCGGAGTATGTTTGGACTAATTTCAAGGTTTAAAAAGCATTGACAATTAGGAAAATATAGGTTAATATTTAGTGTCCTATGTTGACCTAAGGCAAGTCCCAAAACCTCTGCGGTTACATTTTCAAGAATTGTTTCGTAAATACCGACCGTGTCGCAGTTGCACGACAGCCCTTGTTTCTTGTTCCCGCAACGCATAAGTTTTTTGCCGTTCTTTGAACAACGCTGAAAATTCTTGCCGCATACATCACATAGAATTTTGCTCGTGAAATCAGACCGTAGAACCGTGATTTTACGTTCATTAAGCCGTTCTTGAACTTTATCGAATATATCTTTATCAACTATCGGAGCGTGAGCGTTTTCGATAATGTAGCGCGGTAGCTCGCCGTTGTTTTTGCGTTTTTCTTTCGTGATGTAATTTTCTACAAAAGTCTTTTGCATAATCACAACGCCGATGTATTTTTCGTTTTCGAGAATTGAAGTAATCGTCTGTTGCCAAAAGTTCGCTCCATACAGTGACTTCACGCCCATTTCGGTGAGTTCTTTTGCTATAGCCCTCAGCGACTTTTCGGCGAGATATTCGTTAAAAATAAATCGGACAATTTCGGCTTCTGTTGGCTCTATGACGAAATTCGCGCCGTCCCACCTATAGCCGTAAAGTTGCGTTGAACTTTGTTTTCCTTGCTGAAAGCCGTGACGGATTTTCCATTTGATATTTTCACTTATTGAGAAACTTTCTTCCTGTGCAAAAGAGGCGAGGATTGTAAGCATTAGCTCTCCATCGCCACTCATAGTGCTTATATTTTCTTTTTCAAATCTGACTTCGATTCCGAGTTCTTTTAATCTACGCACCGTTTCGAGTAAATCAAGCGTGTTACGGGCAAAACGGCTGATTGATTTCGTAAACACTATGTCGATTTTACCGTTTTCGCAATCTGTGAGCATACGTTGCCACTCTGTACGATTATCATTTGTACCAGTTTGTCCTAAATCAGCGTAAACGCCCGCATACTCCCAGTTGGGCTGTTTTTGAATTAACTCGCTGTAATAACTCACCTGTGCTGAAAGTGAATGTACAGTTCTGTCGCGTTCGACCGATACTCTCGCATATGCTGCTACTCGTTTTCGTTTCGGTAAGGCGGGTACTCTCGGCTCGATTTTGTTGATTTTCATAGGCTTTTGCCTCCTTCCTTACCTTATAAGTATACTCAAAGCGATGTACATAGCAAGGTATAAACCCACTATTTATAAGGGTTTGAGGACAATAATCCACCCAAAACAGGACTATATTTTTTGAGCAAAAATGTATCAATTTTCCAAAATTCATCGCCTGTCAGAATGTTTTTTTCGCGCATAGATTTTGCCATTGCAATAGCCACTTGGTATTTCTTTTCGTTTTCAAATCGTAGTTCATTCACTCGAATCACCTCCGAATCGCTCCGAAATATAGCAAGCGTGAGAACAGAATTTTCTGCGAGAGTTTCCATAAGCTGTAAATGTATTTTGGCAATGCGGGCAAGTGTAGGTATAGACTGCTTTTCTTGCCACTTGCTCAGGGTGAGCGTTCCACCACTCAATACGGCATTTATCAGAGCAAAACTTCCTCGGCTTGCGACCGTTGACTTGTTCAATAGCTTTTTGGCAAACTTTACACACTACGTTGTCGGCGATTTTGTTTTCATTAATAATGTTCAAATTATTTCGACGGCAAAAAGACTTGACTGTATTTACCGATAAGCCGAGTGTTTCGGCAACATTGGCGTAACTTTCGCCGTTGCCGCGAAGTTCAGTTATTTTGGATTTTTGAGTAGAAGTCATAAAATATTACCTCCTACTTTTAGTCCGAAAAACGGCGAAAACTTAATGGGTTTTAGAAAAAAATAAAGCGGAGAGCAAAATTTCTGTTACTCTCCGCTTTATTGAGATTTATTTTGTTACTTTTGGGATAAATTAGCGTTGTTATTTCAGTGTATTTGCCATATTGATAATGAGTTTGTCCAAGAACTCAACTTTGTTGTAGTTAGCAAGCCAGTATTCGGGGCTTGAAATGATGCCCCCGCGAACTAAAACGCCTATCGCGTCTGCGACAGAGGTGTCTTGCGGGAATAAGTTGTCGGTGACTTTGCAGATAAATGTCGCCCAGTCATAGGGTTTGCCCCCGCGTATCATTTGGGGGCAATTCTTTCCGCTCCAGTAGTTGTGTTGTACAACATTTTGCAATGGGATACCATAAGCTCGGCATAATCTCGCGGTAAGCCACGCCGCGTTGTCTGTGGCTTTCACTAAATCCCCGCCTTGATTCATACAAATTTCAATGCCGATGGAGCGCGTGTTGCCGTCACCAGAGCCGTCGCCCGCGTGCCAGCACATCTGGTCGTCTTCCCACGACTGCCAGATTTCGTTGTCGTCAATGGTGTAGTGCCAACTTGCCTCGCGACCGCCAGAACCGCCGTATTGATAATCAGAGTGCATCTTCGCCGTTGCGTTCACCGCACTGTTGCCCGTGTTGTGGATTGTGATGTAGCTTATGGACTTGAGCGACTTGTACGGATTGTTTTTAAGCCCCTTGGGACATATCTTTCTATTGATTATCATCTGATTTTTCCTCCTCGTATAATAATGTTCATAAATATTTTTGATTTTTAGTTTTTGATACTTCTATTTTTCGTTCAAATTTATTAGCCAAAGTCCAAAGGTCTTTTGGTACATCAGCGGCTAATCGGAGTTGAT
>BNUF01000254.1 GCA_025997155.1 Clostridia bacterium
ACTTGACTGGGACAATGCAGAATTGCCGGATTTGGAGTAGCAGGACAAGCCCCGATTACGGGGCTTGTTTACAAAAACGACCATTCAATATTGACGGCTTCGTCATCAAGGGTTATCCGGTTTATCAACGCTTCCAGTATCAGACGTTTTTCGGTTTGGTCTGCCGACTTCCATACAGAGGATAGGTCGTTGAGCATTTCGGCGACACCAACAGCGTTAAAGTCCTTTTTAGGAACGGTCGGCTCGATTTTCTCTAACTGTTCTTTGAGAGCGACCTTTTCACGGTAGATTTTATCAATGCGGACGGAAATCACATCAGCGGGTATGCTGTCAGACTGAAATAAGTCCATTAGCTTGCTAATTTGCTTTTCACACTCCGCTATCTTACCGCGAATAATAGTGGCTTCATCAAGCGTCTTAGCCTTTTTCCCAAGCGTTTTAGAATGTTCTTTGACAAGTTTATCAAAATACCCCTTAGTGAATAAAAGACGGCTAACCTCGCCCTCTACGCGATTTTCGAGGTCTTCAAGCCGCCAGTTCTTGTTATCGCAACTATCAGCTTTTGCCATTCGTTTTGAGGTTTGGGCGCGTGAATAACACTCGTAGTATTTGTAGTCGCCATAGTTATGTTTGACGTGATACCGCGCTCCGCAACGGGCGCAAAACAGCATACCGACAAGCAGATACTTAGAAACGTAGGCGGTATCGCCGTAAATCTCGTGACGTTTCTCACGCATAACCTTGACTTTCTCGAATTGCTCCTGTGTGACGATTGGCTCGTGAGCGTTCTCAAAAACCACGTCGTCATAGCGGAGTGTTCCGAGGTAAACATCATTACAGAGTGTACGAAGAACCCCAGTACCATTTGCCAGTTCAGACCAACTGCTGTAACGGTTTGTATATCCCTCGCTCCGTAAACGGTCAGCAATCTTGATTGGTGACATTCCCTCTAAATACCAGTCGTAGATTTTTCGGACTTGAACGGCTTCGTAGTCGTTAATAGTTAGTTTCCCAGCGACGTAATCATAACCGATTGGAAAGAAAAAGCCACCGTGGTGTAGTCCCTCTTTGGCTCTCGCGATTTTACCCATTCGGGTGCGTTCCTTGATTTGTTCGCGTTCAAGTTGAGCGAACACGGAGAGTATGCCTATCATAGCCCTGCCGAACGGCGTTCCGGTGTCAAAGGACTCGTTCATCGACACAAAGTCCACAGAGTTCGGGAGGAAGATTTCCTCAATCAGATAGAGAGTGTCACGCTGTGAGCGACTAAGACGGTCGAGTTTGTAAACAAGCACAAGGTCAAGTTTATCAACATCGGAAATTAACTTTTGGATAGCAGGACGGTCGAGATTTGAGCCTGTGTAACCTCCGTCAACGTAGATGTCGGCTATCAGCCAGTCGTGAGCCTTGCAAAACGCAATGAGCCGTTCTTTCTGTTCTCCGACAGAGTAGCCCTCCTGCGCCTGTTCAAGCGTGGAAACGCGGATATACAGCCCGGCTTTTTTCATAGAGTTCCCCCTGCCATATCGACAGCCTGTTTTAATCCGTCGAACTTGACGCAAAGCGCGATAGGTTCAATCATTGACAATCCGACACTCTTTTGTTTGTCAAAGGTTAAGTCAATGACGGAAGTTTTAACAACGTAAAAGTCCCATTGCCGTAAGTCAAGAGGGTTTACCACTTCGCGTTCTTTCTCGTTGAGCAGAGAAAAGACATAGATGTCAGACGGACGCTTGCCCGCCGATACCGCTTCGTGAATATCGAAGCGCGGAGCATATGGCTGTTTCTGCTCCCACGATTGTATGTAAGCAGAAGACTTTACCTCTATTTTTATATCGCCGTAGAGCAAGTCATAAAGCCCCCACCCAGCGCGGGTAATGCTGTTGAGGTTCAACGCACGAGCAACAAGAAATTCCGCAAGCATACCGCGATAGGTGTTGTCGAGTAAGTCTGAACCGCTCCACCGCCAAAAGTCGTTTACTTGGGCGACGGATTGGTCTTGTTCGTAGAAAAATGGCTCTGTGCCAATATAAGAGTTCATAGGTTGGATTCCCCCAGTTCAAGTTTGAAAGCGTAATCAAGGAGTTTTAGTCCGTCTTTCACGCCAAGCACACGATAGACGCGAACGAGTTCGCTTTCTTCTCTTGATAGAAAAGTGCGACCGCCGTTCACTTCAATAGTTCCATTCCCTTGAACAAGTTGACTATCAGGGATATTGGTTGCGTTATAAACACTCCGGCGTTCGTCGGTTCGTCCAAGTAAGAAATCTACTGAAACGTCAAAGAAATTTGCCAGTACAATAGCCTGTTGTGTATCGGGATTAGTCTTTCCGCTTTCCCATTGGCTCACAGCAGTTTGATGAACGTGTACTTGGTTAGCAAGTTCTTGTTGGGATATATTACGCTCCGCACGAAGCACCTTAATGTTGTTCATTATAATCACCTCTATTAAAATAATAGCACAGATATTAAATAAATGCAAGAGTTGAAAAATATTTTTCTTAATTTACGAAATTTACTCTTGACAAACTCTTAATTTTGTATTATAATAAGAGTATACCTAATTACAACTATTAAGGAGGTGGTGATTGTGAGAAAACTCGCAGGATTACGGGTTACGTCGGGTTATTCGCAACAAGCGGTTGCAGAGCGACTTTGTGTTCATCAAACAGCCGTGAGCCAATGGGAGCGGGGAAGCGTCAACCCCTCTCTTGATAAAATTCCTCTGCTTGCCAAATTGTATGGCGTTTCAGAGCAGGAGATTGTGGCAGCGTGTATTAGTTCCTCAACTACTACTATTATACCCCAAAAGGAGGTGAACGAGAATGACGAATCTGAACAAGCTATACTACAAAACTTGTC
>BNUF01000255.1 GCA_025997155.1 Clostridia bacterium
GCCTATGTCAAGTATAAAATCGACCTTAGGCTCAAAAAACGCCGCCGCCTTGTAATGGGCGATTGTCTCGATTTCTCCTATGTCAACCATAAGAGCTTCTTTGATAAGCCCCTCGCCGTACCCCGTGACGCAGGAATTGCGTATCTTGACCTGTTTCGGGAGTTTGCCGTAAAGTTCCCGCAGAGCTCCGATAACAGTGTTAAGGGGACTTCCCTCGTTGCTTGCGTAGTGCTTGTACAACAGTTCGCCCTGCTTGCCGATTAGGGCGAGTTTCGTCGTCGTCGAACCCGCGTCAATCCCTAGGTACGCGTCCCCCGAATAACTTTCGAGTTTCAGTTTCTTGACCTTGCTGTTCGCGTGTCTGGCGTTAAAAAAATCGTACTCGTTTTTGTCCGCGAAAAGAGGCTCAAGCCGCGCAATCTCGAAATCGGGGCGTTTTTGGGTGTCAAGCCTGTTGATTATGTCGCTTAGTTTCATTTCAGGCGCGTCTATGTCCGCCGATTTTAAAGCGCTCCCCGCCGCCGCGAAAAGGTGTGAGTTCTCAGGCGAATATATCCCCTCAGCGGGCAGTTTAAGCACGCTGACGAACCTTTTTTGGAGTTCCGGCAAAAAATGCAGAGGACCGCCTAAAAAAGCCACTTTCCCGCGTATGGGCTTACCGCAGGCAAGCCCCGACACCGTTTGCGACACCACCGCCGCGAAAACCGACGCGGCAAGGTCCTCTTTCGGCGCGCCCTCGTTCATAAGCGGCTGTATGTCGCTTTTCGCGAAAACCCCGCAACGCGCCGCAATCGGGTAAATCGCCTTGTGGTTTTTCGCGAGTTCGTTAAGCCCGCTCGCGTCCGTCTGCAAAAGCGACGCCATTTGGTCGATAAACGACCCCGTCCCCCCCGCGCAGATTCCGTTCATTCGCTGTTCGAGTCCGCCCTTGAAATAAATTATCTTTGCGTCCTCGCCCCCGATTTCGATTGCCACGTCGCAAACGGGTGTGCCGTCCTCCCCCGTGAGCGCCCGCGTCACCGACACGACCTCCTGAACGAACCCAAGCCCCAAGACGGAGCAGAGGGAAAGCCCCCCCGAACCCGTGACCGCCCCCGAGACCGACAAGTCCCCCAGTTTCGCCGCCGCGTCCTTAAGAATCCTCCGAAGTGTCGCGGGAATGTCCGAGAAATGCCGTTTGTACTCGCTGTATATTATTTCCGTATTGTCAAGAATTGCCGCCTTTATCGTGGTAGAACCTATATCTATCCCCAGCCGTAAATTTTGCATATTTGTTCTTCCCCCTCTTTTACCCTACATTAAATAGTGCTATAATTATATTATGTACGCGCTTTTTTATCAACTACTTTTATATAGGAGATTTGTTATGAATATGGTAAACGCCTTATGAGGACATTGCTTTCAATGCAAATGAAAAGTTTTTCACAGAGTAGGGGCGTTATGCTTCTTCAGGCGTTCGTGCTTTTTTCTGTGTCGATATACCCCGTCGTGTACGGCGGAGCGGTGGACGCGATGCTGATTCTGGTCGCGCTTATGGCGTTGGGGCTTTTGCGCCAATGGGCGGCGACATCCGTCAGTTCCGAAAAGGAGACGAACACGATTGAACCCCTTGCCGCCTCCCCCTACCCGCTTAAACTTATCCTAACGTCAAAAATTATTTTCACAAGCCTTTGCGGGCTTATTTGGTTCGCGCTGGGGCTTGTTCTTATGGTCGGTTTCGCGGAGCTTGCGGGAAAAGAGTCTATCGTGGACGCGGGATACGTGCGAATGTACTGCGCCGCCGTCGCCGCCTGCGTGATTATGCTCTCCGTGAAGGGCGTGCAGATATCCGCAACGGCGCGTGACGCGAAAACCGCCGCCGATACCCTTATGTGGTGGTTTGTCGCCGAGCTTGCGGCGTTGTACTTTTGCCGCGAAATCAACGAGCAAATACCCGAGCTCGCGGGCAGTCTGCTTTTTTCGGTTATGGTTATGGCGCTAACACTCTCCGTCATATACTACCGTCATTTATCAGATATCCACACGGGCGACCTCTTCTATATCGACCCGACAAACACCGAAAGTCACAGCGTAAAGGCGGAAGAGGACACCGCGGAGGTTTCGGGCAAAGTCGCGACGGTTTCCCCGCGTTCAAAATACAGTCTCGTTTTCGCCCACGAATGGCGTTACCTCAGGACGCACAACAGAATGTGGGTAATGTGCGTAGTCACCGCCCTTGTTCCCGCCGGCATCTGCGCCTATGTTTTCTACAAAATAGGTTTCACGGGGGACGCTGGCGGACGCTGGCTTCCTCCCTCGGTTATAGCTCTTAACATAGCGATAATATCAATGTCCATACTCACCCCCCGCGTCTCCGATAACATTGTCACGACCTCCATAGCCGCCGAAAAATCCACGCGAACCTGCGAAAGCGTCATCTCGACGCCCCTCACCCCCGCGCATTTCTTTTTCGGCAAAATCGCCGTGCCTTGCGTTATCGAACTCGCTATGGTGCTTCTCTCGTCCGTCTTCCTGTGCGTCGGTTTCGCCGTCTGCGAATGGTATTTCAGAAAACAAGCTCTCGCCTTTTATATGTTCGACAGAAATCACTTGATTTCCGTCCTGATAACCTTGCTTACGGGCGTTTTCGACATTACCGTGACCTGCGCCATAGCTCTTAAAATCAAACAGTCGAGGTACGCCGTCATAATATCGAGCGTCCTCGGCTATTTTCTGATTATCCCCGTCGCAATCTCCCTGTTCGCGCCGTGGCATACCTTTGAAGTCGCCGCCGCAGTCGCCGTACTCGCCCTTGCCGCCGACATAATCGCCGTCACCGCCCTCTTCTTCACGAGCAAAAAC
>BNUF01000256.1 GCA_025997155.1 Clostridia bacterium
TGCCGATACTCCCGACATAGGTAAGCTCCGCGTGTCCGCTCTCCGCCATCGCGTTCGCGTAAATAGGTCCGTTGCCTCCCAGTTTGAACTGCTGCGTCACAAACTCGAAGTTCGCGCTGAGTCCCGCCGCCTCCGAAATTCGCCCCCCAAACTCCGCAATCGTCTCCACACGCGTATACGTATTGAAATCCTGCCGTTTGTCAACAATGTGGATAACCTCGTCGACGAATCCGTCAAACCCGACCAGCATCTTGAGTTTCACGCCCTCTTTCGCCTTGAGTTTATCCGCTACCGCCTGTATTTTTGCGTCCGCCATAGAAATATTCCTCCCTAGTCAAAATAAGTTTTATGTTTTTTCCGATAAATACTGTTCCCTAATTGTACATAAAATTTTTAAAAAAATCAACCTACTTTTTTAATTTATTGACTTTTGCGCGTAAATTTGTTATTATGAGCCTTAGGTGAAAGAGGGGTATTTTTATTATGCAAAGATATGTACTGTCTATAATAGTTGATAACCACGCGGGCGTGTTGAGCCGTGTCACGGGGCTTTTTTCACGGCGCGGGTACAACATTGAGAGTCTTAGCGTCGGGGAGACGGAAAACCCCGCCGTATCCCGTATCACGGTATCGGTCATATGCGACGCGGGCGTGATTGACCAAATACGCAAGCAGGTAGAGAAACTAGTCGACGTGCGCGAGATAAAGGAACTTTCGCCGAACGCGTCGGTTTACCGCGAACTCGCGCTGATTAAGGTTGCCGTTTCGTCGCAAAACCGCATTGAGGTAATCGGCATTGTCGATATTTTCCGCGCCGAAGTCGTCGACGTCGCGCCGAATTCCGTCACCATTGAGATAACGGGCGACGAAGGCAAAATCTCCGCGTTTGTCACGCTTATGGAACCTTACGGCGTGATTTCGATTGCGCGGACGGGGCTTACAGGGCTTTCACGCGGCTTATCATAATTTAACATATATGGAGGAAATAAAAATGGCAAAACTTTACTACCAACAGGACTGCAACCTTGGCGTACTTACAGGCAAAACCGTCGCGGTAATCGGATACGGGAGCCAAGGTCACGCTCACGCGCTAAACCTTAAAGAATCGGGCGTAAACGTAATCGTAGGGTTGTACGAGGGTTCAAAATCGTGGGAAAAAGCCGAAGAAGCGGGGCTTAAAGTGGCGGTCGCCTCCGATGCCGCAAAAGCCGCCGACGTTATAATGATTCTCATAAACGACGAAAAACAGGCTAAATTATATAAAGAAAGCATTGAGCCGAATCTCACGGAGGGGAAATACCTCGCGTTCGCCCACGGGTTCAATATCCATTTCGGGCAGATTATCCCTCCCGCGAACGTAAACGTGTTTATGATTGCGCCGAAAGGTCCGGGACACACCGTTCGCAGTCAGTATCAGGAGGGCAAGGGCGTGCCTTGCCTTATCGCCGTTCACCAAGACCCGTCAGGCGACACGCACGACATAGGGCTTGCTTACGCGCTGGGAATCGGCGGGGCGAGGGCGGGCGTTCTCGAGACCACATTTAAGGAAGAAACGGAAACCGACCTTTTCGGCGAACAAGCCGTACTCTGCGGCGGCGTTTGCGCGCTTATGAAAGCGGGCTTCGAGACGCTTGTCGAGGCGGGATACCAGCCCGAGAGCGCGTACTTTGAGTGCGTTCACGAAATGAAACTCATAATCGACCTAGTAAACAGCGGCGGGCTTAGTTTTATGCGCTACTCCATAAGCGACACGGCGGAATACGGAGATTACGAAATCGGCAAGAGAATTATCACCGACGAGACAAAAAAAGAGATGAAGAAAGTTTTGGGCGAAATTCAAGACGGCACTTTCGCGCGCCGCTGGATTCTTGAGAATCAGGTAAACCGTCCGCACTTCAACGCGACCCGCCGTATCGAGTCCGAACATCAGGTCGAGAGTGTCGGCAAAGAACTTCGCAAAATGATGAGCTGGATTAAATAATATGGACAAGATAAAGGTTTTTGACTCGTCTCTGCGCGACGGAGCGCAAGCCGAGGGGATTTCTTTTTCTGTCGAGGACAAACTGCGGATTGCGGCAGAACT
This sequence comes from Clostridia bacterium, assembly GCA_025997155.1. Lineage (GTDB taxonomy): Bacteria > Bacillota > Clostridia > Lachnospirales > WQUN01 > BNUF01. Next base: position 2,084 of record BNUF01000256.1, read on the forward strand.
CGACAAATTGGGCGTTTCGTATATAGAGGCGGGCAACCCCGCCTCAAACCCCAAGGATATCGAATTTTTCAGACGGCTTAAGAAGGAGTCTTTTTCGAGTGCGAAGATAGTCGCCTTCGGGAGTACGCGCCGCCCGTACACAGCGGCGGCGGACGACCGAAATTTGCGCGACATACTTTCGGCGGACACAAAAGCCGTGTCGATTTTTGGAAAAAGTTGGGATTTTCACGTCACGGACGTTATCCACACGGAATTATCCGAAAATATAAAGATGATTCAGGATTCCGTGTTTTTTCTTAAATCAATGGGTAAAGAAGTTATCTATGACGCGGAGCATTTTTTTGACGGATACAAGAATAACAAAGAGTATGCCATGGAAACGCTGAAAGCGGCGCGGACGGCTGATTGCATATGCCTTTGCGACACAAACGGCGGCACGTTCCCCCACTTCGTTTCAAAAATAGTTGAGGAAATCGCAGCCTTGTTTCCAAATATTACCATTGGCATACACGCGCATAATGACTGCGGTATGGCGGTGTCAAACTCCGTTTCCGCCGTTATGGCGGGGGCAAGGCACGTTCAGGGGACGCTTACGGGCTTCGGCGAACGCTGCGGAAACGCCGATTTGTCAACGGTTATCCCGAATTTGCAATTGAAACTACAATATGGTTGCTTAGATGAAGGGAAAATCGAGTACCTCACGCAGGCGGCGCGTGTCGTCGGGGAAATCGCCAACGGCTCGCC
>BNUF01000257.1 GCA_025997155.1 Clostridia bacterium
GCCGTTACGGTCTGCGGGCGATGGTGCTTGTTGGCGCGCAGGGCGGCGAAAACATAAGCATAAAAAGTATCGCGGAATCTCTGGGGCTTTCGGAGGCGTACCTCGAGCAGTTGTTTTCCCCGCTTAAGACGGCGGGGATAATCGGCGCGGCGAGAGGGGCGAGAGGCGGGTATTTTTTGGCGAAAGAACCAAAAGATATAAGCGTCGGGGATATTCTGCGGACGCTCGAGGGGTCGCTTTGCCCCGTCGAGTGCCTTGAGGACGGGAGCGACGAATGTCACTGCGGGGATAACTGCGGCACGCGGTGCGTGTGAGGAGATTTTCGCTAAGGCGATCGGAATGAATCCCGCGGTACGCGAAAAAATTATCCTCCAGTCAAAACTTGGTATCGTTTCGGGGAAAATGTTCGATTTCTCAAAAGAGTACATTCTTTCCGCGACAGACGCGATTCTTAAACGCCTTGGGACAGAATATCTGGACGTTCTTCTTCTCCACCGCCCCGACGCGCTGGTCGAGCCGCAGGAAGTCGCCGAGGCGTTCGACAAACTCGAAAGCTCGGGCAAGGTACGCTATTTCGGCGTTTCCAACCAGAACCCTATGCAAATCGAACTTCTTAAAAAATATGTGCGCCAGCCTATCGTCGCGAATCAGCTCCAGTTCAGCATCGCCCACGCGAATCTGGTGTCGGCGGGGATTAACGTGAATATGACCACCGACTCCGCGACTGTTCGGGACGGCGGAATTTTGGACTATGCGCGAATACACGACATCACGATTCAGCCGTGGTCGCCTTTTCAGCACGGCTTTTTCGGCGGCGTTTTCCTTGACCGCGAAAAATTTCCCGTACTCAACGCGAAAATCGACGAAATCGCCGAAAAATATAATGTGGCAAACACCACCATCGCTATCGCGTGGATTCTCCGCCACCCCGCGAAAATGCAGCCCGTTTCGGGGACGACAAACGCGAAACGCCTGGCGGACATCGTAAAAGCGTCCGACATATACCTCACCCGCGAAGAATGGTATGAAATCTACCAGGCGGCGGGCAACGTCCTCCCATAAATATGAAGAAGATTCTTATATCGGCGGCGGCGGTCGCCTTGATTGCCGGGTTTTTTCTTTCGGCGAACACGGTAAAAACAGTCGTGTCTGAAAATATGGGCAAGCACTACTATGAAACGGGGCAGTACCAAAAGGCGGTCAGCGTCTTCAACAAACTTGCGGACACAGAACCCGAAAACCCCGAGGTTTACGCGGGACGCGGGTATTCCTTTCAGGGGCTTGGGAACTATCCGCTCGCCATAGAGGATTTTACAAAAGCTATCGCCCTGAACCCCGATTACGCGTGGGCTTACGAAAACCACGCAAACTGTTACTACAACCAGCAAATGTACCGAGAGTCCATAGCGGACTATGATAAACTGATTGAACTCGACCCGCAATCTTCCTTTGCCTATTCGCGCCGCGCCTTCTCGTACAATGAACTCGAGGATTATCAGGCGGCGATAGAAAGCTTTAACAAGGCAATCGAGCTAGACCCCGAAAACGAGGAGGCTTACGCCAACCGCGCCGACTCCTACTATAATCTGGAGGATTACGCGGCGGCTATCTCCGACTGCGGCGAAGCCATATCCCTTGATACGGGTTACGGGTGGGCGTATGAGGTACGCGGCAACTCCTACTATGAACTTGAAGAATACGATAAAGCTATTTCCGATTTCAGCAAAGCTCTTTCGCTGGACGAACTTAGTTCCGCAATCCGCGACGACACGATACTTATCTCGGTTATGTACGCCAACAACGAAATCGGCACGATTCAGCAAATTTCCGAAATCGGCGAAATCGCGAAGGAGCGGGGGGTGCTTTTTCACACCGACGCGGTTCAGGCGGTCGGGCATTTGCCTGTTGACGTGAGAAAACAAAACATTGACCTCCTTGCGCTTTCGGGGCACAAGGTTTACGCGCCGAAGGGCGTCGGGGCGTTGTATGTAAGTCACAAGATAGTGGATTTGCCGCCGTTTATGCACGGCGGGGGGCAGGAACGCAAAAAACGCGCGGGGACGGAGAACGTGGCGGGAATCGTGGGCTTGGGCGAGGCGCTTTCGCTTTTGACGGCGGAGCTTTCGGAAGAAACGAAACGCACGCTTCAGATACGCGACAGAATCATTGACGGCATACTAGCGGCAGTCCCGCACACTTTTCTTAACGGTTCAAGGACAAGCCGCCTGCCCGGCAACGTAAACATTTCGTTTGAGTATATCGAGGGCGAGTCGCTCCTGCTTATGCTTGACGCGAAAGGGATTATGGCGTCAAGCGGGTCGGCATGTACGTCGGGTTCTCTCGAGCCGTCCCATGTACTTCTCGCAATCGGACTGCCCCACGAAAAGGCGCACGGCTCTTTGCGCGTGAGCGTCGGGCGGTACAACACGCTCGAGGACGCGGAGTCGCTGATTAGGGAATTGCCGCCGATTGTTTCGCGTTTGCGGGATATGTCGCCGTTGTATCAGGATTTTCTATCTAAGTAGGAGGACAATATGTACAGCGAAAAGGTTATGGAACATTTTACCAACCCGCGAAACGTCGGGAAAATCGACGACCCGTCAGGCGTGGGTACAGTCGGAAACGCGAAATGCGGCGACATTATGCGGATTTACCTTAAAATCGAAAACGAGATTATAGAAGAAGCGCGTTTTGAAACTTTTGGCTGCGGCGCGAATAGGCAAAGGAAGATTGCGGGTCGAGTTCAATCAGTTTATCATAGTCCGCTATGGACTCTCGGTACATTTGCTGGTTGTAGTAACAGTTTGCGTGGTTTTCG
>BNUF01000258.1 GCA_025997155.1 Clostridia bacterium
CTTTGGAAGATGTGTACTCGAATATATCGAGAACATAGCAGCCTTTCTCCGAGCGTCCTCCCGAAAAGCCCTTAAACTCAAGCCCCTCAAAGAACACGTTGAGTTCACTTATGATACTCTCTAAATTTTCACGAACCGATTGATTAAAAGAAGCTCCGACGTTTACGGCGGGCGGCGCGTCATAGATTGACGGCGCGTCAAGCGCGTTTGATTCGTCGTCTTCTTTTGTAAAATTATCTTCGTCAGAGTTATCGGGGAGCAGCCTGTACTTCAAAAAATCCTCAACGACCGCTGTACGGCAAGCGTTTTCACCGTTGGGGTCGTTTTCCGTCGTCCTGTAAAAATACTTATCCGAAAGGTTTGCAATCCCCGTCATTCCTTCATTTTCGGGATTCAGAACCCTGCCCGCCTCGTGCTTTAGAAGCTCGAACAGAACCCGCTTATCTTCCGAAAACGCCGCCTCACGCGGGTCTTGTTCCTTCGGGTCATACGTGCTCAAATCCTCTGTAAAACTCGGAACAACACTTACAGCAATCATTTGAAATTCGTAGGTATTATCAAAATCAACCATAAACTTAGCCGCAAAATCAAGAGGCAAGCCGTTTTCGCCCTCGTACCGCGCAAACGCGAAGTCCAAAAGCGTAAACACGTTGTTTGGATAGGTCTCCCGCAACCCCGCGATAATGGCGGTTGAGGTCAATCTTTTTGACGGGTCGGCTACGAGTGAACGGCGCAGAACTTCCCAATTATTCGCGTCAAACTGCAAGGAAATCCCGTCGCCGCTTACATAAACGTCCAAAACCCCGCAATCTTTGTTTTGCCAAAGGGAAAACTGCCTAAGCGCGTAGTTCAACTCGCGGTAAAGGTCGTCGGCGTTCTGTTCTGGAGTTGTGTCATAATCAAACTCCGACTCCCTGAACCTGTCAATCAGCATATTTACCAAAGTGCAATGAAGTGAGCTAAGCGCGGCGCTTACGCGGTCTCTGTAAGAACTGTTTTGTCGGTCGCCGAGTCTCCAAAGCGGCGGCGCGACGCGGCTCGCCCATTTTTTATTTTTGATTTCTATGCGTTCGTCGTCCCACGAACGAACAGCCGCCATTGCTAAAACTGTGCGGACATCCTCCGCGCCAAATTCCGCAACAGCGTCTGCGACCGCGAGAGAAGCCATAAACAGGTTTGTTTTATGATATTTTCTGCTGATTTCTAAAATACCGCGAGCCACGACCACAAGCCGTTCGCCTTTCTCGCGGACTTCTTTTACCATATCTTTTTCGGGGTCTGCGGATTCCTGTTTATCTTCTGTATTTGTCGGGGTTTCCTCCGCCTTTTCGGGCAGTTTGTACGCTTCCCGCAAGGTCTCAATCTTTTTCTCGTCAAACTCCGTAAGTTCGCAAACCTTGCGGACTTCCGAAAGAAGCGCGTCAAAGGCGGCGTTAATCCTCTCACGTTCTTCTTGATTTATCGGAAACGCCGAAACCTCAATCTCAATGGACGCTCTCTTTTTGGTGGCTTTGCGCCTAAACTTGCCGAATGTGTGAGTGTTGTCCTCCGTCAAAAGAGTGTTCACGCCGCCTAAATTATCTTCCGTATACGCTTCAAAGGCGCGGGCGAAAAGCTCTGTCGGCTTGCTCCAATAGCCTTTTGCGCGTTTTTGGTCAAGAAGTTTCGCGTGAGTATAAAATTCTGTATTGTAGCCGTTTTGATTGTACTTGAACACGCGGTGCAGTTCCCGCCAAGCCTTTGCAAGCGCGGTTTTCTTCTCGTCTTTCGGCTGTTCAATTGTTTCAAGGTCATTGTGTGAAATACCGCACAGTTCCGATACAAAATAATCAAGCCCGTGTCCCCATTCGTGCGCCATAGCTCCGATACCCGCCGTCCGCGTAAGCGCAAGAAGATATAACTTCGGGTAGTACATAGCCGTGTACTTTCCGCGTCCGCCGAGGTTGCCTGTTCCTCTTGAACCGTAAGCAAGTCCGAGTGCGGTGATATGGGGCTTTTCGTGTGAAAGCGAAATATCTTTCGGCAAGAATTTTGTAAGCGCGGAAATGTCCATACACCCGTCAAACGCGGCGTTTAAGAACATTTTACGCTCTTTTTGACGCACATAATTCCCGAATTCAACGCTCCTGAACCCGAAAACCTCGCGTATTTCATAGGACGACGCAATATCTACGGGCGACCCGCCGTCTCCAAGAGGACGCATATTCGGCGTGGTTTTCCTTATCTTGTAGATATTCGGGCGTTTTTTGCCGTTAAGCGTTTCGTACAGTTCACGCGCCGATTTTGCCGTGCCGAGTACCGCGTAATCCCGCCCCGCAATGCTTTCAACAAGTTTAGCCCCCGCAAGCGCGGGCGAGCCGTCCGCGTCCGTAATCCAAGCGAATCTAAGCCCCGACGGGGTTATAACGGTGTGTTCGGGGAAGTTAAGGTAATCGACCTCAATCTGCTTATACGCAAGGGTTTGTTCTCCCCAAACAAAAGACTTCCACTTCCCGCCAAGCGCCAAATAACCTCGCGCTTTTTCCGTGTAGTTGTAATGATTTTCGCCTTTCTCGCCGTCCTCTATGATATATCCGCCGCGCAAAAGAAACGAAACCCAGTAATTCACTATATCTTCGGGGTTTTTGAGATGAAGTTCTATATCATCTTGCAAATTCTCAACGAACTCAATGTAGTTTAACGCGGCTTCACGGGTAGGCGTGTTGCTCTCGGAGGGCAGTTTGATAATCGTTTTGTCTCGTATGAATTTGATGTAGTACGCGACAATGGGCGCAAGCCCGTCCGCGACAAGGTTTGCGTAATTCGGAACAGACCATA
>BNUF01000259.1 GCA_025997155.1 Clostridia bacterium
ACATTTTGTCACTCGCCTTTTCTATGTCATTAGGTCTTTTTTTCGTGTTATTTTTTCATTTCTGTGGTTTTTGCTTTTTTACTAAAATTTTTTTAAGTTACCTATTGACTTTTAATAGCTGGTCTTATTGTTCAACCGCTTGAACCGCGTCAGCCGAGTCGTTCTTTTTCCAACTCCCGTTGCCCTCAAGCCGTAAAAGCAGTATTTTCCTTGACGCGCGGTATTGTGCGCCGATTAACCCAATATAAAGCAAGGCGCGTCTGCCGCGAAAGCGTTCGCTGTCGCCCTCCTCAAGTTCCTTCTCCGTAGCCGTTTCGCGGATTGCGGCAACCAAATGGGAATAGGCGTATACCACGGCTAAATCGGTGTTAGGCTTAAAACACGGAAACGACAAACGCCCCTCAAGGTGTTCAATCTACAGTTCCTCCGCGCCTATCATTTTTTTGAAGATATCCGATTTTGCCGCCATTATCTGATTAAGGTTATCTAACGCTGTGGGAGGTTTGCCCAGCCAACAGAATATTGAGAGAACAGAAAATCTGTGATAAAATAGAGTCAGAGAAGGTGATTGACTTGGTATACGAAAATATCCGCGAGGGAGTGTTCTTGTGCCGTCCGAACAGATTTATCGCCGAAGTGGAGATCGGCGGCAATGCAGAAATTTGCCACGTTAAAAATACAGGACGATGCAAGGAGTTGATTGTGCAAGGAACGCGGGTTTATGTGAATCAAGTAGATAATCCCACCCGTTCCACTAAATATGACCTTGTGTCCGTATGGAAAGGCGACCGCCTCATAAATATGGACAGCCAAGCCCCTAACCGTACTTTTGGGGAATACCTTCGGCAAGGTAAGTTTATAGAGAACACTACGCTCATAAAGCCCGAAACAAAATATGGTGATTCACGGATTGATTTTTACGTTGAAACTGAGGAACGCAAGGTGTTTATTGAAGTTAAAGGCGTAACTTTAGAAGAAAACGGAATCGCAATGTTCCCTGACGCTCCTACCGAACGCGGCGTGAAACACTTGAACGAATTGGCAAAGTGCGTTGCGGATGGGTATGAAGCTTTTGTCGTTTTTGTTATCCAAATGAAAGACGTAACTTACTTCACTCCGAATTATAAAACTCATCCCGAATTCGGAGCGGCACTTGTCTCTGTCATAGAATCAGGAGTAAAGGCAGTCGCGTTTGACTGCGTGATTACGGAAGATTCTATGGATATTAACGGCCTTGTGCCGATAAAGTTGTAGAAAAAATATAGTCTAAGTGAAACCTGACATTGAGTGTCCCTCCAATTACCAAAAGCAGAAAACGGCGGTTTGAGCCGCCGTCGGTCTATATAATTTATGATACTTTTAATGTTATTTTATAAGTTACTCTTAGTACCCAGTACGTGGCAATTTGCCTTGTTTGCTGTAAATTTCTGTAAGCCATGTGCTGTTTCCGATTATCCATTCTGAGCCGAATTTACCACCTATATCACATTTATTGGCAAATTGATATTGATTTGGTAAATTCGGAAGAACATTGGCGTAGATTTGCGGAGTTTTTACTGTGCCGAATACAAGCGTGAAACTTGTGACGTATTCGTCTCTGCCAAGACCAAGCGATGCGTTGGAGCAGTCGATGACGTTGTTCCGCGTGGAGCTTAGGTTGTCGGAGATGATTTTTGTATCGCCTTTGTTGGTGGTCGCTTTGATTGTATGTGCCTGTGACGATTTTCGTAAGGCGAACCGCGTCGGTCGGCACAATATCGCGCCAGAAGAAGTCCGTGAGGGTGATAGTTGACGTGTTTTGTAACTCCTTGATATCCCAGTAGATAGTGTCGTTGGACATAGCTTCATAAACGCCCGTTTTGCGGATAGTTACGCCTGTGTTCGCGCTGTAGTTGAGGTATTCCAATTTGACGATTTGTGTGGCGAACTCAAGTTCCACGTCCATTACTTGGTCGGAGATTTTGTACCATTGCGGAGCTTGAACCTCTTTGACGAGATAACGCCCTATCGGGAGCGGCTTTGATACAGCGCGTCCGTCCGCTCCGCTGATAAAACGGTCAACAAGATTGCCCGACTTGTAAGCGTAAACCTCGAAAACAGCGTCCGCAAGGGGCGAGCCTTTCGGAAGTCCGTTGACTTCGTTGTCGTCGCCGCTGCGTTTTGTTATCTGGATTTGCGACATTTGCGGCGTGTTCTCCCAACGAATCTCTGTCATTTTGCCCGATACAAACTCAATGGTCTTGGGCATTTCGTCAAGATAATAGCCCGGGGCGCATTTTGTTTCTCGGATTGTGTAGCGTCCCTCGGAGAGAACGCCTGTGAAGTCGATAACGCCGTTATTGTCGGTGACGTATCGCCCGACGACATTGCCGTTTTGGTCGAAAACCATAAACTCTACCCAGTAAATCGGGGATTTGCTTAAAGCGTCAACTTTCAGGATACGAAGTCCCTTGAACTGTCGCTAACTTGCCTGGGGTAATGGTAACGGCGTGAACGTCTGTGTCCAACTCATATCCCGAGAGCGGGGTACGCTCAATAGCTTGGTACTCGCCCGATGTTATTGCGTTTATGAGGATACGTTCGTTCGCGTCCGTTGTGTAACTGCCCTTAATATCACCATTTGGCGACACTGTCTTGTTGGGGCTGTTTGCGGCGGTGTTGGGCTGATTTTGGTCAAGGATACTTCCCGACACAAACTGCCCGTCAGCGCGTCTTATAGTCAAGGCTATTTAAAATATTGAATAGATGTGTTAAAATAAAAGTATGGCATATTCAATAGATTTAAGGGAAAAAGCGTTGAACGCATTGA
>BNUF01000260.1 GCA_025997155.1 Clostridia bacterium
GCGACCAGTTCTGCAAAAAACTACACGTAAACTACACCACCCGCACTTTCGAGCTACTCTCCTTCAACCCCAAATTCCCCCCGATTCCAATAACCAACGACCCCGAAATCAGCACAATCGGCGTTGTACTGGGCACAGCCCCGCCAACCATACTCAAACCCCCAACCAAACCCAATAACCCCAACCATACCAAAACAAACCAACAATCCAATTGACCCTCACCATACGGGGGTGGAACGCCCACCCCCCCGCTGGAGCGGAACACCCGCCTCCCTCACCGTGCTGACACGCCCCGCCCCATCACCGTGCGGGAGCGGAGTGACCCTGCCCAAACTCCCTGCCACCACACAGGAGCGGAGCGACCCGCTCTGCCCCGCCTACTTACTGTGTCCAAAATTACCAGTTTTTCCGATATGTATTAAATGAAGAAATTTTTCACACCAGTTGTGCAATATTTCCAATTCTCCTCACCTCATTCCCAGTTCCCCCACTCCTCACCTCCTCTAAACCTCAACAAAATCAACCCCTCCAGATTACACAACCAAATCCCCAATTTTTCCCCCCAAGGTTGTGCAATATTTCCCCTCCCCCACCAATTCCCCCACCTCTCTCCCTCCATTTTCCTCCCAATTTCCCCCACTCTCCCCTTTCAATCCCCGCTCCTAATCCCTTGCCCCCCACCCCTCACAAACCCCCATTTTAACGCCTGTTAAACAACCTCAAAAAATATTGAACAAAAATTAAACACCAATTAAACGCCCATTAAACAAATTTGAACGCCATTGAACGCCCCTCGCACTCTCCCCCATTTTCCCCCTCTCATACCATTTTCACCCATTCACTCCACGACATCAAGAATTAGAATATTGCACAACCCAAAATAAAAAATCCCGCCATTTCGGGATTTCGCGGATTTTTTCGGTTTTTTCACTTCCGCGCTTTTTTTCATTCTTCATGCGGTCTTACACCTGTATTTCCAAAAGAGTTTGCGATTTTTCTAACACAATACCCTTGTTAAGTGTCTTCAACTTTCTGTATGTTTCAAGAAGTTCCTGCTCATCATCAGCCAGAGAAACGTTTACGCCTGTAACGTATCCCGTATGCGGTCTTGTAGGTTCTTCTTGTCGTAGCAAGTAATCAACCGAAACATCGAAATAATCGGCAAATTTCAAGAGTATATCTCCGTTTGGGGTGTTTCCTTTTTTCCAATGGGACATACTGCTTCTGCCGTGACCTAACTCTAAAGCAACTGCTGTAGGCGTGGTCTTGTTTTTTTTACACAATTCTTTTAGTTTTTCAAAAAACATCTCTAACGCAACCCCTTTCATAAAATTCCAATAATTCTAAAAATAAAACTTTTATGTTGACAAGTTCGCAACATCGAACTATACTATAAGCTGTAAATGTTTCTTGAGTGCATACAGAAAGGACTGTTCAAAATAGCATTTTTTCCAAGATTTCAACGGACATTTTTCGGGAAAATATTTGTTGCGTTCTATTATTCACACAAAAACCCACTCAACGCCGTTGATGAGTTTGTCCAACTTATTCGTTCAAACTGGAGAGTTAAATCAGAAATGTGCGAACTCGCTAACGAAATTAGAGAATCAAAAAACTTAAACGCGGCTGTGCGTTTCGCCGATAAGTTCTCATACTATTATCTTGAAAAATCGACTTTCAAATATTTGCCTGTGCTGTTTGACTTGGCAGATATGATACTTTCTCGTTCGGAGCTTAAATCTGATTACGACTTAGAGATAAATGCGGACTTCTTATTCAACTTGTCCCATTCGTTTCACTATGACCGTGATTTAGTTCGTGTTTTTCCTGATGTTCAAAAAGCGATGCAAACACATATTCCCGCCGAGAGTGGAACTTTTATCTCCACTGACGATGCTCGTCAAGCGTTGAAATTCTTCCGCGATGCATACTCTAAATCAAGAAACACCAAAGAGTTTGCGGAGCGTGTCAACATTCACCATTTAGGACGTTTCATCGCTCGTGTTTTCTTGCATTTTGACAATAACATTCCACCATCGGAGATAGGATTGATTAACAAATACACCGCGAAATCTATCCTTTCCGCGTAATAAATAAAAAGCCCTCACAATACTGATTGTATGGGATTTTTTAGAGTACAACGCGGGCGGACGCCGAGAAATACCTTGCGGAAATAGACGGGAAGATAACCATAAGGGACGGTGTTTGATTTGGCGGTTACTGATGATGAATATTACGGCTACGCGGTGATGTTTCGGGGCGAGCGGGCGTGTGTCGCGTATAACGGCGGCGCGGTGGAACAGTTTGTGTGCTGGCTTTATGATTTGGACGGTAAGGGCGTACACAGTGGGTATTACAGTAATAACCGTTTTGGCGTGTACAAAAAGTATTGCGAACGGGAAGATGTCGCGGTGGTTGATAAAATGGCGTTTAACGGGCGTTTAACGGGCGTTTAACGGGCATTAAATAGGGGGCGATAGAACTTTATGAGAGAGCAGGGAGTTAGGGGGAAACGAGCTTTAACTCCATTCGGGATAAAAGTACGGAACGCGCTTAACGAGAGGAATATGGAAATTAAGGATTTGGCGGGGGAAATCGGGATATGTTGCACGCAGCTGTCGGAGATTTTGCGGGGGAAGCGTCCCGGGAAGAAATATAGTCGAGGCTATTTAAAAGCGTTAGCCAACGCATCCCAAAAAGAATCAAATTTGTGCATATGAAATCTCAATCTTCTTTTAACATTTGCCCACAATTTTTCAATCGGATTAAGGTCAGGTGA
>BNUF01000261.1 GCA_025997155.1 Clostridia bacterium
CCGACAAGGGATTGTTTTTGTCCAAAATCATCGCGGCGGTTTGCGCTATTTCCATATATCGGCGTACAGCACTCTGCCGCCACGCCGTTGCCGCTATGATAACCGCCAAAACCGCCGCGAACAGAATCACGAAAACCAATACGCGCTTGCGGCGTTTTCGCCCGCGCCGTTCGTCCACACCCGCACCTCCCCCGCGCATTTATTTCCGCAAATTATCAAAAAAAGTTTTTTTCAGTCATTTACAATTTCCCCCGAGAAAGTATCGTCATCATCAGCAAACTCCGAATAATCAGGAGTTTTAGGTTTTTCTTCTGTATCCTCCGATTCGTCCTCGTCCTTTGCGTCAGTCTCATTTTTGGCAAGAAAGTCGTCAAAGGCTATCTTGAAATACGCTTCAAACGAGGCTTTAAGGATTTTGTACCTCCCTAGGACGTTATCGCCCGCCGCCGTAGCCGTTTTGCAGAACTTTGAATAATCGATGAAAGAAGGATTTTCCTCGTTAAAAAACGACAGATACCACTCCTGAAATTTCATCGGGGCGATTTCGGCGGCGACGGCATGATAGCCGAGTGCGGCAATATTCGGAATCGTGATTTTTTTAAGCGGCTCTTTCAAACTTTTAGCAAAAGCCTTGCCTACGTTTTCCACCAAAAGCGGAGAAAACGCGCTTTCCAAAAAGTCAAAAGATTTCTTAACCTTTTCAAGTACCGCCTTTGTTTCCGCGCTTGGCAAGGCGCGGAATTTCACGCCGTAATCAATCATTTACTTGTTTAGGAAACTCCCCGAAAAAGGTTCGTCGTTAAGAAGAATTATTGACTGTACAAGCACGGACATCTCCGCGTCGCGTGTATGCCCGCCTTTCGAGATGTTTACCGCTTTCTGCAAAAACTCGCTTTCAATCAAATTGTGCATTTCCTTTATGCAATCGAACCCCAAAATTACTTTTAACTTTTGGTCGCTCCCCAGCGGAACGCCGTTGTTTATGCGTCTGTACACGTTCTCGATGTCGTCGTTTGAGGTTTTTGCGCGGTCATATGTGTTTGTGTTAAAAACATACGTTTCTATGCGGTCTTGAAGTTCGGGCGGGAGAGTGTCGAACTCCTTGTTTAGTATAGACGAGCTGTCGTAAGTGTCGGACGCGCCGTCGCGGAAAACCCGTATATCTTCCTCACTTTCCATAAGTTTAGGCGTTAGCTTAAACTCGCCGCACATAAAATCGAAAAGTGTCGTAAGGCGTTGTTTGCCGTCAACGATGTACTTGATTTTGCCGTCTTTCAATATTTGCAAGGCGGGTATCGGATAGTCCTGTAAAATGCTCAGGATAAAGAGCGACTTGCGTTTGCCGTCCCATTGCTCGGATTTTCTCTGTATTTCAAGGTTAAAGTTGATTTCCATTGCGTGGTAGGCGGCTAAGAGTTTCTTTGCCGTCAGCGTTCCCGTTTCGCGTTCCATATGTTCCTCTTTTCAAGACTTCTTATCGTTTGCCAAGTTTGTGTTTGATTATAATTCCGATGAAAATCGCCGCGAGAAATACCGCGATTAACGAGCCTGAAACGCCTACTTTGAGGTGAGGCGCGTTATCGGCGGATTTGTCTGCGTTTTCGGGAGTATTTTCGTAACCCACAAGAGTGCCGATTATTTCTTCTTTGCGGCGGCTTGTAAGGGGTTTTATATCCTTGCCGTCAAACTCGTTCAGATGGTATTCTGTTATGAGGATATCTTTTGTCAATAAATACTTCCCCCTTTATCGATTAAGCCGTATTTTGTAAAATCCCCCAAAGCGGCGGGTCTTAGCGCGTTGTCTCCGTTCGGGTTAAATTCGGTCGTTCTGTAATAGGCATATGAGTATTTTTTCTTCAATCTTGAATAGTCAAAATTCATGTCGCCTAAAGTAAGTTTCGGATAAACAAAAAACTCGCCGCCCCGATTTACGTTCGACGGCGTACCCGTCACTATAATCCGCTTGCCGCCCTTGTCCGACTTGAATCCAAGAACGAACGCGGTGTTGTTTTCCCCGAAAAACTCCTTGCTTTTAAGAGTAAACCGCGAGTTCGGGAACAACCTTGAAAGAATGTTCGCGACCGCGAAAGAAGTCAGGCGTTTACTCTCCGAGATAATCAGCGAACGGCTTAACACAAAGCGTACACGGGTTTCCTCATCGTTTTTGCCGTTCTCGAACATATCAAGAAGATAGCAGTTTGTGTTTTTTGAGTTAAATATGTTGTCCTCAAAATTAAACTGCTCGAACCACACGTTCAGCGCGGATATTATGTTCTCAAGGTTTTCCTCTGCTGTTTGTTCGGCGGCTGGCGCGGCGGTTATGCCGCGGCTGTAATTGCGGTGCTGTTATTACTTGCGGATTCGCCCTGATGATTTGGCAGCAGTTTATACTTGAGAAAATCCTCAACTGTCGCTTCTCGCGCCGCGTTATCGCCATAGGGGTTGCGTTCGGTCGTTCTGTAAAAATACTTGCCGACGCTCTTAATCGGCTCGTCCATATAGATATTAACCGCCGTATAGTGCGTGTTAAGCCGAGTAAGTAATTTAGCGGGTACGCCGTAATAGTTTTCCTTTTCGCCTGCTTCGGGGTTGTGCGTGTCCGTGTCCGCAAACCTTGACGGCACAACCGTTACCGCAAGCGTTTTGATTTCGTTTGATTTTTCAAAATCAGCTAAAACTTTAACGCCGAATCCGATAAATAAACCGTCGCCGCCCTCGAACTCAAGGACGGTATCGATAATCGTAAATACGTGTTCGGGAC
>BNUF01000262.1 GCA_025997155.1 Clostridia bacterium
GGAATCGTTATGATTCCCGCGCCGTTTGAAATCATAATATGGTTCGCCGCAAGCATAGACGTAGTTTCGCCCCGCAAACAATTGTCTTTTGCCAAGAGTCCAAAGATTTCATCAGCGCGTTTAAGAATTTGCCAATTAGGGCAAAACTCTACAGGACGTTTTATGAGTCCCGTCATACCAGGCTTTGCGATACCTACACGGCGTATTTCACCAGCCCAACTATAAATATCTCCAAAAATATGTCTGTGAATATCTTTCAAATGTTGGAAGTCGAATTTGCCTATAATTGGGTTTTCTTTGACTTCACGTGCGCGAACACAGGTAATACTGCCCTCAAGCACTTGAAGTTCGTCGAAATCGGTTATTCCGAACTTATTATTGAGAATTCCGTTTGTATAGCAATAAACATCATCAATCATTGCGTTTCAGCCTTCTTTTTGCAAGATAATAATCAACGGCTTGGTCGCCAGTCATTTCACCTTTAAGAACTTTGCGACCTATATCGTCATCATCGTCAGTTAGATAAAATCCTTCAAATTCCCAGCTTGCCTTTGTGCTTCGCATTGCAAGTCCGATTTCTTGTTCAGTCAAATTTTGCGAACCTTTGCGTAAAATTTCTCGCTCCGACCGTTTGTCAGTAAAATTTACATTATTTGACATATATCAAAACCTCTTTTCTCGGCGATGATTCTCTCGGTTACACGATAAAATTCTG
Organism: Clostridia bacterium; assembly: GCA_025997155.1. Taxonomy (GTDB): domain Bacteria; phylum Bacillota; class Clostridia; order Lachnospirales; family WQUN01; genus BNUF01. The sequence continues at coordinate 716 of BNUF01000262.1, forward strand.
TTTCCGCTTTTGAGGCGCAATAGGAATATACCGCCGCTTTTTACAATCGTCAAGAAATTGGCGGTTCTTTTTTTTTGTGTGACGTTGTCGATGGTGTTCTGGCGCGGTATAATTATTATCGTTATCCTAAACAATCGGAAGAAGGGAAAATATGCGTAAATTATATGTTTGCTCCGAGCCTTTGCCCGTGAGCCAAGACGAAACGACTTTAAGGAGCAGACTTATAGGCGTACTAACTGAACTAACTATGTCGAATACGCAACCGAAATATCAATTCGAGTATATGTTCGGTAACAGATTTCCCGAAAAAACTATGCAAATCAGGGAGTTTCCGTCTCCCGTAGGGCTTTACGCGAACACGCCCGAAACTAAGCGTTTCATAAAACGAATTTTAAGTACCGCGAATGCCGAAATCTTAAACAGCGTGTTCGAGGGACACGGGCGGATATTCTTGCCCGAAGAAAACGGCGGCGGACTGTATTTATGCAAAAATATGCCGCAGAACATTATCATCTGGCAGGATTCGAGTCCATTTATCATAGAAGAAACACAACTGCCAACGAATGTCGCCATACAATCAAACAAATGCGGAAAACCCATTGAACATACAAAAGACAAATTTAATATGACGATTGAGCATAATATAAAACTTGCTGAAAGTAATTCAGAAATGTATCTACTCCGAATTGCCGAGTTTGAGCGGCAAAGTGCCACTATCGGTAATAGAAAGCCCTACGGCGAATCCTTGGAAAGCGAAATCAAAGACGGCTGGATGTTTATGCTCGCTAATCTCGAAAAGCGGCTCGATTATGATTTTATCTGCAATCCGCATATGCACCGAGCGCTTTGGGACGAACGCTTTATCCAAGATAAGCCCAAACAGCGGCGTCAAATATACCGATGGGATAAATCACAGACAAAACACGAAAACGCGAAACGTATCCGCGAAATCCAAAACACGGATAGCCCTACTGAAAGAGCTATCGCCCTGTTGGGATATTCTATGCGGAAACGAATGTTCTCTGGGCGGAGCGAAACTACGTCTATGCTTGCGGCGAACCATATTATGATTTCAAACGGCGCGGGAATCATAACGATTCCTATCGAAATGCAGACGCTATTCCGCGAAACGCTTATAGAATACTACAAGACTGGCGACATAAGTTTACTAAGAAATTTCCTTTACGAGAATTGCATAGACGGCGTTTAGGCTGACGGCTATTGCCGTCACGGGACTATCGTAAAGCTACTGTCAGAGCTTGCTTTCGCGGGGTTATTGTTTGAAATAACTACAGGCGGAGTCGTTTTTAATTTCAAATTAGATTGATAAATTGAAATTAACGTGTTATGATAGTATTATTAATTTCAAAATCAAAGGAGACCGCCGCGTGACTAATAGAGCTGGAACATTCAAAAACAACCTTTCAGGGGATGCGGAGTATCAATCGTTCGTACCCGCGCCGCTGCCGCCGAACCCGCCTATTGAGTTTGATAGCGCTATGGTTGAGATGCTTGTCAAGGCAAATAAACAACTGACGCTGCTCGACGGCATAGCTTCGCGGATACCTAATGTCAACTTGTTCATTTCGATGTATGTCCGCAAAGAAGCTCTGATGTCCTCACAAATCGAGGGTACGCAAGCCACGCTCGAAGACGTGCTTGACCCGCTTATTGGCGAGAACGCCAACCGTAATGTGGCGGATGTTATAAATTATATCAAAGCCACCGAATTCGCGATGGCGCGCCTGTCAGCGTTGCCGCTCTGTAACCGGCTTATCAAGGAAACTCACGCCGTGCTTATGGAGGGCGTTCGCGGACAGGAGAAAACGCCCGGCGAATTTCGCTATTCGCAAAACTGGATAGGCGGCGCGGGCAGTACGCTGAATAGCACCAGATATATCCCGCCGACGCTTGCCGATATGGTTGAGATGCTTGTCAAGGCAAATAAACAACTGACGCTGCTCGACGGCATAGCTTCGCGGATACCTAATGTCAACTTGTTCATTTCGATGTATGTCCGCAAAGAAGCTCTGATGTCCTCACAA
>BNUF01000263.1 GCA_025997155.1 Clostridia bacterium
TCCTCAAGCAGTACAGTCGTCCCGTCGATACCTAGCTTCAAAGCGCCAGACGCGCCAAGCTCCGCGTTAAACGCCTCGCCGTCGCCGTTTTGCAGTATTTCGTTAATTTTAGGGACTAATTTGCCGTATTTCTGCCCCAAGGTACGAAGCTGCGGTTTGAACTTGTACGTCACAAATTCTTTTATATTTTCCGAAAATTCCACGGATTTAAGATTAAGTTCCTCTTTAACAATGTCCAAATAAATCGGCGGAATCGCCATAGTTTTGCTAGCGCCGTTTATATACATTACCGAGAGAGGCTGGCGGTTTTTTATGTTCGCGCTGTTTCTAAGCACGCGTCCGATTGATACGATATGACGCACGCTAAACATATTTTCCTCAAGTTCGCGGTCAAGGAGGGAGCTGTCGGCAGTCGGGTAGTCGCAGAAATGTATACTTTCGGGTGCGTTCTTGTCCGCGCTTTTAACAAGGTTTGAGTAGATTTCTTCCGTGATAAACGGAACGAACGGTGCGGATAGCTTTATGACGGTATACAAAATAGTGTAGAGAGTCATATACGCGTTAATTTTGTCGGTTTCCATACCCGCCGCCCAAAACCGCTCGCGGGAACGCCGCACATACCAGTTGCTGATGTCGTCAAGGAATTCAGCGATTGCGCGTGAACTCTCGGTAAGTTTATAGTTATTCAAATTTTTGTCAACAGCTTCAACCAAGTGGTTCAATCTTGATAACGCCCATTTGTCCATAATATTATCGGTATTCAGAGTGTATTTTGACGGGTCAAACTCGTCTATATTAGCGTACAAAATGTAGAACGCATAAGTATTCCAAAGAGTACCCATAAATTTACGCTGCGCCTCGCCCACCGCCTCCTCCGAAAAACGATTCGGAAGCCACGGCATAGAATTTGAGAAGAAGTACCAACGCACCGCGTCCGCGCCGTATTTATTAAGCACGCTCCACGGGTCGACGACGTTCCCCTTGTGCTTGCTCATCTTCTGCCCTTCTTTATCCTGAACGTGTCCCAAAACTATGCAATTCTCAAAGGGAGATTTTTCAAACAAAAGCGTCGAAATCGCCATAAGCGTGTAGAACCACCCGCGTGTCTGGTCAATCGCCTCCGATATGAAATCGGCGGGAAAATGCGTGTCAAAAATATCCTTATTTTCAAAAGGATAATGCCATTGCGCGAAAGGCATCGCCCCCGAATCGAACCAGCAGTCGATAACTTCCGTGACGCGTTTCATCTTGCCGCCGCATTTCGGGCAGGTTAAAAAAATCGCGTCAACATAGGGCTTGTGCAACTCGATATCGTCTGGTACGTTGTCGCCCAATTCCTTGAGTTCTGAAATCGAGCCGATTAAGTGCCTGTGTCCGCACTCACATTCCCAAATCGGCAGCGGCGTTCCCCAGTATCTTTCGCGGCTAAGCCCCCAGTCCACGACGTTCGCCAAGAAATTGCCGAAACGCCCTTCTTTTACGTTGTCGGGATACCACGTCACGGTCTGGTTGCTAGCCACCAGCTTGTCCCGCACGGCGGTCATCTTGATAAACCACGTGTTTCTCGCGTAATACAAAAGCGGGGTATCGCAACGCCAACAGAACGGATATGAATGTTCATAGGGTATCGCCTTGTAAAGTTTGCCGTTTTCTGTCAAATCTTTAATAACCAAACTATCCGCGTCCTTGACAAAAATCCCCGCGTAGGGCGTCGCCTCCTCCACAAAGTTCCCTTGCTCGTTCACCATCTGCACAAACGGCAAATCGTAAATCTGCCCGACCCTCGCGTCGTCTTCGCCGAAAGCGGGCGCGGTATGCACGATTCCCGTGCCGTCCGTAAGCGTAACATAATCGTCACAGCACACAAAAAACGCCCGCCTGTCGGATACCGCCGCCGTGAAATCATACAACGGCTCATACTCGCGGTTTTCAAGCGTCTTCCCCGCGAACTCGTCGATTATTTCGTAACCGCCCTCAAGCACGCCGTCCAAAAGCGCCTTTGCCATAATATATATTTCGCCGCCGCTTTTAACCCGCGCATAGTCTTCCTTCGCGTTCACAACAAGTGCTATGTTTGACGGGAGCGTCCACGGCGTTGTCGTCCACGCCAAAAAATACTCCTCCGCGTCCTTCGCCTTAAACTTGACAAACACGGAAGTTTCCTTAACGTCCTTGTACCCCTGCGCGACTTCGTGGCTCGAAAGCGCCGTCCCGCAGCGCGGGCAATAGGGGACGACCTTATGCCCTTTGTAAATAAGCTCCTTGTCCCAAACAGTACGCAACGCCCACCAGACGGACTCAATGTACTCGTTGTGATACGTCACATACGGATTGTCCATATCCGCCCAGAACCCCACGCGGTCGCTCATCTCGCGCCATTCGCTCTCGTACTTGAACACGCTCTCCTTGCACTTTTTTATAAACGGCTCGACACCGTATTTTTCAATGTCGGGCTTGCCGCTGATTCCCAAACTCCGCTCGACTTCAAGTTCCACGGGCAGCCCGTGGGTGTCCCACCCCGCCTTGCGGTCTACTTTGTACCCCTTCATCGTCTTGTAGCGCGGGATAATGTCCTTCACGGCGCGGGTTATGATATGCCCGATATGCGGCTTGCCGTTGGCGGTAGGCGGACCGTCAAAAAACGTAAAGGTTTCGCCGTCCTTGCGAAGTTCAATACTTTTCTCAAAAATTCGGTTATCTTTCCAAAATTTCAGAACTTCCTGCTCGCGTTCCACAAAGTTCAAATTTG
>BNUF01000264.1 GCA_025997155.1 Clostridia bacterium
GCCAGCCTGAATTTCGCGGCGGGGCGGCTTGTCGTGGGGTACGAAAATGCCGATGAAAAAAGCCTGATTAAGGATATCGAAAATATTGTATATGAACTTGAACCGGACGTAAAGGTTAATTATACGGAGGAAGAAGAGACGGAGGAACTTTCAAGGAAAAGGATAGCAATATTCGCCCTTGGCGCGGTTTTGTTCCTCCTTGCCGTTCTGCGCGTTTTTTCGGGGAACGTTCAGATTGCGGCGTTGCTTTTCGCGTATGTTCTTCTCGGCGGGGACGTTGTGCAAAGAGCTCTTAGGAACGTCCTGCGCGGCAAGGATTTTACGGATGAGAATTTTTTGATGAGCGTGGCGACTATCGGCGCGCTTGCCCTTGGCGACTTCTCCGAGGCTGTCGCCGTTATGCTTTTCTACAAAGTCGGGGAATTTTTTCAGGATTTGGCGGTCGAAAAATCGCGGAAGAGTATACGCGACCTTGTTGACTTAAAGTCCGACACCGTGACACTTCTTTTGGGGGACACGCAAGTCGTCAAAACCCCGGAGGAACTTCAGGCGGGCGACATAATCCTAATCAAGGCGGGGGAGAAAATCCCCGCCGACTCGGTGGTTCTCGCGGGGGAATCCCTGATTGATATGTCGAAACTGACGGGCGAGCCTCTCCCTGCCGCGGTGTCGGAGGGGGACGCTATCCTAAGCGGGAGTATCAACCTTAACGGCGTTCTCACGGCGCGGGTGTCGAAACCCTACCTTGAGTCGACGGCGGCGCGTATCCTCGAACTAATCGAAAACGCGGGCAGTCTTAAATCAAAGACGGAGAAGTTTATCACGAAATTCGCGCGGGTGTATACCCCTGTCGTTTGCTGGGCGGCGGTGGCAATCGCGGTTATCCCTCCGATTGTGAGCGGGAATCTTGCGAGTTTCACAGAGGTTTGGCTTATGCGCGCGCTTATCTTCCTTGTGGTGTCGTGTCCCTGCGCGCTTGTGGTGTCCGTGCCTTTGGCGTTTTTCGCGGGGGTCGGGGTGCTGGGGCGAAACGGTATTCTTGTCAAGGGGAGTACGTATATACAGGTGTTGGCTAAACTGGAAACGATTGTATTCGACAAGACAGGCACGATTACAGAGGGGCGTTTTGCCGTCCGTGTTTTGCTGCCCGAAAAAGACATCTCGGAGAACGCGCTTCTCGCGAAAATTTGCTCCCTTGAAAAAACTTCCAACCACCCGATAGCGAAATCCATCGTGGATTCCTGCGAGGAGGATATCCCCGCGGCAAAGGGCGTTTCGGAAATCGCGGGGCAGGGCTTGGTTTCGGGGCAAACTATCGTCGGCAACTCCCTTCTTATGAAAAATTACGGCATAGCGTACAAAGACCCCGCCCAGTCGGGCGTCGCCGTGCATATCGCCGAAGACGGGGTATATCTCGGCTGTGTGGTCGTTTCCGACAAAATCAAGGACGACGCGAAAGAGGGCGTCGCCGAACTTAAGTCAATGGGGATAAAAACGGCTTGCCTTTCGGGGGACATATCGGAGAACGTCCGCGAGACGGCGAATTTTGTCGGGATTACCGAATTTTTCGCCCAACTTCTGCCCGCCGACAAAATCGACAAATTCGCGGAACTGCGAAAAGGCGCGACGGCGTTTGTGGGGGACGGAATCAACGACGCGCCTGTGCTGGCAATGGCGGACGTGGGAATCGCAATGGGCGCAATCGGGAGCGACGCGGCAATCGAGACGGCGGACGTGGTAATTATGGACGACAAAATAACGCGGCTTGCGGACGCGGTTCGCCTTTCGCGCAAGACCTTGGGGGTCGTGGGCGCGAATATAGCGTTCGCCCTCACCGTCAAGGTTATCGTGCTGGTTCTGGGGGCGTTGGGCTACGCGACAATGTGGCTCGCCGTCTTCGCCGACGTGGGCGTCGCCCTTCTCGTTGTGCTGAACTCGTTGTTACTATTCGTTCTTAACAAAGATTAAGAGGTATCCTTATGGAAATAAATAACAATTTGCCGAATACAGAACTAAATCTCAAAGACATACCAAAAGAAGAAATTCCGAAAGAACTGTTGGAGGCGGCGGCGAAAGCGGCACAGCAAGGGACGACTTTGCCCACCCCGACTGTTATTTCTGAAAGTATGGAAAAGATTCTTGAACAGTTTCTGAAAGCGTATGGAATGAAGAGAACGCCCGAGAACCTAAAGGTTTTGGAACTTCTTATAAATAACCAAAAACCTGTGACGGAGAGTAACATAAAAATACTGACAATGGCTGTTAAAATGCTGCAAGTTCAGGGGCAAAATGTAAACATTGACAACAACGCCGTGTTTTTTCTTAATAATTTGCTCCGCGTCACGCCGAAAAACACCGAGATATTAAACGAACTCACAAGGCAGGACGCGGGGCGTTTGGTGGTCGCGGACAAAATCGGGAAACTTGTGGATATGGTTATGGAACTTCCGAAGGGCGAGGTGAAAACCGCGCTGCTTACGGAGCTTTCGGGCGGGGACAAGGGGATTTCGGCGAAAGCCCAAGCTCTCCCGCAAGCAACCCAAACCGCCGCCGCGCCGCCTGTGTTTGATTCGGTGAAAGTATCTGAACAGCTTAATGTTATACTTAAAGGAGCGGTAAGCCCGCAACTCACGGAAATAAAGGATTTCGCGGCTAAACTCACGCAGATAGTCAAAACGGCAAACATACAGGACGCCGCGCCGCTTATAAAGGAACTTCCTATATTCAAGGATATGACCGAG
>BNUF01000265.1 GCA_025997155.1 Clostridia bacterium
CGGGAAAAACTCCTTGATTTTTTCCCATTGCGCGTCAGTCAGGTCGCTTGGGTAGTTGGTTGGTGTGTATTCTATATTCTTCATAGAAGATAGTATATCATATTTTTTCTATGGGAACAAGTTCTTAATTAAGGGGGTACAATTATGGAGTTTGCGCGTAAATCATTCGCGTATAATTTAGACCGTTCGCCGATATCGCTTTTACCGTCGAACAGCGTAAAGACTAAAATCGTGCCAAAGGCTATGGCTCAGGTTTCGTTCAAGTCGGCTTATTTTGAATTTGAGGGTTTGCAGCAAAAACCCTATATGCTCTTTGAAGGGAAAGTCGAGGCTTATAATACCCTAAAAAACTCGAAAGAGGATTTCTTTGGAGGAGTTAAGCGTGTCGTCTTTACGCTGGAGAATCGTCCTGCGGCACTTTTTCGTTATGATTTTAAAGAGGCGCAGGTCGCGAAATTAGCGAACGCCAGCTGGTTTGAGTGCGGGAGCGACACGCCGCCAGAATTTTTGTCAAGCATTTTCGCGCTTATCGTGGATAATATTCAGGTCGATATGCTTAATCCGAACAGAAAAAAGGCGACGCTCCAATTCTTAAAGTTGATCCAGCTGATAATCATATGTATGGATTTGATATAAAAGATTATGACCTCACGGAATTTATTGTCGATAATGTCCGTTTGAAACAAAATGAGTTTGAGACCGTCGCAGAGACGGAACGCGCCTCAGACGACCTTAGAATTCAGGCGGAACAAGCGGCTAAATCACGCGCCGAGCAAGGTATTCAATCGTCTGAAACGTTGACCGTGCAGCAGATACGTATTCGCAACGCCGCAAAGAACGCGGTGGCATACGCCGATTCTGTCTGGGGAGATGTTGCCGCAAGGAAACCTTTTTGCCTTGCTATTGTATATGCCACATTGCAAACTGATGGCAGAATCCTAAATCATTCAAGTCCAAAACGATACACAATTCGAATGTTATGCTTTCGGATTTTCCCTCACCCCACGCTCTCAGCAACGATAATATGGTCAATCAAAGCGGTTAGTGTGTCACGTGCTATATTTTCAAGCGAGAGGAATTCCCTCAGCAAGGGGATTGTTTTGCTCGTGTCTTCGGCAAAGCGTTCCGCGTCGTCTAAAAGCTTTGATAAATCCTTTGAATCTGTCCTCGTATAACTTGCCGCTGACAGATTCAAGCTCCTCAATTCGCACCGCAAGTTGTTCAAGTCGTCTACGCACTTCGTCCGCTGGTTTGGAATTTAGGCGTTTATAAATTTCACTGTCAATCCTCGTTTCATCAATGCTAACTCGGTTAAGCAGATTTATGATGTCCTCGCGTATTATCGCCAACAGGTCGTTTTCCGAAATTCCGTGTCTTGAACATGCCGAATCGATGCAATCGGCATAGCGTATAAATCCCTTAAAAAGCCTTGTTTCCTTCTTTAGTATCTGCGCTTTGTTGACGCTTGCCGTCAAATTTGCGTGCCGCGTTCCAAATTTCCAAACTGACAACGAATCAACAATCACAGTCTTTAGCCTAAAACATAGTCTGCTGTGAATTAAATTGCTATATACGCCTCGTTTTCAGCCATTCGCCTGATTACGCAGGCTATCCACGCTTTTGCGGGGATTTCCACGCCGTCCCGCCGGCTCATATACGTCCGCAGTGAGGGCATCTCTTCATTGTTAAGTGCCGCCGCGATTTTTCCGTAGCCCAAACCTTGCAGGCGCATCTCGAACACTCGACGCGCTGTGGCTCGTTAAGGCAGTCCGAAATGTTGAATTTTACGGCAATATGACACTTGGAGTGCTTTTGGTGATTGCTTTCGCGGCAATAATACTATCGACCGCTATTGACTTAGTGTACATGGTAATACCGGGATTCCGAGGTTTTGTAAATATCAGTATGAGCGAAGCCAAACAGCGCGTTTTTATAAGCAAGGACGCTATATCGGCGGCGGAGGAGGAAGAAGCTTTACGCGGACGTAACATATTCATAGCCTATATCAGACACAGAATAAAAACTTATCTTGTAGCCGTGATGATTGGGGCTTTGCTTGTATCGGGGGAGTGGAAAGTGATATGGCATTTTATCGCGGGTTTGATTGAACTGACCGCGACAGCTCTGTAAAAACAGGCGGGGGAAACCCCGCGTACATAAAGATTTCCGAAACGTGAGGAGTGATAAAGTGAAGATAAATAAACGAAAAATCATAAAAATTTTCGGGGTACTATTGACAGTTGTTATCACGATAACTTCCACAAGCTGCGCGGGCAAGCCCAACGCGGGCTTCGACCTGAAAACACTCTCGGACTTTGACAGTCGCGTCGGAACGCAACAGGAACTTGTGCGGTATTTGGCGGACGCGAACGCAATAAGTCAGGAAACGGCGGACGCTATGATTTCCCAAACGGTGTCGTGGGTTAAGTTTATGCACGACGCGGCGGATAAAAACACTTTGGGGCAATCCTCGGAAGACGCGGGAACGGGATTTTTAGTAATCAACTCTCAACAGTTCGCGCAACTCCAAAAATCCCTTAGTATGGTTAATTACGCCAGTATTTTGGGGCAGGGCACACATCAGTACACATATGGTTCACAGGGAGAATTGAAATCCCAAAACGGCGGGCTTGGCATAGGCGGGCAGAAAAACCCGCAACCCTACGGCTTTTCGGGCGACGACATGAAAAGTTTGCAGGAAGCGACGCGT
>BNUF01000266.1 GCA_025997155.1 Clostridia bacterium
GCATATCAATACTGTACAGTTCAGAGTTCTCCGTTATTCCGACAACATCGAATAATATCTTGTTTAGCAACGCGTCTTTTTCCCGTTTTAGTCCTTGAGAGTGCGGGTTTTCAATTAGTTTGATTTCCTTACCGCTTACCGACGAACATAGCCTACAAAACAAATCCTTGTTTTCAAACATAACTGAAAAGACTACATCGTTACAAGGACAGAAATGTTTATGATAATTCAATCGCATAAGTCATCTCCCCACTAAACTATATCACAAACACGCTGAATTTGCAATATGGGGTTTACCTCAAATCCGTCTCTCACAAACGAAAAGGGCGGTCGCAAACCCGCCCTAAGCCTTACTGTTTGCCGTAAGACATAAAGAAATTGTTAAGACTTTTGATTATCTCGTCCAATACCTCGGGTCTCACATTACCCATATTCGTAATGTACTTCATCAAATGCTCTCCGTCCTCAATCGGCTTAATGTAGACTTTCGAGAACTTTAGCTTAGCCGCGATTTCCGTATTGCTGTATCCGCTTTCTTCCATAAAGTCCGCAAATACTTGAAACAACGTGAAGTCGCGGTAAACGTAACCCAACAGCTCATATGCGTCAGAGGCAAGCGGTTGATTCCGCCGTTTACGCAAATCGGCAAACTGCGCGTCAATATCGTCAAACACACGGATATTGTTATCTCGCCTATATTTCCTAAGTGCATTTTCCAATTTCTCTCTGTTGCAAGCCTATCTAATTGCTCCTACGATAAGTCCGTCAAAACACTTACGGATTCCCAAGCCGTGTTAATCTGATACATCGTAACTGCAAACGCAACCACACTCTCGTCAATACCTGCTGTCATAACATTTGTCGATGACTCACTTCAAGGGCAAGGCATAGCGGATAAATTACTAAACGAGGTTTACAACTACATCAAATCTTAAAACAAGAAGACCGTTGCCTCGTGTTCCTATGCTGTTAAGTGGTTTGAAAAGAACGTCGACAAACGGGATATACTGGTGCAAAGTTGAAAACCAAACAAAAGGCTACCGCAAACACTATGCGGTAGCCCTTATAGCTGTATTAATTTTGATTTACAGTTTCTTTCTCGTCAAGGTTTGCCCGTTCTCTGCCAAACCCAAACCTATCGCCGCGTTCAAATCCTTCTTTGCCGAAAATATCCCTGTGCGGGAAACCGCCTCTACCGTGTCTAAACGGATTGCCGCCTTGACGCATAGCGAGAAGTAAATCAAAATTATCGCCAAAGCGTTCACGGGCAACGTTTATCCACTCGGCGTCAAGGGCTGTTGATTCGTCTCTAATCTGCTCTTCAAACGCCCCGATAATGCGGTCTAAATACTCGCCGAAACTTTTCTGTTCGTTCTCGTCCAAACAACCAAAAATGCTCAAAAATCCTGATTCTTGTTGTTCTTCGTTCCTACCTTTTTCGGTAATTCCTACCATAACAACTCGCTTATCCGATTCGGATTGCGTTCGCGTAATAAAACCGTTTTTCTCAAGTTTAGAGAGAAGTTCGTTCAGCGACTGTGTGCGTATTCCAAGCAGATACGCCAAGTCCTTTGTGCTGATTTCCGCTTGCATTTTCAATGCCGCCAAAACCCTGCCCTGCCCTCTGGAAGTGTCCGCCATAGCTCCGTGTTCCATATGGTGCTTATGTCCGTGGTGATGTGCCAACCAAATAAGGCGTTGGAACTTTTCTTGCAAATCAGATTCATACATACTCATCTCAAGCCCTCCTCAAAACATTTAACAGGTACTTTCTAAAAATAAGTATAACAGGTACTTTCTGATTTGTCAATAGGTTTTTATCAGATATTCAAAAATATTTTTTATGTACTTGACAAATTCTTCCTCACAAACAGGAAAAGGGCTGTCGCCTATTCGGCAAGGCAAATACCGCATAAACGCACAAAAAAATATTGCAAAAAAATCCCCGTCACCTGACTTCCCAGACAAGAAACGGAGATTAAAATAAACAAGATTAAATCTGCCCGATAAAATTATAATGTATAACAATCTCCGTGGGACTACGTTTCTCGCAGAAATCACTTATCCATAGAACTTAAAAATTTATTTTTGTACTATTCGGCAGATACATCAATTGTAGACGCATAATCCCCATCTTCATCGAGTTTTTGCCAATATTTGGTTATTTTTTCTGCTTTTAATAGTTTTTTAGCAGCATCCTCTCTGTATTTGGAGTTTTTGTACAGATAAATATAACCCATACGAGGTTTTTCTTTTTGCTTGTTTTCAGGCACAAAATCATTGAATGTACCTTCTATACAAAGTTCAATTGCACTTCCATTTTCATCTTGGTTTTTTATATCTAAATCATGCGAACCTATGCGGTCTTTTGTTCCAATGTGTTTGCTTCTCAGCGCGACATAATGGGTTTTTATTTTTAATGTAGATTCATAAATAACCCCGTCCTCAAAATCCCAAGTGGATGTCTGTGCCTTTTCAGCAGTTGCCTGTTTAAAATTTAGTGATTGAATATTATCTACTGTACAAACAACATTACCTGTTTCTGCGTGAGCTGTTACTTCATAGAAGTTCTGTTTAATAGACCTTTTCGGAAATTATTTATTTGATAACTCAAAATTAAAAACGCCGCAAAGGAGTGACATACGAAGACCATGACGATGATGTCTGTTACGATATTTATTTGCAAGGATTTTGAACACTTTT
>BNUF01000267.1 GCA_025997155.1 Clostridia bacterium
CGCCCTGATTCCGCCTCCCCCGCCGCCGCTGTCTACTCTCGGAGTTAGCGCGGTTAGTGCGGGGGGTGGGGTCTCTCTGCTGTTGTAGTCCTCTTGGTGGGCGTTCAAGCTGATTGGGTGGGGGGTGGTGGGCTGTTTTTTCTATTCTATGGATATTATAATCTAATAATAGGATTATGTCAAGTCTTTTTTCTAATAATTAGAAAAATATTTGATTTTTTTTTATCAATATGTTATTATCAATAAAAGATAGGAGGTGATAAAATGAAACTGGAAATGGAAAACATATCAGATAGAGTTTTTTATGTACGAAAAGAAATTGCAAAGTGTAATCAATCCGAATTTGGGAAACTCCTTGGCGGTTGGACTAATAAAGCAATAAGCAGTATAGAAAACGATAATAATACTCCGACGCAACCTTTTGTGAATGCTATTTGTAGTAAGTTTAATATAAATAAAGAATGGCTTTTAGATGGTGTTGGTGATATGCTAATACCCGATATAGAAGATTTAGATAGAAAACGTTTCAATGCAATCTGCAAAGGCTATGAATTATCGAACTTTCAGAGAGAGATTATGTATAAGTTTTGGCACTTGCAAACGGAGCAAATGGAATTTTTAGTTAAGTCCGTATCGGAAATCTTAGAGAGCGAAAACAGAAACGAGAAAGAACTCGACACTGAATTAAAGCACCTTGACGAAGATATAACAGAATCAACTCGCCTATTAAGAGAAGCAAGCGAGGCTCGGCAAAAAGGGACTTTGCAACAGAAGTCGAGTGCATAAAGCAGTTACGGCTTATATATAGTAGAAATAAAATCGAATATACGCATCTTAATTTTTGGCGTGATTTTTGGCGTTAAAATTATTAGAAACAAAAAAAGATAGACGCTTTCATTAGCGTTTATCTTTTTCTAATTATTAGAAAAAAAGGCTTGACATAATCCTGTTATTAGATTATAATATCCATAATATAGATAGTTTGTAAAAGTGAGGTGATTGCTATGAATATACGAGAGTTTTTGCTGGAAGAAATGTTGAAAAAAGCAACTGCATTAGATGACCTCAACTTTGGGCGTATTTGGGGCATTATAGAAATTCTTGCGCAACAAAACGAAGAAAAACCACAATTCGAGCAATCCACCGCGTAGCCCCGCCCAAACAGCGGCGGGAACAGCCCTCGAGCGGAGGGCGGAGAGAGGAGGTGAACGGTATGCACGAACTCAAGGAAAACAAAGAACTTGAAATGAGAAAGGCATATTACGCCTTAGAAATGACAGACAGCCTTCAAATCGCTAAGAACTACCCCGACGTGGATTTCACACAAGCGGAAAAGGAAATCGACGGCGTTTTGGTTAGCCTTTTAGGGAATACCAGCGAGATACAAAGGGTCGCGGTTTTAAGGGTTATCATAGCCCGAAAAATTGTAAACACGGCAACATTGCACTATTGTGAAACGCTTATTCCATATAGAAGTTAAACCTACCGCTACAATCTATTGACCCGACAGTGAAGTCGGGCATTGCAACGGTAAGTCCGCTTAACTTGGAATCTATATAATAAACCGTAGAATCTTTAGGGCAAAATTCAAACGTATCAGTTTTAGCGTTGTATGTAATTGATTTAATGGGTATTTCTTCACGTTCAAGATGTTGGTTGTGACTGTATACCGTGTCGAAAATATGATGAATGGATTCCCTAAAATAAGTAGGGATTGTCTGACCGCAATTGGGACATTTAGTGCATATTCGTTCATTAATAATAAAATTCATGTTACAGTAATTGCAAATTATGACAGATTTCAATCAAATCACTCCTGACTAAAAAATATTACCATACCAAACTAAAAAAGTAAAGGAAATTTTGGACGAGCAATCCACCGCGTAGCCCCGCCCAAACAGCGGCGGGAATAGCCCTCGAGCGGAGGGACGAGAGGAGGTGAACGTTATGGACGAACGACTAAAAGATTTTGGCGAAAGCGCAAACGGCACACAGACATTCGCGCAGTTGGACGCGGAATTCCCCAAAAAGTCAAAATGCCCGAATTGCGGACGCAACAGGCATAATGACGACGCTAATTTTTGCGAAGATTGCGGAACGAAGTTGACGCAAGCCGATTAATCGGGCTTGCGTTTACCGCCGCACTCGGCACAGTATGCCTCACATTCATCTTCTTCTGGAATTTCAGCACCACAATGTGGACAAGCCGCAAAAACTTTTGAACCGCATTTTGTGCAATACTTTTTCGCAGGACTAGTACGGAACTCGGTTTCCTCAAAATTATTAGCGTAAGTTCCGAATCTCATCGTAAAGTTGCATTTCGTAGAACTGCAATAAGCAATAGACATAATCTCACCACCTTTCCCATTTGATACGGTTATTCGACAACCGTTCAAAAATATGGTAACAAATTAGGGCGGGAAAGTAAAGGGCAATTTTGGACGAGCAACAGCCCTCGAGCGGAGGGCGGAGAGAGGAGGTGATACTATGGAAGATACTGTAAACATAGATACCGCTACAAAAAACTTACGGCACTATTTAGAGTTTACAAACGATATGTTCCTTCTTTTTCCCCGGTTAATGCCGAAAGGGGTTACAAGGAAACAGTACTTTGCGGACTTGCGCGAAAAGGTGAACGCACAATATGATATTTTGGAAGGGTTTGTCAATTCCCTTACAGACGAGGAGA
>BNUF01000268.1 GCA_025997155.1 Clostridia bacterium
GCGTTCAGAGGGTAAAACGGAGTTTTCTTTCAAAAATTCGGCATCCTCTCTGGTATATATGTCGTTTGTCACAACGCAGATGCTGTATTCCTCCGCCATTGCCCGTGTAAGCCGCTCAATAAGCGCGGTTTTGCCCGAACCCACAGGACCGCCTACGCCGATTTTCACATAAGCCATTTTTTCACACCCTCTATGAAATATATAACCGCCCCGGCAGGGTTTCGTGCTGCATTGCCCGTAAGTCGAAGCCGCACCCGGTTACGCCCAGCTCGTCAAGTTCCGCCGCGCTTGCCCGTTCCGCCGCGCCGTGAATCGACGGCATAACCTCAAACAGCACCGACTGTCCGTCCATTTGCCTCAGCGGAATCAGCTTTACCGCGTGATTGACTGTGGCTGACAGGATATTATAGCAGTATAGCGAAAGAGCTTTGCAAAGGTCAACGCCTAAATCCCGAACAAACAGACCGACCGCCACGGGGTAGTGTCCGTCGCAGTGCTCGTCGCTTATCGCTGTGCGATAGGCGGACAATGAAGGATAATCTGCCAATTTCTCCTGCGCCTTAAGAAAGCGCGCACATAGCTTTTCACTTCCATGTCTGATTTCAAGCGGCTGTTTCATTGCGGCGCATAGATTGTCTAACAGCGAAAAATCCGCGCTTTGTGCCGCATAGGCGGCGATTCCCAAGTCGCCGTAAGGCAACAGGTAAACCTGCGCGTCGAGATATGCACGCAATGTGGGCTTATCTCGAACAAGCCCGCATTGCGTATAGGTTTCCATACCGTTTGACAGCGTGTACCCGCCTATGGGAAACAGCGCGTCGAAAGCTTGATACAGCGGCAAAAAGTTATCCATGATGATGCCCCCGCACGATTACTTCAGGTGTGAATTTTTCTACAACACGTTCACAATGGAAGCCCAGCTTTTGCAGATACTCAAACGTCGGGTTGTCGAAGGGAGTTGCCGCAAAATCTTCGCCGATAGCAAGCGGCAGGTGGCGGTTTCCCAACTCGAAACACACCCGCCCCATCTCCGCCATTGACATCACCCGCACTCTCACAACCTCGCACGGCAAAAGCGACGCCGCGATAATGCGGCTTACACGGGCAATGGCGGAGGAATACAGCATCTGCGTTGTGACAAACGACATATATACCAGAGAGGATGCCGAATTTTTGAAAGAAAACTCCGTTTTACCCTCTGAACGCATTGTCGGGGTGGAAACGGGCGGTTGCCCGCATACTGCCATTCGTGAGGACTGTTCTATGAATTTGGAGGCGGTGGAGGAACTGGCGGAAAAATTCCCCGACGTTCAGATTATTTTTGTGGAAAGCGGCGGAGATAATCTTTCCGCCACCTTTTCGCCCGACCTCGCCGACGCGTCAATTTACGTCATCGATGTGGCGCAGGGCGAAAAGATTCCGCGAAAGGGCGGCCCCGGCGTTACACGCTCAGACCTATTGGTCATTAACAAAACTGACCTCGCCCCGATGGTGGGCGCAAGCCTTGCGGTTATGGCGGCGGATTCCGAAAAGGCGCGGGGCGGCCGCCCTTTTATATTTACCAACCTGATGACGGCGGAAGGTGTCGATAAGGTCATAACCTGGATAAAAACAAGTGTGCTTCTTGAGGATTTGCGGTGAGCGAATTGTATGTAAAAACGATTTTGGAAAACGACCGCACGGTTATCGCGGATTCTTATTTTACCGCGCCGCTGAAAATAGCCAAGCCCTTTTACCGCGAGGACGGATATACCGAAATTATGCTGATGTGCGCAAGTCCGGGAATGTTTGCCGATGATTGCTATAATATGCGTTTTGAATTTGGCGGCGGCACAAAAACGGTTATTTCCGCTCAAGCTTATCAAAAACTGATCAACACGGGCGGCGGCGAAGCAAGGCAAAATACGCGGATAAACTTGGGCGAAAACGCGTCGCTTTGCTGGTTGCCGCAGCCCTCCGTACCGTTTGCGGGCAGCCGTTTTCGCGGCAGAACAGAGATTTCGGTTGCCCGCTCGTCGAAGCTGTTTTTCAGCGACATATTATCCTGCGGCAGAACGGGAATGGGCGAGCGTTTCGCTTTTTCAGAGTATTCCTCACGCATCGCCGTAACCGTTTCAGGCAAATTTGCGTTCTTAGACAACAGCCGCTTATTCCCAAGCGAGACGGCGGTCGACGGCGTTGGCTTTTTTGAAGGCTATAACTGTCAGGGGTTGTTATATTTGTATGGCGTTGATTCGGTCGAGTTGCCGCAAACCGCGGGGATAGAAGCCGCTGTTTCAAAGGCGCGTGAAGGCTATGCGGTGCGAAGCCTCGGCAACAGAAGCGATGAAGTATATGAGTTCTCTAAAAATGTGGTGGTGTCCTAAATTAACTTAAATGGAAGCTCACGTCCAAAGAACCCAAATTTTATCACAAGTCCAAGGACGATTCTGTGCATTAGATACGATTTTGAGAATGTAATGCTTTTACGAACTAATCGACTACACAAAATCCTAAGTGAGAGGTGTTTACGTTCAATCTTTTGAGTATTCTTTTTGCCGATTATCACAGTACTTTCTGTTATGTGATTTTTATACGCGAAGTTATTATCTGAGTATACAACGTCGATTTCAAACGGAGTAAGTAACTCACGAAGTTCATCAAGATATTTGTGTTCTCTTGTTCCAAAACAATAAGCCGGAGGTT
>BNUF01000269.1 GCA_025997155.1 Clostridia bacterium
ATGAGTACGGCTTTAAAGTTATATTTTTACCACCTTATTCACCTGACCTTAATCCGATTGAAAAATTGTGGGCAAATGTTAAAAGAAGATTGAGATTTCATATGCACAAATTTGATTCTTTTTGGGACGCGTTGGCTAACGCTTTTAAATAGCCTCGACTATAGCGTTTGTTGAGGTTACTCTCCGCGTTCATATCCGCTTCTTTGGTGAGTTCTTTGTTAATCAAAAGAGTGTCGTCAATCACAAAATCCTCGCCGTTTTGGTGGAGCGACACAAGCCACGTTTCGCGGGACGTTGACGAACCCGCCGCCGCATATTTTGCTTCTTCCAAAACATTTGAGGTGGCGCGGACTAACCAGAAATTATCTTTTCGCTGTAAAAATCCGTTGTAATCGTCGTTGTCGTTTTTGGAAACGTCCGTAACCGTTCTGTGGTTTATGACAGAGTTCCTTGCGTATCCCGCAAGTATGCCCACACGAATATTCGAGTAGACATTGCCGTTCATAAATCCCGCTGCATCGTTGTTCATCTTGAGCCTGTCGGCGCGGTCTAACGCGGCGGATAATCCCACTTGCACAAACTGCGGGAACACGCTTAACTCATCGAATCCGGGAAGTCCGTCAATCCCGATTGACTTCACATACACGTTGTCAAGATGAACCACTTGATTATTTGAAATCTCCGAACGAAAAACATATCTCACAACCGCTGTTCCGTCAAGGCTTTGCGGGTTTATGCCGAATTGATTTTTAAGACTGTGATTAGCCTGCCCGTAAATCCCGAATCCGCTTAAATTGCCTTGCGCGGCGGACGGCACAAAGATAAGTGATAAATCAGGAACATATGCCGTTGTTTTCAAAACCCCGCCGAGTACGCTGTTTACTATGCTTATGTTGAGGTCGCGGGCTTCTTGTACGGCGGGAGTTTCGGCAGGAGCGTCCGTACTGTCCATTGTTTCCGAATTTTCGGGCGGCGAGGGGACTGTTGCCGTATTAGGCGAAAGTTTAAGCGAACCTTTTTCAATCTGTTTATCCTGCAATTCCTGATAACTTATCGCCCCTGTTCCCGCCTTAATCCTGTTCTTTTCGGCTTCGTTTGATAAAGCCGCGTTAAGTAATCCGACATAGTTTGAATCAAGATAATCACGCCCGAGAGTGTCCTGAACGAACGCCCCGTGAACGCCTAAATACTGCGCGTCCTCTTTGAGCGAACCCTCGTTTTTGAGTTTGAGCGAATATTCAACATCAAGAATGTAAAACTCCTTTGAAGCCCCCGCCCACGCCACTTTTTCGCGGCGCAAAACATAATCGTCAAGACTTGATTTCATATAGCCCCACAACTGCGGCGTAACGTATTTATCGTTCTCGTAAACGCCCTTTGAAAGCATCGTTTCGGCGCGTAAAAGCTCCGCTTCGAGTTTGGGCATTTCCGCGTCGTCAACGCCTCTGTACGCAATGCCCTCGCTTGATGTTGAAACAGGCTCTCTGCGGGCTACTGACGCGACTTTCATTTCTTGAGTATAGTAGTCGATAACTTCGCGCTTGGACAACGCGTCAACAAGCGGGTAACTCATAATTTCCGTTTTTTTGTTTATACTGCTGCAACTTACGCAACTTGTGAGCGTCACAAACGCAAGAGCAATCGCCGTAACTCGTCTTGGTTTAATCAAACAAATCATCTCCAATCTTTTTCTTCTTTTTGCCCACCGTTTCAACTCCAGTTGAAAAAAGCCGCGCTTTAAGCACGGCGGGCGGCACTTGCGCCTGTACCACCGCCGTTTCCTTTGACGGAAGAAGTATACAAAACGCGTGGTTGTAGGGGTCTTGATACGCGCTTTGATTGTTATGCCGCCCGCGCCTTTCTCCTGCCTTTGCGATACGCGCAAGCTCGTCCGCTATCTCCCAGCATTGCCGTTGGTCGCAAAGCGCGTCACGCGCCGCTTTTGAACTTACATTGCCTATCACAAAATAATTCATAGCTTGTAAAAGCCTCTTGCAAAACTCATTTTCCTTGTTCACGATAGCGGCAAGGTCTGTTGTAATCAAAATGTTCACGTCCCCGCGCTTGCGTCCGCCCGTGAACGCGTTTTCAAGAATCCTCTCACTTCCCTCAACTTGACTGTACCGCTGAAACTCCTCCCACAACTTGACTGTACCGCTGAAACTCCTCCCACACCTTGACGTTGCACTTGCCGAGAACATATTTTGTGTGGTTTGAAATTTGAATAGATATGTTCGCGACGCTTAACTGTTTAAGCGCGAGTAACTTCGCGTCCGTCTGGGACGGGCTTTCGCCGCGCATACCAAACTCAAAGAGTATGAATTTCGCGTTGTAAATCGAGTTAATATCAAGGGCGTTCGCGAAAATTCCCGACTTCGCGCCGTGCTTTTCAAAGTACGGCGCAAGGGCGCGAACCATATTGTTGGCGGCTTTGTGAAGGGCGTTGTCTGTTTCGGGGTCGGCGAGAGTTTTCTGTTCGACATAATCGTGCAAAACTTCGTAAATCTTATGAATCCGCAAACCCTTAGACTTATGCCACGTTTTTGAATCGTTCGTAACTCCCGCGTCAAGATAAACCTCGACTATCGCTCTTGAAAGCGCGTTGTCCATATCGCTGTTCCACGGCGTAAGCGGGCTTGTGACAAGGTTTTGAAAGATTGCCGCCG
>BNUF01000270.1 GCA_025997155.1 Clostridia bacterium
AGAATTAGACTTGTTGTGTTTCAGACTTGAAGGCGAAATATACTTTCCTACAAAAAGTTATTCGGTAAAGAACGTACACGAACTAATAAGGCGAGATTTCGACGGGTACAATACCGCCGCTCTCGCGATAAAGTACCAATATAGCGAGAGACAAATATTTAATATTGTAGGACGAAAACTGAATAAGAAGTACAAACCTTCTGAAGGTCAATTGTCATTTTTTGATGATTGACCTTTTTTGTTGCGTGAAAGTTTCACTTAGCCTTTTATCCTTAAAATGTTATTATTTTTTTAAGAGCCTGTTCAAAATCTTTCTGATGTGCTATAATCTTCTAAAAGGGGGAAGATAAAAATGCACAACTATCCGAGCGATATAACGAGAGAAGAATTTAACATAATAAGAAATGAATTGGAGCAAGCGAAGAAAACCACGAAACCGCGTGAAATAGACCTTTACGATATCTTTTGCGCAATACTTTATTTGATAAAAAGCGGGTGTCAATGGCGTATGCTCCCAGCAGATTTTCCAAAACGCGGCATAGTTCGCTATTATTACGATGTTTGGTCAAAAGAGCGTGAAAACGGCACAACACTGCTCTCTGAGGTCTTAAAAAAAATTGGTGACAAGGATACGGAAGGACAACATTCGGTATTATTGACGCACAGAGTGTTCAAAACGCTGATACTGCTAGTGAAAAAGGTTATGACGCGGGCAAAAAAGTATCTGGGATTAAACGTCACATTGTCGTTAACACTCAAGGTTTGCCGCATGCTGTTATCTTAACAACGGCAGACGTTACAGACAGGAACGGCGCGACCAAGATGATAGCGTTAAATCTTGATAACTTGTCGTCAGTAAATAAATATCTTGTAGACGGCGGATATTCTGGAGAAAATTTCGCCAATGCCGTAAAAAAGCTGTGCGGAGCAGATGTTTCCGTTGTAAAGCGTAATGAACTCCACACGTTTGCGGTATTACCAAAACGTTGGGTTGTGGAGCGTACATTCGGCTGGTTAGACAAAGCTCGCAGGCTTTGGAAAAACTGCGAACGCAAAATTCACAATTCTTTCCAAATGGTTGTTTTGGCTTTAATTGCCGTACTCATAAAAAGATTTTGAACAGGCTCTAAGAAACCTTATGACCAATACGACCATAACGGCTATGAGGACAACGCCGACGCACACTTGAAACGCACTGTTATGGGGCGTGAGGTTGTTGTCGCCGTTACAGACGGCAAACTAGACTTCGGGACTTGGGAACAGATTTTCTACGGCGAGTTCGATGGTATGCGCGATAAGCGCATACTGGTGAAGATTATCGGGGAGTGATGTTATTTATGAACCGATTGAAACCTATTTGAACACAATGACCACAACCGGCGGCATTGAAGTGGGTAAAATAACTGAATTTGGCGGGTACGACTGGCGAGTTCTTGAAGTGCGCAACGGCAAGGCTATGGATAAGTTAGCTGCTCCCGATAGGTTGGGATATCGCTTGATTCTCAATCCAAGCGAAATGTCGCCGCGTTCTTTCAGAGGTGTTTCTTTTCGATGAACAGTATTGATGATGCCAATATAATAAGTCCCGCCAAATACCCACCCAATATATCTGTTGGGTTATGCACACCCAAATATACCCGGCTAAGCCCCATCAAAATCAAAAACAAAACGGACAGGCATACTATGAAAACTTTATGACCATATTTGTGTGACCCTCGAATAAACAAGAACACGCATATACCGACAAATGCGGTTGAATTCATCGCGTGACCGCTGGGGAATCCATAGCCTGTTTCCACGATTAAACGGTGAGCGTCCGGTCTTGGAATGGCGAAAAGCATTTTCAAAGTGACGTTAAGCGTCGCCGAAGCCGCCAAAGTAAGCATTACGGGCAATCCGATTTTTCGCCGCGTTTTCGGGATAATCAGCAACAGCAACGCCGCAGGCGCGTACACAAACCACTCTCCGATAGTCGTAACGGCAATCATAAACGCTGTCAGCGCAGGTGCTTCAAGCGCTTGAACCGCTTCCGCGAGAGAGTGGTTCAGCGCGTCAAGGTACCATACCTCTCTGTTTCCATACAAGAAGATTTTAGACAGGCTCTAAGACTATCCGGAAATGTTATTTCGGTTATAGACGTATTGACAAACACACCCGCGCCGATTTTCTCAAGACGCTTTCGGGAATTACAAGCGTAAGATTGTCACAGCCGTCAAACGCGTCCCCGCTAATTTCGGTTAAACTCTCGGGAAAACAGACATATTTTATGCTGTTATTTCCCGCGAAAGCACAGCTATTGATTCTAGCGACGGGTTCTCGCTCTATAGTATCGGGAATTACGACGTTTAGTTCTCTTTTTTCTTTTGATATTGGTGTCATTGCATAGCCCCCTTTTTGATATTTATATTACATTAAAAGGACTATTATTTGTCAAGTTGCTATATCATACTAAAAAGATTTTGAACACGCTCTTAGGGGTTTCACTGTTACTATGATATTTTAATATCCCTTGGTAACCGCTGTCCGCTTGAATTTTAATCGTTTTTACGACTTTAGTCCCAATGCTGCGGCAGTATAAATGGAAATCGTGTTCACTGCCTTTGCCCTGTGTCATAGCTATAACCTCATGTGTTTCGGAATCCACGA
>BNUF01000271.1 GCA_025997155.1 Clostridia bacterium
AATCAAGCGCAAGGTTTAATATATTATCGGCGGTTTTCTGTTCGAAAATAACAGCCGAAAGAGGTTCAAGCCCCATTTCTTTCGCGGCGGTGGCGCGAGTACGCCGTTTCGGCTTGAAGGGGCGGTATATATCCTCAAGTTCCGTGAGGGTTTTTGCGGAAGCTATACTATTTGCAATCTCGTCCGTAAGCGCGCCCGCCTCGTTAATCGCGTTTTTTACAAACTCCGCCCTCTCGCCCAGATTCCTCAGGTAGGTGAGCCTGTCAAAAAGTTCGCGGAGAACTTGGTCGTCGATATTCCCCGTGAGTTCCTTGCGGTAACGGGCGATAAAGGGAATCGTGTTATTGTCGTCTATCATCTGTATTATATTATTTACGTACTCCGTTTTAATACCGAATTCCTGACTTAGAACAGGAACAATTTCCACGCCGAATCTTCCCCTTTCATACGAACAGTACGGACACGGGCAATCCCTCGTGAATACGCTTGATACTGTCGGCGAAAACGTCCTCGACGGAGATGATGGTTATCTTGTCGATTCGCTTTTCTTCCGGCACGGCTATGGTGTTGAGTATTACCAGCTCGTCCATAGCGCTCTTTTCGATTTTTTCCACCGCGTCGCGGGAGAGCAGGGCGTGGGTACAACAGGCGTGGATTTTTAACGCGCCGTACTGCCTGACGGCGTTCGCGGCGTTGGTGATACTTCCGCCCGTGTCAATCATATCGTCCACAAGAATTACGTTCTTTCCGTTTACGTCGCCGATTATGTTCATTATCTCGCTGACATTGGCTTGCGGACGGCGTTTGTCAACTATCGCCAGGGGAATGTTAAGTTTTTCGGCAAAGGCGCGTGTACGCCCGACGCTTCCAAGGTCGGGCGAAACGGCGATATAGTTCGACAAATCGTCTATATGTTTTTTGAAATGATTAGCAAGAACAGGCGTTCCCACAAGGTGGTCGACGGGAATATCAAAGAACCCCTGCAGCTGCGCGCAGTGCAGGTCCATCGTGAGAATTCTGTCCGCACCCGCCACGGTGATAAGATTCGCCACCAGCTTTGCGCTTATCGGGTCGCGGGCGCGTGCCTTGCGGTCTTGACGAGCGTACCCGAAATAAGGGATAACCGCCGTGATTCGCCCCGCCGAGGCGCGTTTCATAGCGTCCGTCATTATAAGAAGTTCCATTAAATTATCGTTTACGGGCGGAGAAGTCGATTGCAGAATGTACACGTCCGCCCCGCGTACACTCTCGTTGATTTTCATGCTGATTTCGCCGTCCGCGAACGCCCCGACGACGGATTGCCCGAGTTCGCGGTTGACGACGTTCGCGATTGCCTTTGCGAGAGGGATATTCGAGTTGCACGCGAAAATTTTGATTGAAGAGTTGTAAGTGTTCATTTTTGAATCCCTTTCCAATCGGTCTTGTTGGTTTGGCGTTCACGCGCAATGCCCAGCGCGTTTTCGGGCACGTCCTCCGTGATTGTCGAACCCGCCGCGATAAACGCGCCCTGCCCGACCGTGACGGGGGCGACGAAATTCGCGTTGCACCCGACAAAGACGTTATCCTGTATGACAGTACGGTGTTTGTTCTTTCCGTCATAGTTGACGGTGACAGTACCGCACCCGACGTTTACCCGCGACCCCAAATCGGAATCCCCGATATAGGTGAGGTGCGACATTTTGGTGTTGTCGCCTATGTTGGAGTTTTTGACCTCCACAAAATCCCCGACTTTGACAAAGTTCCCGATTACGCAGTGGGGGCGGATATAGGCGAAAGGTCCGACATTCGTGCCGTTTCCTATGACGGAATCGAACACGACGGAGTTCGAGACGGTAGTGCGGTCTCCGATTAGGGCGTTGTAAATCTGGGTGTTAGGACCTATCGCGCAGTCCGCGCCGATTTCGGAGTCCCCGTAAATCTGGGTATTCGGGGCGATTACGGTATTCGCCGCGATTTGAGCGTCGATTCCGATATACGCCGTTTTCGCGTCTTCAATTAATACGCCGTTTTTCGCGAGTTTTCTGTTTACGCGTTTTTGCAGGGTACGCGCCGCCTTTTCCAGTTTTTTCAATGAATCCACGGCTCTTACCTCATACTCTTTGTAATCCTTAAAAATAATCTTGTTCTTAATCCCCGACAAGGACTGCTTTTTAAGCGAAACGTCCGAAACATTCCGAAAAAACTTGTCAAAGGTCTTCCGCGTGAAGACGCATACGGCGTAATTCGAAACGGCTACCATGTCCGCGCCGAGACTCTCAAGCAGGGTAGTCATGCTGCGGATTGTCGAAGGTTTCAGCAAAGGAATGTCCCCGCGCGTCACAAGGACGGTATCCGCGAACGCCAAATCCCCGCAAAATAGGCACGTACTCCATTTCCATACGCCCCTTTGAGGATTGCTGCACGCTTTTTGTCGCGAAACACCCCGAAACCAAACCTAAAAAATCAATAATCGAGAGTATCGAACGCGGGATAACCGATTTGCGGGACTACCTTGACGATGCCGTGAACAACGTAAAAATATATGAATTTTAACTAATGAAAAGGGGGACTAGATTTGAAAAGAGTAGCGTTTATAACGGCACACGGTAATGACTATAAGATTTTCGGCTGTGAATTCCCGTTCTACACCCAAAGGGCG
>BNUF01000272.1 GCA_025997155.1 Clostridia bacterium
GATGGCGCGTTCCTCTATTCTTGACCGTTCCTCCGTTTTCGCGCTATCTTTTACGGTTATATCAACAGGCGGCTGTGCTGGCGTTTGCGGGACGCAAGCCGCCAACATCAGCGTTGCGGCAATAATCGCTAACTTTTTAATCATTGTAAAAACTCCGTTTCATATTTATCGGCAATTTGGGTTGTAATCCTCAAATTTTTCAACCGTGCGGAATATAAATTTGTTGTTCACCCAACGTTGTAATTTCTTGATGTTGCGCGGGGCGTTTTCTTTGTCATAAATCATAATGTACGGGTTGTATCCGAGTGCCTTAAGTCTGTAAACGCGTTCTAAATCAAACGAAAAATCAGTATCGAATTATGTCCGTCAACATCGATTAAACCTACACGCACAGCCATACCGCCTTAAAATAAACATATAGTCAGTTATTTGATTATCTTTGTTAAACAAGAAAATCAGGTGAGTGTAGTAGGTTAAGCCGTCATATTTGGTGTGGATTTCGGCGTAAACCTTTGCGAAACCGTCGTCCTGCCATTCGGGATAACCGTACTCCAAGCGCGAAAACGGAGGAACGGTCAAGAATAGAGGAACGCGCCATCAAACGCGATACAGCCCTCTTAGAATACGCGGAGAGAGGTTTTACGATGCTCGGCAAAGAGATCCTTGACAAACAAAAACAAACGCCATACGGGGCGTTTAACGCGTTTTTAGAGGCATACAAACGGCGCGACTTCGAAGCGGCGGATTCTTTGCTGTGCAAAGACCTCGGAACGGCGTTTTTTAATCCCGATATTGACCCCGAAAGTTTAAGCGAAACCGACAAAACGGTTATTTATCTCATAACGGAAAACCTTACGGCGGACGTACTTAAAGCCGATTACACAGGAGATATGCCGCTCCTTACCGTACACATAAAAAACAACGACGTGTACAATCTCGTCCTCGAAACAAGCAACATTATTTACGGCGACACGAAACTTCAAGAACTTACGGAAAGCGGCGGCACAGAGGTTGCGAACGCCCGCCTCGCCGAACTTATCGCACAAACCCTTGACTACCTGCAAAACGCGAAAGACCTTCCCGTGATTGACGAACTTATAGACGTAAGCGTTCATCTTGCGGACGGCGAATACCGCGTTGTTATGACCCCCGACCTTTGCAGTTGCCTTACAGGATTCTATGTTGACCTCTTAAACGACTTAAACAACATAACCAACGAACATCAAAATCAAAATAAGTAATTTGACATTTCCTATTTTCCTTGATATACTTTATATAATATCAAGGAAAATAGGAGTGGCTTGTATGGCTGTATCTGAAAATGTTCTTTCTGAGCGTAAAATCATTAGCATAACTGGCAAACGGCAGATAACTATACCGCTTAAATTTTATGAATACCTTAACTTTTCTAAAGAAGCGGAGTGCTTTTTAACAGAGGGTACGATTGTCATACGCCCCCTTGCCGAAAACAACGATAACTTTAATATCGAAATTCTCAAGGATTTAGTAGCGCAAGGATACAACGGAAACGAGCTTATAAGCGAATTCGAGAAACTTCAAAAAGGCATAAAAGGAGCTATAAAGTCATTGACTAATGAGGCGGACCGCATAGCCGCAGGGGAGATTACATCATCTTCTACAGAAGATGTTTTCGGTGAGGACTAAAATATGTACGAAATCAGGTATTCCAAGACCGCCGAAAGATACTTTAAGAAAATCAAGGAGAAAAAATTTTTGACGGCATATAAAACCGCTATCGGCAAGATTGCCGAAAATCCATACATCGGAATTCAAAAGACAGGGGATTTGCGCGGAATATATGGGGTTGACGTGTATAAATGACATAGCAATGTTGAAGCGGTGGGCTAAAAGGCTTTCCGCTTTTTGTTTGGAAACTGCATACCCAAAAAGGAGGTGCTTTTCGCGGTATCATAAAAATATGTGGAGGAGTGATAAAATGGCATTCGGAGTGCCTGTGCTGACAGTCGCGGCGGTGATTTGCGCGGTGTACCTCGTGCGTTTGCCGCTTAGTATCGCGGGGAAACTTATTCGCGGGGCGACGTGCCTTGTGATTCTGGCGGTGCTGTTCGCGGCGAACGGGTTCGCGCTTAAATTTAACGACGATTACCGCCTTGAGGTGTCGGACGGCGTGTTGAGATACAAATTCACGGAGCAATACAGCGGCGACATACCTATCGATGAAATTGAAAGTATAACCGTGGACTACGCTATGGACAGCGAAACAAGCGAAACGCGGATAACCGTACGCGTTCACGAAATGAACGTCTTTCAAAAAACAATGCCCGATTTTGTGTACAAATATGTCGTCAAGCCTAAAACAAAAGCGTTGCAAAAGGCTTTGGGGGCTAAGTTTTTAGACAAAACAAGCTAAACCTGCAAAGGAGTAGATTATGTATAAAACCCTTAAAGCGGCGGGATTATTGCGGTTTGTAACATTTTTGACGGCGGCATTCCTTGCCCTTAACACCTTGTCTTACGCGGTTTTCGCGGAGGGCGACGACACAAAGCCTAAAACGGAAACCGCCGACACAGATAAGACGGACGAATCGGAAGAAGCTGAGGTTGACACGTCTATACAGAGTATGAAAACTTTCATAAATTCCGCGACGATAGA
>BNUF01000273.1 GCA_025997155.1 Clostridia bacterium
CAAAGCTTGCCTTGCTATGCTTAATCTTTTGCGGTATCACTCTATGGAGTTCAAGCAACAACGATACAACACGGATAACTTTATAACTCTTTTTTCGGCGGTAGTGGCGAACAACGACTGTTTCGAGAAGTGGGGCGAGTTTTGCGATATCGTGACGGATTACAACGCCAAGGGCAAGCCGACGCGGATTGAGTTAAAGCCGAATAATCACGAGGAAAACGAAAGACGGGGTAAATCGTGACATACAAAATCACAATACCGTTTACGCTCCCAGGCACGAACCAGTACGTCGGGGAAAACCGCCGAAGCAAATACAAGGGCAATAAGACTAAGCGGGATATCGAAAGCAATCTAGCACTTATTATTAACAACGCGTTGCGAGGTGTGACGCTGAAAACGCCCGTGACGCTAGATTATCTGTGGGTTGAGAAGAATCGAAAGCGGGACAAGGATAATATCGCGTTCGCGCATAAGTTCATACAGGACGCGCTTGTGAAGTCGGGGAAACTAAGTAATGACGGTTGGGCGGAGGTTGCGGGGTTTAGCCACAGGTTTGCGGTTGACAAGAACTACCCGCGTGTGGAAGTGGAGATTACGGAGGTTTTGGAATGAATCGACTAGTAGTTAATCCGATAACGAGGCGGATTGTGCGGACCAACTTGAAAGATTTGGGAGGCGGGAAATTCCAAAGCATAGGTAAAGCGGAAGACTACACCGACGAGGCAATAAGAGCCGTGTTTGAGTGGTTTATGTTGTATGTTAAGGAAACGGGCGATAAACCGTATCAAGTTGACTATGAGGGCATAGGTTACATTTTGGCTATGGTTAAAAAGAAGGATACGGCGGACGGCGAATAGAGAGGGGACAACAAAAGGAATGAATGAATTATGTGACGACGGAGTTAAAAAATTAGCGTATGCGGTAATAGCACAGGCTGTGAACGACTATAAAACTAAATACCGCTATTCCGCGAGAGAATTTATTGAACGCGGGGATTTGCTTGAGTGGTGGTTGTCGTTTTTGGTTGACGACCCTGCGGACAGCGTCAAAGCTATACGCTACAAAATGGCACGGCGGTATCCGAAATCAAAAAACCGAAATAAGGAGACTGCGAATACGGCGGGGTAATACGAGAGGGGATAGCAAAAATGGATAACGTCAAAGTATTTGAAAACGCGGAATTTGGCAAGGTTAGAACAGTAGAGGTAAACGGTGAGCCGTGGTTTGTTTTAAAAGACGTATGCGACATTCTAGGATTAACAAATCCGACAAGCGTTGCCGAAAGATTAGACGCTGACGAGGTGACTAAGTTAGACTTAGGCGGCTTATCGGGCATATCTAACATTGTAAACGAAAGCGGTTTATACACCGTAATAGTGCGTTCTGATAAACAAAACGCCAAACAATTCCGCAAATGGGTGACTTCGGAAGTTCTGCCCTCAATCCGCAAGCACGGAATGTACGCGACAACTGAATTACTTGACAATCCCGAGCATTTACTTGCTGTTACGCTGAAACTCGTTGACGAACGCAAGGCGCGGTTACGGGCGGAAACTGAAAAAGCGGAGCTCGAAAAGCAAGTTGAAAAGGACAAGCCCAAAGTGCTGTTTGCGGACGCGGTGGCGAGTTCGAGTACGACAATCCTAATCGGGGAGCTTGCGAAAATATTAAAGCAAAACGGCGTGGATATCGGGCAGAACAGGCTTTTTGAGTGGTTACGGGTACACGGGTATTTGATAAGCCGCAAGGGGACGGATTTCAATATGCCGACACAACGGGCTATGGAAATGGGGCTGTTTTGGATTAAAGAAACGAGTATTACTCACGCCGACGGACACATAACCGTAAGCAAAACCCCGAAGGTCACAGGACGCGGACAAACATATTTCGTGAACGCCTTCTTGAACAAAAATAATGAAATCGGCGTGGCAAGCTGAAAAATCATAGAAAAGTCCCGCCAAAGGAGTGTTGATATTTTGAGAGAAGTTGCTGTTGGTTTTATCATGTTGCTTGCGTTTATATTTGCTATTTATATTATGTTTAATAAAAGCGTGGAATCGTGTAGGGATTGCACCTGTACGTGTTGCGCGGGACAGCAAAACATTGACGAGGATTGGAGTTTAAGACAAAAATGAGGATTCATGAGAACATTTTGGATATTTTAGCGAAATGCACTATTGACGGAAATGTAGTATTTTTGCCGACTGTGCAATTAGATAGAAAGGTATACATGGAGTTAAATAAGTGCCTTGAAACAATCGGTGGCAAGTGGAGCAGGAGTAAAAAAGGACATGTATTCGATTACGATATTGCGGACGCGTTTGAAAACTTGATTATTACAAGCGAAACGGAAGATATGAAGAAGAAATTCCAATTTTTTCCGACACCTCCCGAAATTTGCGAAATATTATGCGACATGGCGGAACTTACAAACGAAAGCGTCGTTTTAGAACCGTCTTGTGGAAGCGGAAATATTATAAATGCCGTTTACGCGCGAGGCGTAAATCGTATTTACGGCGTGGAGATTAATCCTGATATGAAAAAGCACATTGACGGCGATAAGTGCGAGCTTTTGTTTTCGGATTTCCTAGCGG
>BNUF01000274.1 GCA_025997155.1 Clostridia bacterium
ATTTAGTCGCGGTCGGCGCGGTCGCTCGTAAAATGTGTAACATTGTTTTTGCTGTCCTAAGAGACAACAAGCCTTATCAACCTAAACTCTGATTAGCTTGCTCGTTTTTTACACATACATTTTGTCAATCGCCTTTTCTATGTCATTAGGTCTTTTTTTCGTGTTATTTTTTCATTTCTGTGGTTTTTGCTTTTTTACTAAAATTTTTTTAAGTTACCTATTGACTTTTAATAGCTGGTCTTTCTGTTTTATGATATAGTCGTATGACTAAGCGGCTTGCCGTCAAAAACGTGTACATTTACATTTTGATAATGCTTAGAAATCCCCATACTCATTATATAGATATATCTATATAATGTCAACTATTTTTAACAAAATAAAACACGGCTTCGTTTTTGCGGCTAAATTTCTGTGAAATACAAGGCTAAAAATTGCAATTAACGCGGAATTAGGATATACTATTAAAAGAGAAGTCTAGAGAAATTGAAAGGAAATATCGCCAATGACAGAGAAAATCCAAAAGAAAGATTTCTTTTTCGGATTGTTTGCCTCTCCTGTTCCGGAGGAATACCTTCCGCGCTTTGAGGAAGAACGCCTTGAGACTAATATCGGACATATGCGCGGGCTTGCGATATACATTATCGTCATTCAAATAATCCTGCAATTAGTAAACGGGGCGTTCCCGCAGCAATCGGTTGTACAGCTTGCGGGGTCTATGAAGGAGTTCGACTCGCTCCCCTACTATATAACGCTTTCTCTTTTGTCGCTCCTGAGCGGTATCGTTTACCTCGTCCTGTTTAATTTTGCCAAAAAAGGCAGAATCAAGAGCCGTCGGAGCAGGGTCGTTTTGGCGCAAAGTTTGCTGTATCTCTATGTGGTGATTCAGCTTGCCTTTTCCACCGTGAACGTGCTTACTCATCAAGGCGTGAACAGTTATATTATGCTTACCCTTATGGTAGGCGTGATTCCCATACTTCCCCCGAAACAAAGTATCTCGACTATTTCTTTCTCGCTGATATACACGGTGGCGACAATCTTCTTCACCCGTCATCTCAAAGACGCTGACGGACTCTCCTCGTGGGATAAACTGGTTTTCACCGATATGCGGGCGAATCTTATTATAATCACGGGTATCACGACGGTTAGCTCCGTTTCTATATATAAACTCTACGCCGCGAATTTCCTTAAAAAAATCGCTCTCGAGAACCAGAACAACACCCTTGAGGAAACAGTCGCCGAACGCACAAAAGCTCTTGAGGAAAAAACAATCGCGGCTGAGGCGGCGTCGACGGCGAAAAGCCGATTTATGACAAACATCAGTCACGAAATCAGGACGCCGCTTAGCGCGATTATCGGAATGACGCAAATTGCGCGAAAGGCGGACAGCAAGGCGCGCGCCGAAGAGTCCATCGAGGAGATTATGTGTGCCTCCGACCATTTGTTAGGTATCCTAAACGACATACTGGATATGTCAAATATCGAATCGGGGCAGCTCAAAGTTGAACGCGGGCGTTTTGTCTTTCGCCGCGCAATGGAAGAAGTTGTAAGCATAATTAGTGTACGCTGCGCGAAAAAAGGCATCATATTCAGCAGCAACGCCGACAGTTTGCCCGAATTCGCGCTTAACAGCGACAAACTCCGCATAAAGCAGATTTTGCTTAACCTCCTTGGGAACTCCGTGAAATTCACGCCCGAGGACGGCAAAATATGGTTTGAGACGTTTATATTATCGGAAACGGACGACTATGCGGACGTAAAATTTGCGGTAAAAGATAACGGAATCGGTATTTCCGAGGAACAACTGGGAGAGATTTTCAACAAATTCACACAAGGAAGTTCAAAGGGAATGAAGCACGGCGGCACAGGGCTTGGGCTTGCAATCAGCCAAAATCTGGCGGCACTTTTGGGCGGCGAAATCACCGTCAAAAGCGAAATCGGCAAAGGCTCGGTATTCTCGTTCGCCCTCCGTCTTGAAAAAGCGTCGGGTACAGTCCTTGAGGAAGAAATCGCAATCCCCGATTTGTCGCAAAAACGTATTCTTATAGTCGAGGATATCGAAATCAACAGAATTATACTATCGGAATTGTTGTCGGAAACGAACGCCGTCGTCGAGGAAGCCGTTGACGGATTGGAAGCGGTCGAAAAATTTAAGAATTCCCCCGAAGGATACTATCAGTTTATATTTATGGATTTGCTTATGCCGAATATGGGCGGAACGGACGCGACAAGAGCTATCCGAGCGCTCGAACGCAAGGACGCGAAAAAAGTGCCTATCGTTGCGCTTTCCGCAAACGCCTACAAAGAAGACGTTGACCAGTCCGCCGAGGCGGGAATGAACGCGCATTTGGCAAAACCTGTCGATTTCGGGGAAGTAATGAAAGTTTTATCCAAGTGAGGTATAAGTCTATGCTGGATATGGGTTTTACAAGGCTCGCGGCGGTTTCGCCCAAGTTAAGGGTCGCGGACTGCTCCTACAACGCGGAGGAAATTATCGCGGAAATTTTTAGGGCGGAGGACGCGGGGGTGGACGTTGCGGCGTTCCCTGAACTTTCGGTGACGGCGTACACCTGCGGGGATTTGTTTTT
>BNUF01000275.1 GCA_025997155.1 Clostridia bacterium
GTATCTTATCGACCAGCACGCCGCCCACGAGAGGGTTATGTTCGACAAGTACACAAAAAGTCTGTCGGGCGGGAATACGCACGCGCAGTTACTTCTTGAACCGTACATAATGCGCCTTGCTCCTGTTGAGCTGCAAAATGTCCTTGAAAACAAGAAACTGTTTGATAAACTGGGGTTTGAGGTTGCGGAGTTTTCGGAGACTTCCTGTGCCGTGCGTTCTGTTCCGTTTATCTTCCAAAAACCCCAAAATATGGGATTTTTTGCCGAAATTGTAGACTATCTAAGTAACCCGAAGTATTTTTCGGACGTGTATGATTTTAAACGTGACAAAATCGCGTCAATAGCTTGCCGCGCCGCAATCAAGGCGAACGACCCTCTTTCTGAAACGGAGTGCCGAGGGCTGATTACGGACTTGCTAAAACTTAAAAATCCGTACACTTGCCCGCACGGGCGACCCACAATCATAAGCGTCTCAAAATATGAAATCGAGAAAAAATTCAAGAGGGTGTAGAGTTTGAAAAATATAGTGCTTATCGGATTTATGGGGAGCGGGAAAACCAGCGCGGGGTGGGTGCTTGCCCAGTGGCTCGCGTATGATTTTGTGGACACGGACGCGCAAATCGAGGAGGACGAACGCCTGACTATCCCCGAAATCTTTGAGAAATACGGCGAGGAATACTTTCGCGAAAAGGAGACGGCGCTTTATAAAAAATGCGCCGCGGGCAAAAACACCGTGATTTCAACGGGCGGCGGGGTTATTAAGAATGACGCGAATATGCGGGTACTGAAAAAAACAGGCGTGACGGTATTTTTGGAGGCAAGCGCCGAGAAAATTTTGAAGAATCTGGGAGACGACAATAACCGCCCGCTTTTGGCGGTCACGGGCGGCGTGCTGGTCGATAAGATACAGGTTATCCCTCTCCGTAATCAGCCAGTAAGTATTGAAAATTTGCCCGACAATGGTATAATCCAAAAACGCCCCCTCTTCTTTTTTTTGCGAAACAGGGAGCTGCACGGGCGGTTCTTCCTTTTTAACAGGGATAATCGGGGCAACTGGCGTCGCGGCGGGTCTCCAGCTGTCAAGTTTTTCCTTAGCCATTTTTTCAAGGTCTACGGCGGAATCGTTAATTATATACCTTGTAGGTTTTTCGGGAGGTTTATTGGTATCAAAACGGACTTCCTGTATCAAAGTAGCGTCCTCAAAAGTCGCCGACACCGCGTAAAAAAGCGCGTTGTACACCGCCTCCTCGTCAGAGAACCTCACCTCCGTTTTTTGCGGGTGGACGTTCACGTCGACTTGCGGGGCGGGTATGTCCATATAAAGTATATACAGCGGGAATTTTCCGTTTGTAAGCCGCCCGATAAACGCGTCCCCGACTGCCTTTGACGCGGCGGAACTTTTGACGAACCGCCCGTTGACGAAAAAATTCTCATAGGAGCGGTTGTTCCGCGCAATTTCGGGCTTGCCGATAAACCCCGAAATCCCTATGACTCCCTCTTTGCGCACGGGCAGTAATTTGTCAGAAATTTCCTTGCCGTAAACTTTTGAGACGACAGTTCGCGGGTCGCCCGCCGTTGCGAAGATGAGTTTGCCATTATTTGTAAAACGGAAGGATATGTCGGGGCGGGAGAGGGCGGCGCGTATGACGAACTCGTGAACCGCCGCGCTCTCCGCCGCGGGCGTTTTGAGAAACTTGCGGCGAACGGGGACGTTGTGGAAGAGGTTTCGCACGGTAATCGCCGTTCCGCCCGCCGCGCCGCAATCCGAAAGCGACAGGATTTTCCCTCCGTCAATCTCGATTTTTGTCGCGGTGTCCTCCGACGATTTCGTCAGCATCTCAATCTGGGAGACGGCGGCGATACTCGACAACGCCTCCCCGCGAAAGCCTAGGGTAGCGACATTCGTGAGGTCGTCAAACGTCACGATTTTGCTTGTGGCGTGGCGCAAAAACGCCGTCTTCACGTCGGATTTCGCGATTCCCGCGCCGTCGTCCAAAACCTTGATTGCGGAAATCCCGCCGTCCTTGATTTCGACAGAAATCGTCCGCGCTCCGCTGTCAATGGCGTTCTCGACAAGTTCCTTGACGACGGAAAGGGGACGCTCAACGACTTCCCCCGCCGCAATCTTGTTTATAATATTGTTCTCAAGCACTCGTATCATAGTCGCCCCACCAGACTTTCCCAGATTTCATACGCCTGTACAAGGCGTTCCTCCGCGTCCTCTTTTTTTGCGCAAATATCCTGTAACAATTCGTAGGAAGTTTCCTTTGCAAGGGCGTTGTCGAATTCCGTTATTTTTTTCTCAAGGGCGGCAATCTCGTTTTCGCATTTGACCAGCGCGTTCTTGCGCTTTTTGTCGTCATTTTTTACCTGCCTGTTGTCCGCCTGAATCGGCGTTTTTTCGTCCTTCGGCGGCTTTTCCGTACTCCGCTTGCCGATATAGTAATCATAGTCCCCGAGGTAGTTCACGACGCCCTCCGGCGTAAGCTCGAGAATCCTGTCGGCGGTGGCGTTTATAAAATACCTGTCGTGGGAGACGTACAGCACCGTCCCCGTGTAGTTGTTCAGCG
>BNUF01000276.1 GCA_025997155.1 Clostridia bacterium
TCTCACGTGGGACGTGACGTCGGAATACTTTTCGACCTCAAAACTCGCGGGTTTTGAATACGGCGCGTCCGATATGATTCTTAAACCCGACTACTCGACTCTCCGCGAAATCCCGTGGCGCAAAGGCACGGCGTTCGTCCTTGCCGACATTGACACCGATTTGGGCGAAAGAATCCAAGTCGCCCCGCGCCAAGTCCTGAAAAACGTACTTTCACGCCTTGGAAACCTGGGTTACACGTCAATGGTCGGCTCGGAAATGGAATTTTACCTGCTTGATTCAAACAAACGTCCCCTTTTCGGCGGACGCGAGACCTACTCAATCGGACGCGCAAGTGAACACAGCGATATTTTTGACAAACTGCAAA
Organism: Clostridia bacterium; assembly: GCA_025997155.1. Lineage (GTDB taxonomy): Bacteria > Bacillota > Clostridia > Lachnospirales > WQUN01 > BNUF01. Next base: position 366 of record BNUF01000276.1, read on the forward strand.
GAGGGCTTGAATCCTTTGGTATCCCAATCGAGGCAATCCACACCGAGTACGGTCCGGGGCAAGTGGAGGTCATTCTCGAATTTTCCGACGCACTCTCAAACGCCGACAACACAGTCATAGCGCGAAACGCAATCAAGGAGATAGTTCACAAAAACGGACTTTATGTAACATTTATGGCGCAACCGTGGGACGAACATTCAGGGAGCGGATATCACCTTCACCAAAGTCTTCGGAACAAAGGGGGCGAAAACGCCTTCGCGGAAGACGAAAACCTTTTCCACGCATACGCGGCGGGGCTGCTTTGCGCGAGCGCCGAATTTATGCCGCTGGCAGCACCTAGCGTTAACTCCTACAAACGTCTGAAAGATATGTCTTTCGCCCCGACAAAAGTCGGCATAGGTCAAGACAACCGCACCGTCTCGACACGTCTGGTCGGACACGGCAAAAGCCGCCGAATCGAGCAACGCACAGGCAGTGCGGACGCAAACGCCTATTTCCTAATCGCCGCCTCCGTCGCCGCCGGACTCTACGGCATCGAAAACAACCTGCGCCTGTCCGATTCCCAGCAAATTACAGGCAACGGATACCACAACGACGAACTCGAAAACCTTCCCCGCACACTCAAAGACGCCGCCCGCCTTTTCGACAAAAGCGCGAAAGCCGTCGAATATTTCGGCAAAGACTTTGTGGAAATATTCAGCGAACTAATCCACTATGACATTTCCGTACATGAATCCCGCGTATCCGACTGGGAACGCGAACGTTACAGCGGATTCGCTTTTTGATTTATTTCATTGTAAGTTCCTTTGCGACAGACACCGCCTTTTGGAGCTGCACGTCTTCCTCAATCGGCAACCTCCCCGCGCGGATTGAAAGTTCGTCGGACATATCGACGGGGTAATCGGGGATTATACCCTCTCCCTGAACGCAAATACCATTCGGGGTGTAGTATTTCGCGGTCGTAATCTTAAGAGCGGAACCGTCGGTAAGCGGGAAGAGGGTCTGGACGACGCCTTTTCCGTATGTTTTCGCTCCGACTAATACTCCCGTTTTTGTGTCCTTAACAGCACCCGCCAAGACTTCGGACGAGGACGCGCTGTTGCCGTTTATAAGCATAACAAGCGGGATTTCGATTTTGTCGGGTTTTGCGTAGGCATATGTGCGAGAACCGTCTTTTGCCTCTGTATACACGGTGAATTTTGTGTCCACCAGAATATCGGCGATTTGCGTGGCGGTCATAAGCAGTCCGCCCGGGTTGTTACGAACGTCCAGTATCAGGCTTGTCATTTTTTTATCGTTCAAATCGCCGTATGCCTTTTTGAATTGTGCCAGCGTCACGCCGTCGAAACTCGAAATCTCGATATAGCCGATGTTGCCGTCAAGCATTTTTGAGGAGACGGTCGGGACTTCTATGTTTTCGCGTGTGATTGTCATGTCGATAGTCTTGTCCTCACTCGGGCGGTATATCGTGAGTGAAACGTCCGTCCCTTCAGGACCTTTCAGGATATCCGCGACGGCGACACCTGAACCTATCTTGACATCGACGCCGTTCGCCTTTATTATCCAGTCGCCCGGGAGAATCCCCGCTTTTTGGGCGGGCGTGCCGTCAAAGGCGCGAACGGTTACGGGGTATTCTCCCCTTGTGCTGTCGGAGATGAACAAAAACCCGATTCCCCCGTACTCGCCGTTGCTTTCCTCTTGAAACGCTTTGAATTGTTTGGAGCTTAAGTACTGGGTGTATTTGTCGCCCACCGCACCCACAAGCCCCGCGTACATTCCGTCCTCTACGCGGCTTTTTTCGTAGTCGCCGACATATTTGTTTTCAAGAAGAGAGTATATCGCTTTCAGCTTCTGCTCCATAGTGAGGTCGCCGCGCGCGTAGGCTATCGCGAAAGTATATACGGAGCTAAGGAACACAAAGAGTATCAGCCCGAATACAGTACCCATTAAAAATGGCTTGATTTTCATAAAGGCATACCACCGTCATTTCTATTTTTTTAATTATATTTGTACGATTTATCGGATATGCCTATTCGACAAAAACAAGATACCCGTTTATCTCAGCGCCCGATTTCACGGGGAGCGGGGTCGGCAGTTTGTCGGTCAATACGTGGATTTTGTCGCCGAGTTCAAGTTTGTCCGCGCCGATTTGCAGTCTGTCTATGTCAACGCGTTTGTTATTTTTTGCCACAAGGGTGTTC
>BNUF01000277.1 GCA_025997155.1 Clostridia bacterium
AAAAATTTATGAAAAAAATAACGAGCGGTTGCCCACCCGTTATCTTTTGTATTTTTTCTGGGCTAATTATTAACCTAACAAACGGAGAACGCTTTGTGGGTTTTGGTTAGCTTGAGCGAGCATTGATACAGACGATTGTTGAAGAACGTTAGCTTTCGTAAGGTTCATCATTTCTTTCGCCATATCAGTGTCACGGATACGAGATTCAGCCGCGCTGAGGTTCTCGCTTGAGGTGTCAAGGCTCTTCATTGTGTAGTCCAAACGGTTGTAAGCCGCGCCGAGTTTTGCGCGTTCTGTTGTAACCGTTGTGAGAGCGCGGTCGAGGGTTGTGAGAATGTTTGTCGTCTCAAAACCTGTCTCTTGACGAACGTCGATAGTCGATTGACCTGCGCCGTTACCGATTCCGAGAGTATCGGATTTGATTTTGTTGATAGAGAGCTGCATACCCTGACCGGCGTTTGCGCCGATTTGGAAGTAGAGACCGTTGTTGACTTTGCCAGGAGTTCCGGTTACACCAGTTTGACGTTTGGTGATAGCTGCCTCCTCATCGGTGAGAGCTTTGTTAGCGCGAGCCATATCAGCCATGTTTGAGAGTTCAGCTTTCAAGCCGTCGAGCGCCTCAGCCTCTTCTTTGGAGAGTTTCACGCCGCCTTCTTTAACAGCTGCTTCCCAAGCGTTTACCGCATCAAGAACGCCGTTGATGTGCTCGATTTGCTCGAACGAAGCCATTTGAGCCGTGTCGGTTGCGGCAGCAGAGATTATGGTAGCATAGTCTATTTTAGCACCAGCTTCACCTGCTTGAACATCAGGAACAGTAGTTTTGTCCGTGAGGTATTCCGTAAGAGTGGAAATGCCCGCAGCGGCAATTTGAGCATCAAGTTTGTCATAGCCGGCAATCGGAGCTCCCGCTCCGCCGTCTGTAAGGGTGGTCACGTAGTCAGCCGCTTTTGTAGCCGAAGTCGTGAAGTTTGATTCGTTTTGCGTAACTTTTGCCGCAATTTGACCAAGACGAGCATCGTCGTCCACAGCGTCGCCGTTTACGAGTTTCTTTTTGTTGAACTCGACGCGGCTTGACATAGAGTCGATTTCCGACGTAAGCTGGTCGATTTCGTCCTGAATCTTCTGACGGTCGCCTGTATCAAGCGCGCTGTCGGTTTGCTCGTTGGTGTCGTTTGACGCGTACACAACGAGTTCGCGGATTCTTTGAACCATGTTGTCGATTTCCTGCAAGCCGCCCTCAGCGGTTTGTACAAGAGACTGAGCGTCTTGAGAGTTCTTGGAAGCCATATCAAGACCGCGGATTTGCGAACGCATTTTCTCGCTGATAGCAAGACCTGCAGCGTCGTCTGCCGCCGAGTTGATTTTGTAACCGGAGCTTAATTTTTGCGATGAACGGGACTGGAGCACACCGACGGTTTTCATATTGCGGTGAGCGTTAAGAGCAAGGACGTTTGTTTGTACGACTGTATTACTCATAATAAGTTCTCCCTTCGGACAGGGGTTTGCCCTGCTTATGATGTATAACCCAAAATCCTTTTTGGGCTTTGCGCGGGGCGAGCTACCTCTCGGGTATCCCTTGCCTTTGCCGCGCTTGTAATGTTTGCACTTATTTTATCGGCTTATAAGAATATAACTTTAGCGTTTTTTGAAAATTTTTTGAAAAAATTTTCGCGGGTTCGGGAAAGGGGTGTGCCTACCGTAAATAATCTTTTCGGCAAGCGTTTTAACGATTTGACAACGGGGTGTATTTGTTATACCATAATAAGAAAAATATGTTGTTCAGAGGTGCTTTTGTGAAATGGTTTGATGACTTAAAGATTCGGAATAAACTTATACTGGGTTTTGGGATTGTGATATTGTTTGTAGTTTTTATGATGATTTTCGGAACGCAAAAAATAACTTATGTTGATAACACATACACGAGTATGGTTACATATCCCGTAAAATCCAGTATGCAAGCATCTCTGGCATATATCGCGTATGAACGCACGAGATACGACTATCAGTATTTCGCGAACCTAGTCGGGAACGCGGATGGAATCAGTCAGGCGGAGAAGGTTCTGGCGGATGACAACGCCGCCCTCGACAAATACCTTGAGGATTGGATAAATCTGAACAAATCCGACCCCGACCTGACAGAAGAGGATATGAGTGAGGTTCAGGCGTCTTATAAGGCGGTTTCGGCGGCTCTTGTCTCCTACCGCGCCGAAATGTCGAAAGCCGCCGAATACGCTAGGGCGGGCGACCTTGCCGCAATGAACGCGCTTTTCATAAAAAACGAATCCGACAGCGGGATTGCGGCGGCTTTTGACGGTATGTTAAAGGAAGATTATGACTATATAGACGAAATAAAGGCGGTTATCGACGCGGACGCGGCGGCGGCGCGGGCGAGCCTTATCCTAATCGGGGGGTTTGCCGTGCTGATTTGCGCGGCGCTTGCCCTTTCGATAGCGCGTGTGATTTCAAAGGGCGTCGGGGAACTCGTGAAAGTCGCCGACGAAATCGCGGCGGGGCGGCTCGGCGTTAGCATACGAAAAGGCGCGAACGACGAAATCGGGA
>BNUF01000278.1 GCA_025997155.1 Clostridia bacterium
TTCACGTTATTATCCCCAAAAAATGCCGTCCCGTGCTGCCGTATCAGTATCCAAAAAAGATTGACGATATGCTTGAAATCTTGGAACTTAACAAGGACGGAAGCGTTTTGATTGCCGTAAACAGCGAATATTGCAGGATACGCAACTCGTTCGTGATATGCGCGAGTCTACGCGCCCCCCGCGAACATCTGGGGGCGGCGGTGATTATATGCTCCGAGGGGACGAAGGTGTATGTATACGCCTCAAATATAGGCACACGCGACAGCATAGGGCTTAGTTACGGCACTAACCGCGTGTATGATTACGGGATTTTCGAGGAGGACATAGAGGATAAACTTAACGCGCAGCTACAAATACTGTTCCCGCACCTGTGCGGAGCGAAGTACAGCATACACCCGCCGAACAGCGAATTTCCCCCATTCGGCGGCAAAGACGACAGCGAAAACAACGCACGGGTCGAATACTAAAAAACCCGCACAACCAGTATTGTAAGGGCTTTTTATTTATTATGCGGAAAGGATAGATTTCGCGGTGTATTTGTTAATCAATTCTATCTCCGATGGTGGAATGTTATTGTCAAAATGTAAGAAAACACGAGCGATGAAACGTCCTAAATGGTGAATGTTGAGACGCTTCGCAAACTCTTTGGTGTTTCTTGATTTAGAGTATGCATCGCGGAAGAATTTCAACGCTTGACGAGCATCGTCAGCTGAGATAAAAGTGCCACTCTCGGCGGGAATACGAAACTGCATTGCCTTGCGAATATTCGGCAAAATACGCGCCAAATCGCGGTCGTTGTGAAACGAATATGATAAGTTGAATAAGAAGTCGGCGTTCACCTCGGAGTCATAATCAGACTTAAGTTCCGAACGAGAGAGTACCATATCCGCCAAATCAAACAAAGACGGCAAATATTTGAAAGTCGATTTTTCAAGAAAATAGTACGCGAATTTATCGGCGAAACGCACGGCTCCGTTAAGATTCTTTGATTCGCTAATTTCGTTGGCAAGTTCGTTCATTTCTGGTTTAATTTGCTTGTCCGAACGAATAAGCTGCACGGATTCATCAATAGCGTTGAATGGATTTTTATGTGAATAATAGAACGCAACAAATATTTTCCCGAAAAAGGTCCGTTGAAATCTTGGAGAAAATGTCATTTTGAACAATCCTTTCTGTATGCACTCAAGAAACATTTACAGCTTATAGTATAGCCTAAACTCCGCAAAATTTGTGTACCTACACAAGAAATTCAATAATAATGCGGGTTTGAGGCGGAAAATGTAGATACCTAAATCCATTAAATTGCCTAAAATTGTGTCGCCAAACACAAAAAATAGGCGTTATAGCTTGCTAATTTCATAAAAACAGTTCAAAATTGACGATTTTTAAACACAAAAAGTTGCATTTATAAACTTTTTCAGATATTTGTGTATCTACATCAAAGCAAACAAACCCTTATAAATACAGCATTCATGTGTAGATATATAAAATCTTGAGGAATTTAGGGTATAGTTCGATATTGCGAACTTGTCAACATAAAAGTTTTATTTTTAGAATTATTGGAATTTTATGAAAGGGGTTGCGTTAGAGATGTTTTTTGAAAAACTAAAAGAATTGTGTAAAAAAAACAAGACCACGCCTACAGCAATTGCTTTAGAGTTAGGTTACGGCAGAAGCAGTATGTCCCATTGGAAAAAAGGAAACACTCCAAACGGAGATATACTCTTGAAATTTGCCGATTATTTCGATGTTTCGGTTGATTACTTGCTGCGGCAAGAAGAACCTACAAGACCGCATACGGGATACGTTACAGGCGTAAACGTTTCTCTGGCTGACGATGAGCAGGAACTTCTTGAAACATACAGAAAGTTAAAGGCGTTTAATCAGGGTATTGTGTTAGGAAAATCACAAACGCTTTTGGAAACGCAGCAAACAACACCAAGATAAAAATTCGATTTATTGAAATTTTTGAAAGTAAGGGGGAAGATACAGTGTTTTTTGAAAAACTAAGAGAACTATGCACAAAAAACAAGACCACACCGACCGCCGTAACCATAGATTTAGGATATAGCAGAGGAAGTATGTCGCATTGGAAAAACGGAAGTACCCCAAACGGAGATATACTCTTGAAATTTGCCGATTATTTCGATGTTTCGGTTGATTACTTGCTGCGGCAAGAAGAACCTACAAGACCGCATACGGGATACGTTACAGGCGTAAACGTTTCTCTGGCTGATGATGAGCAGGAACTTCTTGAAACATACAGAAAGTTAAAGGCGTTTAACAAGGGCGTTATGTTTGGCAAATTGCAAATGCTCTTGGAAACAGCAAAAACGCAAGACAGCGAGGGGGAATAATTATTGGGCGAACAAACAATCTCCGAACGCGCCGCACAGTACACTATGAAGTTCGACCAGTCGATACGGGTTTCCGACGTGATACTTTCGGACGACAACAAGGCTAAGGTGCAGAAGATTTTACAGGAGCTTAAACACCGCGACTTGTTCAAAGCGTACCCCGAACAGGGCTTGTACGCTATGAACAAGTTTTTAT
>BNUF01000279.1 GCA_025997155.1 Clostridia bacterium
TGTACTGTCGCGAAGAACCGTTTGGTTAGGTCGGCGCGGGGGTCGTAGTCAATAGAGGTGGCGTAAATATCCGTCACCTGCTGATATAAGTTGCGTTCGGAGGCACGAATATCGCGGACGCGCTGCAATAGTTCGCGAAAATAACGATTACCGCCTTGTTTCAATCGTTCGTCATCCAACGCGAAGCCCTTTTGGATATACTCGTGCAACCGGCTTGTCGCCCACCGCCGAAACCGCGTGGCGATTTGCGATTGCACGCGATAGCCGATGGCGATCACCATGTCGAGGTTGTAGTGTTTCGTTTTATAGTTCTTGCCGTCGGCGGCAGTTGTAAAGAAATCCTTTACTACTGAGTCCTCGGTAAGTTCGCCGTCAGCGATGATGTTTTTGATGTGCTGGCCTATATTCTGTTTCGTTGTGTCGTATATCTCGGCAATCTGGCTTTGGGCGAGCCATAAATCTTCATCGGAAAAACGCACGGTCACTTTTGTGATGCCGTTTTCATCTTGATACAAAATAATGTTATTCTGCTGTTCCATCGCAGCGTGCTCCTCCCGGTGTTGCTTCGTTACTGTTATTTTAGCATGTGCCGGCGGGAAAATCAAGCGCCGTCTTGAACATTATCGAGAAACCCCGCAAGGTCAAAGCAAATCTACGCAAATAAACTAGGTCTAGGACAAGCCATCTTCGAGTCTAGTGGCTGGTCGGGGGCTGGCGCCAGTTCTGTCAACGCCACCACTCCGTGGTTCCTTCGGGGTGGAAACTCGGCTAATACCACCAATGCCGGAGTCGAGTCTTTCAGTGTCGGCACGGGCGGCCCCAGTACCGTTCACGGTTTTCGTGGGGTGGTGGTCGAGAATACCACTCTATTTGTCCGCACCTGTCAAAAAAGACTATCTCCCTTGTAAATCAAGTGATTAGAATATCACAAAAAAGGCGTCCCCAGCGGAACGCCCATCTCTCTATGATGATTAAATTATACTCACCGGTTCGTTACAACTTCCGCCTCGCCTGTGATTATGAAAACCATTACTTTATATGGCGCATTGTCACAACCCCGATGGTTCCGTCCTCGCAAACGGCAATGACTTGTTCGCCGCTTTTGAGAATATCCTCCGAGGCTTCCCCGAAAGGAAAATCACCGTCAATGGGCGGAGACAAGATTACTGTAACGCCGCGCGACGGCCAATCGCTTCCGTCCAAAGACTTCACCCACCTATTGGGAAGAACGCAGGGGTCGCCGTCTATACCGAACTTTTCGCGAAAACGCTTGAGCGCCGCTTCTTGACGCGAGGAATCGTCATCAGCATTGCTGAAGTTGGCGTCAAGAACATAAACGCCGAACTCGCCCTTGTTGTTTAACAAGCTGTTTATGGCAGCGTCCGTATCGCTCGGAGGTGTGAAGTTACTTACGGTAGCGATATAAGTGACGCCGTTCCAGCTGATGTTGACGGGCAAGGATGAGGTTTCTGATGGCGCGTTTGTCGGGTGGGTATTTTCGTTGCTTGCGGGTGTTTCGGTTGGAACCGCCGCTGGATTAGCGGTTGTATTTACGGTGGCAATAGCGTCGCCGGAATCATTGCCGCGTGTTTCTCGTATGTCGGAAACTATGCTCGGCCCGAAAAAAGCCGCAAGAGCAAGCGCAACCACAGCAAAAATTGCTATCGGCGCGTAGGCGATAGATTTTTTCACAGGGTTACTTACTCCCGTGTTCTTGTCAAGTATCGCCTGAGCCGCCGTTCTAGCGTTAAAGCTCGGGCTGCTCCGCGCCACATTCGCAACAATATCTGCGCTGCATGACCCCAAAATATCCCAAGATTCGCCGTAAGTTTTGCCCTCCAGCTTGTCAAAAATCTCACCCAAGGTGCATCCGCTGTTATCGCCCGCCGTCACGCCGTTCGCCCCTTTCTGAACGCCTAATTGCATTTCCAACGCCTCAATCCGCGACGTGACACGCGGATGGGACGCCAGCAGTTTCTCAATAAGCGAACCCTCGCCGCCCAAGCTGATTTTTTCCAGTAAATATAACGCGCTCACCATACTTTCCCCATAGCCAAGTGTGATAGTGTAATTATCTGCTCGGCGTTCGGCCTTGCGGTCTCTGACGGACAAGGCGATTTGCATTAAAAACAGAAATACAAACGCCACTCCGTCAAACAGCTTGTCGGCGGATCGCATAGCGGGTTCTATTGCCCTAAGTCTGCCCAAAACCCAGAAGAACAGCTTTATGAGCAGAATGCAGAACGTAAAAATCCCGTTGCCGACCAAGGTGTAAATGCGGGCAACCGTATCCGAGTGGATAATGTGCGCGACCTCGTGGGCAAGCACGGCTTTCATCTCATCTTCCGAGAACGTCTGCATTGCCCCTTTCGTCACGGCAACGGTGTGTTTACCGATAGCACAGGCGTTTACGGTCATTATGTCGATCATACAAATCTCTATGTCGAAGTCTTCAAATTCGGGATTTTTGTCTTTGGCGTTTTGCAACACTTCATCAAAAAGCGGCAACAGATAGTCTTTTTCTTGAGCGGTTTCCAATCGCCGGACACGACT
>BNUF01000280.1 GCA_025997155.1 Clostridia bacterium
TCACCTGACCTTAATCCGATTGAAAAATTGTGGGCAAATGTTAAAAGAAGATTGAGATTTCATATGCACAAATTTGATTCTTTTTGGGATGCGTTGGCTAACGCTTTTAAATAGCCTCGACTATACAATCATCGGTCCAGACTTTGCGTCCGAAATCCTAAACAAATCGAAATCACGCTTTACAAACAAATTCCCACCGCCTTACGTAAACTTATTCAATACTTTCAACTTAACCTCTTCGATGTCCTCAAACAGTTTCGAGTCGTCCTCGTTCCATTCGTCATCAATGTGATAATAGGCTACACAGTCCGCCCGCCTTAGCTTCGACACAAAACTGTATACGTTCCCGTCACCTGCCTCGGTGTCCGTAAACAAGGCATTTTCCAAACTCTCAACCACAGTCTCCACATCGTCCGCAAACTTCGTGGCATACCCAACGAGTTCAAGCCACTTCATCATACCAATCGACACGAGAGTATCGGCGTCCACCTCAAACTCCAAAATGACATCGCCCGCGCCAACGGGTAACAAATCCATTATCGTCAAATCTCCGTCAAACGCGGAATTCTTAAGCGACGCTTCGCCCTCGTTAATCCTCGTCACACCAATCATAGGCACGAGGTCGAACCCTACGTTGTTCATCATAAAATCCTGAAGAGGTTGCTTGAACACATCGGGAATCAGCCCCAGCGGGTCATACTCCTTGACGTACTTTTCCTTATTCAGACGCTTCACCTCGTCGCTCTCAAACACAACTAAAATACTTGTCTTTCTGCCCACAGGCATACCTCCTACATTACTACTCCTCATCGTCATCGTCATCTTCCTCGCCAGGAATCGCCGACAACACCACGTCCGCGCTACTTGCCGACTGTTGCACGGCGGGGTCATAACGAAACACCTTATATTCAAAAACTTTCGTCAGATACATAACGTCCAAAACCTTGGCGGCTTCACGCCCTTTTGTCTGGATAAACGCAATCAGGTTTCGCTCCTCAAGTTCAGGAGTATCGAACATATAAAACACATCGTCGGCATCGCCCTCAATCTGTTTGGAGTATTTCGTCAAACCAAACGCACCCTCCCTACTCACAATCTTCTTGGCATCGGGGGACGGGTGCGACAGCAAACAAATGCTCGTCTTAAACGTATTCTTAAATTCCTTAATCCCTCGCGACATAGCGTCCAAAATCGGCGAGAGTGGGCGGTTTTTGTATATCTCCCGACTGAACGCCTTGACGATTAGAGACGATTTAGCCCGAATTTATAGCGATTTCCCGTTTGACTATTGCGTGATAGACCATAGTTTGTCGTTGGGCGGCGTGAGTGGAGGCGGGGATAAAACCACGCCGATTTTGGACGCTATGTCGCGAGGGATTAAGGAATTTAAGAATACGTTTAAGACGAGCATTTGTTTGCTGTCGCACCCGTCCCCCGATGCCAAGAAGATTGTGAGTAGGGAGGGTGCGTTTGGTTTGACGAAATACTCCAAACAGATTGAGGGCGATGCCGACGATGTGTTTTATATGTTCGATACTCCTGAACTTGAGGAGCGAAACCTGATTGCGTTTATCCAGACAAAAGGGCGTGAAGCCGCCAAGGTTTTGGACGTTATGTATCTGACGAAAGTTTTTGAATATAAGGTGTTTCGTTATGACCCCGCCGTGCAACAGTCGGCAAGTAGCGCGGACGTGGTGTTGTCGGCGATTCCTGGCGAGGAAGATGACGATGACGATGAGGAGTAGTAATGTAGGAGGTATGCCTGTGGGCAGAAAGACAAGTATTTTAGTTGTGTTTGAGAGCGACGAGGTGAAGCGTCTGAATAAGGAAAAGTACGTCAAGGAGTATGACCCGCTGGGGCTGATTCCCGATGTGTTCAAGCAACCTCTTCAGGATTTTATGATGAACAACGTAGGGTTCGACCTCGTGCCTATGATTGGTGTGACGAGGATTAACGAGGGCGAAGCGTCGCTTAAGAATTCCGCGTTTGACGGAGATTTGACGATAATGGATTTGTTACCCGTTGGCGCGGGCGATGTCATTTTGGAGTTTGAGGTGGACGCCGATACTCTCGTGTCGATTGGTATGATGAAGTGGCTTGAACTCGTTGGGTATGCCACGAAGTTTGCGGACGATGTGGAGACTGTGGTTGAGAGTTTGGAAAATGCCTTGTTTACGGACACCGAGGCAGGTGACGGGAACGTATACAGTTTTGTGTCGAAGCTAAGGCGGGCGGACTGTGTAGCCTATTATCACATTGATGACGAATGGAACGAGGACGACTCGAAACTGTTTGAGGACATCGAAGAGGTTAAGTTGAAAGTATTGAATAAGTTTACGTAAGGCGGTGGGAATTTGTTTGTAAAGCGTGATTTCGATTTGTTTAGGATTTCGGACGCAAAGTCTGGACCGATGATTGTATAGTCGAGGCTATTTAAAAGCGTTAGCCAACGCATCCCAAAAAGAATCAAATTTGTGCATATGAAATCTCAATCTTCTTTTAACATTTGCCCACAATTTTTCAATCGGATTAAGGTCAGGTGA
>BNUF01000281.1 GCA_025997155.1 Clostridia bacterium
AGCGGAGTTTGGAGAAGATTACCGCGACGCTTACGGCGTAATACTCCAAATGTATAACGAGAAAAAACTATCCATAAATGTAGCTTACGGAATGATAGAAAACTTAAAAAACTCAACCTACGAAATCATACAAAAAAGCAGCGGCATACGCGACAAGGAGGAGGCGATACGACTTATGCAAACGATAGAACTTGAAGTTAAAGACAGAATGGGCGAAACGCTGTTTATAGATTATTTCGCAAAAACCGACCGCCTTGAAGAAAATTTAAGGCGTACAAACCAATTATTGGAGGAAGAACGTCGCGAAAAACAACAAGAACATCGTGAAAAACAACAAGAACGTCGTGAAAAACAGCAAGAACGTCAACGTCGAATTACCCCCATTATAAGAAACATAGCAAAAGGAAAATCCACAGATGAAATATGTGATATATTTGCTTTGTCGGAACAGGAGTTATCTGCATTGGTAGAAGAATACAAAGACCTAATCGACAAAATGAAATCCGAATTTGCTCCAAAATAAAAAGGCATACTAAAAACAAGCAATGCGGAAAACGTCGTAAATTTTTACGGCGTTTTTTTGTGCGAAAAAATCAATGTCCTAAAAACATTTTGGCACAACAAAAAAACCAAAGAAATGATAACTTAGGTCGATAAATAGGTTTTTATGAAATTCAGAATAGTAAAATATTTCGTAAAACTCTGTATTTCAAGAAACACCTTTAACGCTTATAAAACAAGCATTTGTGGATTTGGTATAATTTAGCATAAATAATTGTATCACAAACACTAACTAACGTCAAGTACAAATTTCAAAGACTTTTCCTTGATTTTACGCTAATGCGATAAAATCGCTAAAAAATAATAAGCCGTCAAAAAAATAATAAGCCGTCAAAAAAATGGTATATATATTACAGGAGTGGTTAAAAATGGCAAAAAAAGGATTGAACATATACAGGCGAAAAGACGGGCGTTTCGAGGGGCGATATTCGGTTATTGACGAGATAACGGGCGAGAAAAAATATCAGTCGGTTTATGATGAAACATACCAAAAGACAAGAACCAAGCTGATAGCCGCAATTTCCGCGAACCTCAAGCCGCCGCAAAAATCAAATATGACGGTAAAAGAAATTTCGACAGAGTGGCTGAACGCCATAAAACCGAAAATAAAACCCTCCACCTACGCAAATTACCTAAACAAACTCGAAAAACATATTTTTCCAATATTAGGCAATATTCGCTATGACAAACTTACAACTGTACAACTTAACGATTTCATAAACAATAAGTTGAACAACGGACGCTTAAAAGACAACAGCGGTTTGTCGAACGGTTATGTACGCGATATTGCGGTTATACTTAAATCTATCGGGAAATTCGCCGCAAAAACCTATAAATTACAAAATCCTTGCGCCGAAATGTCTATGCCTAAAGTATCCCGAAAAGCCTTTATACTTTTTAACAAAGGCGAAGAAGCAAGCCTCGTTAAATTTTTGACGGACAATCTAACGCTTTCCACATTGGGTATCCTTATCGCTATGTGTACGGGTATTCGGTTAGGTGAGTTATGCGCCCTTAAATGGGCGGATATAGATTTTTCAAAACGCACCATACGCATAAACAAAACCGTCCAAAGAGTACGCGAAATCGGAAACAATTTCAAGAAAACAAAACTCATAATAATGCCGCCAAAGAGTGAAACGTCAATCCGTGATATACCTATTACGGATTTTCTTTTTGAGGTTTTGCGGAAGTTTAGGGTGGACGGCGATGTTTACGTCATAAACGGCAAAGGCAATATTCCAGACCCTCGAACCGTCCAATATCAGTTTAAGCGGATTTTGCAAAACGCGAAATTACCGTCAGTAAAATTTCATTCCCTGCGTCACGTTTTTGCCACAAAATGCGTACAAACCGTTGGTTTTGATATAAAAACCCTGTCCGAAATTTTAGGGCATACGAGGGTTGAAACTACATTGCGAATGTACGTCCATTCTTCAGAAGAACGCAAGCGCGAATGTATGAATTTGCTTAATTGAACCGTCATTTTTGTGGTAAAAAACACGATATTTGCGGAATTGCTTGAATTGCAAACAGCGTTTCTTGAAATACAGAGTTTTACGAAAATTGTGAGGATTTATGCGTTGCCTTGCTGTTTTTTCTGTACGCTCTTATAAAGTGAGGTTTTATTCAACCTCGCTTGACGGCTATTTTATGCAACAATCTGTATTATATTGCAGAACAAGCGGACAAAGCAATAGGGTATTTTTGCTAAAAAATAATTACTTAAATTTCATTGAAAGTAGCGGTACTTATTATATTTTTGTTAGTATTACTGCGCAGCGTTACCGAAACAAGTGGGCTTTATGGGCAATATACATAATGTCTGTGGAGCAGTTCTATTTTTTGTACATTTGAATTATAAGGAGTGTGTGCTTTATGGGTGGTTTATTAACCCTACAAAATAATTTGTTGGCACAAAATGCGGTTCGCAGCGCTAAAATTGTTGGGGCTAATAACGCTAAATCCTCACAGC
>BNUF01000282.1 GCA_025997155.1 Clostridia bacterium
TCGTCCCGCCGCTTGAAGGATTTTGGGAAGTGACTGACGATTTCAAGGGCGGTGGCGCGGCGATTACGGACAAAAGCAAATTTGTCTGGACTATGCTTATCCGTCAGCCCGACTTTGTGACAGTGGAAATATTTGACGACTTTAAGGCGGCGTTCGCCAAGAAAAAACCGAATCTTGACACGTCAAAGGCACGGCTTGAAACCATAACCGAGGGACTGTGCGTTCAAGTTACGCACGTTGGCTCATATGACGACGAACCCGCCACGATAGCCGCGCTTGACCGATTTGCGGTTGAAAACGGCTATGCGGTTGATATGCGCGGCGCTCGCCGTCACCACGAAATATACCTCTCCGACCCGCGCAAGGTTGCGTCGGAAAAACTGAAAACGGTGTTGCGGCATCCGATTGCGAGGTTATGATGTTGAACGTCCGAATTGTTGAAACAGATAACGCAAAAATTGTCGTAGTCAATTCACGCTGTCTAATTAAAGCAAAGGGGGGAGATAATTAAATGAAAAATTTCTCATCAATCATTCTTGTGCTTATCCTTGCGATAAGTCTTTTAACGGCTTGCGGCACGAGCGGCGGTGGTGCGCCTCCGTCAACCAGAGAGCCGACAAGCGCCGAACACACTGAAGCGACAACGCTAAGCGCGGAGCCGACCAATTCTGTTACGGCAAACACAAACGCTGAGGCGGCGGTGGTTTATATGACAACCGACATTTCGCCGAAAGGTTTGCAGGCAGTCTACGAAGCCCTCGGCGTAACGCCTAACGCTGACGATAGGGTTGCGATAAAAGTCACCACGGGAGAACCGCCCGCGAGTAACTATCTGCGGCAAGACCTTATCGGAGATTTTGTAAAAGGGCGGAACGGCACTTATGTAGAGTGCAACACGGCTTACGGCGGTCGGCGGGCAGGCGCGGCTTTGCACTATCAAGTCGCCAAAGACCACGGCTTTGAACCTATCGTGCTTATGGACGACGAGGGCGATATGCAAATCACTATTGAGGGCGGCTTACGGCTTGAAACCGATACAGTCGGCAAAAAGATAGCGGACTTCAACTTCCACGTAGTTCTGTCACATTTCAAAGGACATCAGATGGCGGGCTTCGGCGGCGCACTCAAAAATCTGTCTATCGGCTATGGCTCTGCCGCCGGAAAAGCTTTGATTCACACCGCTGGAAAAAGTTCAAATAGTATTTGGGGAGGCGACCAAGACGCTTTTCTCGAATCAATGGCTGACGCTTCAAAGGGCGTTGTGAATTACATTAAGAGTATGAACAACGGGCAAATCATCTACATCAATGTAATGAACCGCCTGTCTATTGACTGCGACTGCAACGGCAATCCCTCCGCGCCTGATATTCACGATATTGGTATTCTCGCGTCAACCGACCCCGTCGCACTCGACCAAGCCTGCTTAGACCTTATTTATAAAGCCTCTGGGAACGAAAGTTTTGTGCGGCGCGTCGAAGCGCAAAACGGCGTTCACGTTATTGAGGCGGCGGAGCAAATCGGGCTTGGCAACCGTCAGTATATCGTGGAGCGCGTCGATGATTGAGATACTCCGCCGTGAAGGGGTGTACCTGTGGTACTATTTCACGGTTCAGTTTGAGCAGATATTCCCTTACTGGGTTCTTGGAATTGTATTAGGTTCAGTGATTTCGGTTTTCGGCAAGCGGAATATACACGATATGCTCACTGCCTTGCAGGGGAAACGGCTCGGAGCGTTAGGTGTTATTCCCGCGAGTATTATCGGAATCGCCTCGCCGCTTTCGTGTTACGGCACAATTCCGCTCACAGCGTCGTTCTCTGAAAAGGGTATCAGGGACGACTGGCTCGCCGCGTTTATGATGAGTTCAATCCTGCTTAATCCTCAGCTCATTATTTACAGCGCGGCGCTCGGAACAACCGCGCTTGTCGTGCGTATCCTTACTTGCTTTTTCGGCGGTGCGTTAGCGGGCTTTCTTGTGAGAGCGTTCTATGTGCGAAAAAACAAATCGTTCTTCCAGTTTGACAGTTTTAGGGAACTGCCCTCCGACCGCGACACAGACCCGAATATTTTACCGCGCCTATTGAAAAATATATGGCGCAATGTAAGAGCGACAGGACTGTACTTTTTCTTCGGCATAGTCTTGTCGGTACTCTTTCAGCGATACGTGCCAAGCGGCTTGATGACCTATCTGTTCGGCAACGACGAAGCGTGGGGCGTGCTGATGGCGGCGACTATCGGCGTACCTCTTGCGCGGAGCTTCGGGGGTTGGTGAACAAGTCGCCTGTGCTTATGCTGACTGCTAATGATACCGAACTTGATATAGTTGTATAGTCAAGGCTATTTAAAATATTGAATAGATGTGTTAAAATAAAAGTATGGCATATTCAATAGATTTAAGGGAAAAAGCGTTAAACGCATTGAAGAATGGTCATTTAAAAAGTGAAGTTAATGAGATGTTTGGACTTGGCATAAATACTCTTAGGAAGTGGGAGAACCTTAAAGAACAGACCGGTTCATTAAAAAGCAAATCAATTACTC
>BNUF01000283.1 GCA_025997155.1 Clostridia bacterium
ATCTGTCTATACTGAAAAATATCATAGTTCCGTAAATCTCAGTACCTGAACATGTTTAATCCCTAAACAGTCAGAATCAACAGGTTTAGGGATTGTTTGGGTTTTCTAATACTCGTTATCATTTTCGCCGTATTCGAGTATGCGGCGGTTGGCGTTTGTAAGCAATATTCCGTCCTGCGGTTCGTATGTGTCGCCGTTGTCCGCCGTGGCGATGGGGAAGTTGTCCTTGCCCTTTTTCAGAGTTATCTCGATTTTTTCGCCGCTGTTTGTTTGAAATATTGCCCTAAGCGGCGATGGTGATTTGGGGTTTTGTGGGATTGCGCGTTTCTTAGGTTCGTTGTTGCTCACCGTTTCAACGAACTCCGTTAAAGCCCGTGCCGTTTCAAGGTCAACAATCGCCTCGCATATTTGCGTACCTGAAATAGGTATCTGCAAAACCGTTATAAGTTCGCCGTCTTGCGCGAATTTCTTGCACAAAAAGCCTTCTGCCGTGTCCCCTACTTGAAGTCCAAAAGCGTCAAGCGGCGTATCAAGCAGTTCGCCGATTATTAAAGCTTTAAACATAAATTTTTTCTCGTCAATACTCACGCCAATTCCACGCTCCCTTAACTTTGCTCATTTTATAATATCATACACTTTTGTATCTGTCTATACTGAAAAATATCATAGTTCCGTAAATCTCAGTACCTGAACATGTTTAATCCCTAAACAGTCAGAATCAACAGGTTTAGGGATTGTTTGGGTTTTCTAATACTCGTTATCATTTTCGGAGTATTCGTCAAGGTCGTCGCAATCTTCGTAATCTTCGTCAGAATAGTCCGCCATGTCACTTTTTAGGGCTTTGACGGCAAGCCATACGAACAAGGGCAGTATCGGGAATAAAACCTCGATTTCCAAAACGCCGTGTCCACGTTCAAGTTGCGCTATCCGAAAGATATACGGAGTAAGTCCCCAACACCCGCCGACAAACAACCACCACAGGCGGTCTTTGTACTTTTCATAAAGATTTCGGGGTTGATATTCGCGGTAGTCGCCATAATCTCCGTCCGAGTTCTCCGACACGTCAAACCGTGCCTTATCTGCCATTCCAAAATCCTCTGCCATAAGCTCATTCATAGCATAACCTCCAAAAAATTTGGTGTCTGTAAGATTATAATATCATATACTTTTGTATATGTAAATAGTTTTTACTCAAACGCCAAAATTTTTTTGAGAATAGTCGAAAAGTCACGCATGATAAGTGTCTTTCAGTCAGTCCGCGCTTTTGATTGAATGATTTTTACAAGTGTTTATGATAATTGTTTTTTTATAGTGTTTATAATAGTACCCTCGTTTTTGGCACACTGGATTGATACTCCGAAATGCAATACTGTTATTGGCATACTGAACTATGCCGCTGTAAGGGGGCAAACGTGAAATTTAGCAAGTTATTCACAGGTTGCCCGAAAATTATCCACAGACTACCGCATTTTACCCACACGTTATCCACAGCTTATCCACAGGTTCAAAAATTACTATTTACAGTATTGACATTTGCGATTTTTTCAGGTACACTATATATACACATTTGGAAATGCGACTAATAAAATCCAATCTCCTCTTTGTTAGGGCGATAGGATTGTAAATTAGCCGCCTTTTTCAGTTTGTTTGATTTGGGCTTAATGCCGTATTCTCGTAAGACAGAACCGTGCATTTTTATATCTCCCTCGACGAGTGCGTCCCACACACATGATTGCATATATTTAAGCGGGCAGCGGATTCCGTTTTCCGCCTCTCTTTCGCCGTATACATACTTGTCGACGGCGTTCTCCGCGATACCTTCAAGAAGTTCTATTTTGTTGAACCGCATAACCTCGTTAATTTTCTCGATAACGCGTGAATACGGAACGCAACTGCCTTTAAGGCACATTGAGTTTTTAGCCGTACACATCTCGATAATAGCCTCATTTACAGTATCAAAGAGGTTTTGCGTGTACTCGTCCCCGCAATCTTTTTTGTACTCCCAGTTCGTGAGTGCATGTACGGCAATTGTCATAGCCTCGTGATTAACGGCGCGGTTCGCGCTGTACGCGTAATCGAGCTGCTTGGTTAGCTTAATTTCGTCCAAGACGGCGTTCTTGAACTCGTCACGGCTTACGTTGTAGAGAACGCATAGCTCATCATCTGGAGTGTTCGCGGCGGTTTTAATGCTATTCGCGGCGTTTGACAGGTCGGTAATGGTCTGCCTTGCGATAACGGCGGCGTTCGCTGTCGCCTCTTTTACGTTTTCCGCAACTTTGCTTATCTCGGCGGCGACTGTTTTTACAGTTTCTGTTACTATTTCTACTGTTTCTTTTGCCGTCTCCCTTGCCGTTTCCGCAACTTCTTTCACCGCCGACGCGGCAAGCGACACTTTCCTCCGCATCCCCGTTCCGAAACTCACCTTGTACTCGCTTACAAAGACCCCGTGAGGGTTCTTGCGTCCAACCGCAAGTTGCCTTAATTTTCTCGATAACGCGTGAATACGGAACGCAACTGCCTTTAAGGC
>BNUF01000284.1 GCA_025997155.1 Clostridia bacterium
AAAGGACTTGCGGCTTGATAACGGCACGACGAACATTGACAGCCTTGACAGTTTTGAATACGCGTTAGAGCCTTATATCAGAGATTTATTAGGATTGTGAGTATATGAATATTATGAAACGAATAAAAGGGGTACTGGTGAAAATGGGCATTATCAAAGAAATCAAAGAAATGTCGGACGTTTTCGCCCTTGCGAAGATACCCCGCATTGACTGGTACTATCAGACTTATATAAATGTTTGGAAATATATATACAGCGGGTACTACACGGATTGGCACGATATTAGCTACAAAACAATCGAGGGCGCAAAGCGGCGGCGAATGGCGCAAATGAACGCCGCGAAAGCCCTATGTGCCGAACTTGCGGGGCTTGTGTTCAACGAGAAATGCGAGATAAATATTACAGGGGCGTTGCAGGATTATATAAACGAAGTATTTGACGACAATTATTTTATAGTCAATATGCAGAACCTGATTGAAAAAAGTTTCGCGCTAGGCGGGGCGGCGTTAAAAGTTTGGGTTGAACACGAAAAGGTGAAGATTGATTATGTCGCCGCCGATTGCTTTATACCGATTGCGTGGGATAACAGGCGCGTTTCGGAGGCGGTTTTTGTCCATAAGTCGGTACGCGAAAACCATTATTTTACAATGCTTGAATGGCATTTGTGGGAACGCGGTACTTATGTGGTTCGTAACCAATTGTATAAAAGCGATTCCCCCGCAACCCTGGGGCTAAGTATACCGCTTGGGAGTATGTATCCCGAATTACAGGAGGAAGCGCGGGTCGAGGGCTTAAAACGCCCGCTTTTCGTTTATTTCAAGCCGAATATTGCCAACAACTTATTTGACGGTTCGCCGCTCGGCATCTCCGTTTTCGCGAACGCGTTTGATACATTAAAAGCGTTGGACGTTTGCCTTGATAGTTTTACGCGGGAGTTCACGCTTGGGAAAAAGCGCATAATCGTACCCGAAAGCGCGGTGAGGCTGGTACAGGATAGAAACGGCGGCGGGGTGGTGCGGTATTTCGACGCGTCCGACGAAGTCTATGTGGCAATGCATAACGAGGACGGGGAAAGCTTTAAGATACAGGATAACACTATTGAGATACGTTTTGAGGAGCATATCAAGTCGATAGACGCGTTTTTGTCGATTTTGGCGTTGCAAACTGGGCTTACGGCGGGGACGCTCGCCTTTGACAACGCACAGGGGCTGAAGACCGCGACGGAGGTCATCTCCGAAAACTCAAAAACTTTCAAGACGGTTAAATCTCACGAAAACATAATCTCCGAGGCGATAAGTCAACTCGTGGAAGCCGTCGTATCGGTTAGTCAGCTGTACGATATGATACAAGGCAATCTGGAATACGAAATAAGTATCGTCTTTGACGACAGCATTGTTGACGACAAGCAAACCAAAATCAACACCGCCTTACAACTGACGGCAAGCGGGTTGTTGTCGAAAGAAACCGCGCTTGTTAAGTATCTCGGATACACCGAGGAAGGCGCAAAGGAAGAAATAGCGCGTATCAACGCGGAAAACCAGAGCGTCACCGCTGAAAATATCGACCGTTTCAACAATGAATAAGGGGTGACGGCGTGACCCCAAAAGAATATCAGGAACTCGCGCAACCGCTCGTTGACGTTTATATCGGCATTGAAAACGATTTGATGAAAAACATAGCGAGACGGTTTAAGGACAATACGGCGGTTGGCACTAACGAATGGCAGATACAGAAACTATCCGAACTTCGGGCGTTAAACTCCGAAAGCGATAAAATCATAAGCAAGGGCGTAAAGGGACTTGACGAAAACCTATATAACGCGCTTAGGACGGCGGGGGAGGGCAACGCCGCGCGTATTGATAAGCTTTTGGCGGAAGCCGCCGCGAAAGGCATTATCACGCACAAGCCCGACGAAGCGGTAATGGCGAATATCCTAAACGCCTACTTCAAGAGTGCGAAAAATAAGTTTAATCTCGCGGATACGACAATGCTCGGCTCGGCGCAAAACGAATATATAAAAATTGTCAATCAGACGACAGGAGCTGTGCTTACGGGGACGCAGACGGGCGACGAAGCGTTACGCGCCACGATACGGCAGTTCGCGGCGGCGGGGTTACCCGCGTTTGTCGACGAGGCTAACCGCCGCTGGTCGCCCGAGGCGTACATTGATAACGTCGTCCGCTCCACCTCTTGCAACGTCGCGAATAATATGCAGTTCGCCAGAATGGACGAATACGACGTTGATTTGATTGAGGTATCGTCGCATTTGGGGGCAAGACCGCTTTGCGCTATGTTTCAGGGGCGGATTTATTCAAGGAACGGCAAAAGCGCGAAGTACCCGTCGTTCTATGATACGAGTTACGGAATGCCCGCGGGGCTTTTGGGGTGCAACTGCCGACATGTCATATACCCGTATATCGAGGGTGTCAGCACACAACGCTATACGCCGTATGACAAAGCCGAAAACGCGAGGGCATACGAATTATCACAGCAACAGCGCAAACTTGAACGCGGCA
>BNUF01000285.1 GCA_025997155.1 Clostridia bacterium
TTAGATGTATATCAATTTTAACTGTGTTTGCGTTTCATGTCATATTTGACATATAAGGCGCGATTTTTACGTAACTTTGCGCCTTCACTTGCTGCATTATATTTGACAACGAATCAAGGGGCAAAACAGCCTCCTTTTTGTCTATTAACGCAAACTGTTCTTTTAAAGATACCCCGCCTTCGTGCAATACAGGAATACTAAGAGTTTTGCCGACTTGCAATTTTTTGTCGTCCTCTGGACGCAATCCGTTTTCATTTCTCAATTGAGTTACGGATATTCGATTCACGCTTGCAATCGAACTAAGGGTATCTTTAAAAGAACAGTTTGCGTTAATAGACAAAAAGGAGGCTGTTTTGCCCCTTGATTCGTTGTCAAATATGATGCAGCAAGTGACGGCGCAAAGTTACGTAAAATTCGCGCCTTATATGTCAAATATGACAGGAAACGCAACCACATTAAAAATTGATATACCTCTAATGATTGATGTTGGGGGAGTGCGGCAAATAGCGAAAGCTACGGGGAAAGTCCAGCTTTGGAACAATCAAACTATGGCTAGCGGTTTTGGAGGAGCTAAAATATGATTTACATATGTGACGAATTTTTCGCGCTTCAAAGTTATTTTTCGCTTCTTCGCGCTGTTCCTTGTACTTTTCTTTAGCTTGGTCTATCTGTTTTTTTAGTGATTTTTGCTCGTCTTTGCGGAGTTGCAATTCCTCGTCCCGCGCTTGTTTCGCTTTTTCTTCTTGGTATTTTTCTTGCGCCTTTATCATTTTTTCTTGACTTTGCGCTTCTCTGATTTCTTTTTCAAGGTCAGATAATTTTTTTGCGTTAGCCTGTTTTTTTAAGGCGCGTTCTTCCGCTTCAGTCTGCGCGTCGAGTGCGTCAATCTGTGACTGCAACCCCGAAACTTCGTTAGATTCTTCTATACCGAGAGCTTTAATCCGCGCCTTATATTCGCGTTCATACTGCTCTATTATCTCGTTTGACGCGTCTTTCCTTCGTTCAACTTCTTCTTTCAGCGCGTCGTCGGCAAGTTCTTTTTCTGAATCGTACCGCTCCTTAAGTGCGTCAATAACAGCGTCGTTTATCTCCGTGCAAGCGTTCAAGATTTCTTTTTCGCGTTCTTGTATCGCTTTAAGCTGTTCTTTTGTCAATTCGTCATTAACGGCTTTTTGCGCCTCTACCCGCTTATTATTGCTTTTTTCTGTTTCGGCAAATAGTTCCTCATTCGCGTCGGATTCAATTTTCAAAAGCCCGTCCATAAGATTTTTAACGCTGTATTTCGCCGATTCCGCATCTTTTTTGATACCGTTTGTGATTCCTGTTGATATGGATTCTCCTAATTCGCTCGCGGCTTTTTTGGTTTCTTCCGACTTGCCCAGTATAGCGTTTTTGATGTTATTCGCAACGTTTTCAGCCGCTTTCCAAATTTTATCCGACAAGGCGTTTATGCCGTCTATTAGGCTTTTGATTAGATTTTTTCCGATGCTCGCCCAGTCGTAATTTCTGAAAGTGCTTACAATTGATTTAATAAGTTCCCACGCCGCCGAAAGTAGTTTAGGAACTGCTTTAATAATCGCGGCGGCGATAACAATCACAATTTCGATTGCCATAGCGGCTAGCTCTGGTATGTTTGAAAGGACATAATTAACCAATGACAATACGATTTGTAACGCCGCGTCAACTAGCAACGGCAACGCCTCAATTAAACCTTCGCAAACTTCCATAATTATTTCAAGCGCCATATCAATAATCAACGGAAGATTTTCAAGCACGAATTTGACAAGTTCAGTAATTAATTTTAACGCCGCGTCAACCAATTTTGGCAATGCCGCGATTAGTCCTTTCGCTACTTCCATAATAATTTTTAAGGACATAGATATGAGTTTAGGAAGATTTTCAAGAACATACGCGACAAGGCTTTCGACTATTTGTAACGCCGCGTCTATCAGTTGCGGTATTGCGTCAATCAATCCGTCAACTAACGCCATTATGAGTTCAAACGCGGTGTCAAGTATGATTTCGAGGTTATCAATTATAGATTCCGCAAGTCCGTTTATTAGCTCGGGGGCTTTTTCGATTAGTATCGGCAGCGCGTCAATTAAGCCCGTTGCAAACCCAGTCAACAGGCTTAGCCCCGCGTCAACCAGTAAATCAATGCTGTCAATTAAGTTGTCAACAAGTGTCATAACGGTATCAACGGCAAGCGGAATCAGGGTCGGCAATTCCGCTCCTATACCGCTTGCCAGACTTGCCAATATTCCTACGCCCATTTCAATTATCAAAGGCAACAGCGTTGTGACTGCTTCAATCAAACTGAATACAATTCGATTTCCGCCCTCCATAAGCGTTGGCAAGTTGTCATTCAGACTTTGCGCTATGTTTGTGACGAGTTTAAGCCCCACATCAACAAGGCTCGGCAACATATCAGAAATCGAGGTCACCAAGGCGGGGA
>BNUF01000286.1 GCA_025997155.1 Clostridia bacterium
CACCTGACCTTAATCCGATTGAAAAATTGTGGGCAAATGTTAAAAGAAGATTGAGATTTCATATGCACAAATTTGATTCTTTTTGGGATGCGTTGGCTAACGCTTTTAAATAGCCTCGACTATATCAGCACACGTTCCGCGCTCAATGTTTCGGCGATTTGTGTTATGCCTTTTCCGTCAATCGTCATTTGGTAAATGCGTTTGACAATCGGCTCGGCTTCGGTGTCGATTATCCACTTTTGGCGGTCGGCGGGGTCATGCAAATATCCGTAAGGTACAGCCCCTGTAACGTGCTTGCCTTCGGCGATTTTCGCACTGTTGATAGCGCGGATTTTTCGGCTGGTATCGCGTACAAACCACTCCGCGATTATCTCCCTAAATGGTGTAAAATCGTCTTCGCCTTTGTCACTATCGAAGCTGTCACCCACCGCTATCAGCCGTATTCCTTTTTCGCGGAACATTTCACGATATAGCCCCGCTCGTAGATAATCACGCCCCATTCTGTCGAGTGTTTTCAGCAGAATTGTTCCCACTTCTCCGCTCTCAACTTTGGCAATCAATTCCTGCCAACCGGGGCGATTGAAATTGGAACCTGTCAGACCATCATCGGTCAGGTGTAGGAATGGCGTAAATCCATTCTGCACCGCGTAAGTTTCCAAAAGTTTTTTCTGATTTTCAATAGATAGGGATTCATCTGCCCTTGAATCTTCTTTACTCAAACGTTCGTAGCAAATTGTAATTTTGTTCTGCATTTCTACCTCTTTTCGGCAGTCTGAATTGTTTGCGGCACTTTGATTTTTTTGAGAATTAGGCAACATTTTTCACCTCACTTCCAATCATTCGGAGGATTTTATCCTCAACGGTTTCAGTCGCGGTTTCGCTGAAACGGACGCTCACCAAAAAGGTGGTCGAGCCAATCCGTTTAGCAAATTTGATAGGCTCGCGTTCCGCATTGCGGACGGTCGCAGCCGCTGTTTGAAAATTTACAGCTTGCATAATTGATTAGCTCCTTTTCTTGACATTATTTTGTTTTTGTGTTATAATAAGGGTATGAGAATCGCGCCGCCGTGAAAATCCTCCTTTCCGAAGGGCGGTTTTAACTCTCTGCTTATCTGATTTTCGGTTTTCAAAAAAGTACCCTCTATATATGGGAGAAAAACAGGGGTGTTTGCGGAACATTTTTTTGAAAAAAATTAAAAAATTTTTTCGGTCAGTTGTAAACCAGTTCCGCGAGGATAATTTCGTGGGCGATTTCACGGTCGGGGATTGCCGTCAGTCGTGTCTGCGCCGCTTGTTCTATCTCCCGCAAGTGAGGAAAAAGTTTCTCGGTTAGCAGAAGTGTGTTGTAAAACGCGGGGCGGTGTTCTTTGAGAAACGCTTTTCTAAACCGCGCATATCTGCCGAGAGGAATAATTTTCTCCCCCGAAAGTTCGGAATTTGAAAATCTCCGATAAGGGTATATGTAACTTCGTGCATTGACTGCTCCTTTCGTGTGGGCGTGTACAAGGCGGGAAACGCGATGTACACGCGGATTTGTTCAGTGTTCGTCCGCTTGTGCCGCAAGAGTTCAAACATTTTTGTTTTACGATTTGTAAACCGTCCTTTATAGTATAACTCATTCCGTTTTGCTGGTTTATTCCGACTGACAGCGCGGAAACAGCGCCGACAACCGCCGAAACGTCTATGGTTGAAGACGTGCCGTCGAGCGGATTATAAACCGTGACGACGCCCGCGTTTGAAATCGCGTACCCAAGCCCGCTTTGCGCGTCGTACACATAATTGAACGCGTTGTTTGTGTATGCCGCGTTGGCTTCAAAGTAGTTCGGAGTATTATAATTATACAAACTCATAAACTGCTGTGTTATACCGACGGCTTTCGGCGCGAGCGGAAGCTGCGTCGGCAGAAAGTCATAGACATACTTATAAACGCACCTGTCTTTCGTGGGCGGGATTACGCCGATTTTAGAGGCGGGAGCGTTAAACGCCCCCTGATACGCCCCCGCTATGCTGCCGTTCATAGGAGAACCCCAGCCGACTATACTTCCGGGCAAAAGCTGAAAGTCGTCCGTCGGCTCGTCTTCGCCGTCGGTCAGATACACAATCGGCGTGACAAGCTGCGACAGGAAACTGATTATATTAGTGCTTCGGAGTTGCTCCGAAAACACCATATTTCCGTCCTCGACGCGGTTTTTGACTTTTCCTGTCAGCGCGTCGGTAAAATCAAAACGCACCTTTCCTTCCGCGCCTGAAAAACCCTTTACACGCCCCAAGTCCGCCAAATTCTTAAACTTTTGCCCCATCAAATCCACACCTCTATCTCATAGTCAAGAAAAATCGAGTCCCCTGTTTGCCTTGCCGCCGCGCCGTCTGGTATGACAAACCGCGTCAGCGCGTTCTTATATCCCCACCAACTGTTAGGCGGTTTTCCCACCATA
>BNUF01000287.1 GCA_025997155.1 Clostridia bacterium
GACTCTGTCGTAAAACCATATGTTTTTCGAAAGACAAAAGCATTCATAAGGCTGTTGTTGGAACATTCATAAATACGTTTTTCTTTGGTAGGGTTTTTGATGTTTCAACTATTTTATGACATTACCCCCTATTTTCTATCAAGCCACGCCCGACAAGAACACCGTGTTGAAAGCCAGAAACGTCATATAAAGCTCACCGAGGTCAAGCATTTGTTCAAGGCTGATTTTCCACGGTTTATCCCTGTTCAGCATATCGCGGAGGTAACTAAGTATTCTCAAAAAACTTTGCCGCGCCTGTTTCCCAAACTTCTCGCCGTCAACAAAGAAGAAATTAGGGTCGCTTTCAATCCGCGACAAAATTTCCTCGAAGTCAGAGCAGTTATACAAGTGGGCGTAGGTTTGAGCAAGGCAGTCTTTCGCAGAGGCTGTTCCCGCAACCACTTTACAAATGTTATCGAATATGAAATCATGTGCCCTTTCAAATGACGGCTTCGCGGTTTCGCAATGAATCAGCGCGTAGTGCTGCGCGATGAACTCCGACCACAGGTGATAGCCCGCGTCAACGTAATCATCGTCGTCAATCGTAAGCCCATTGCCGTATATGTCAATAAAATGCTCGCCGTCAACTTCGTTTTTAGCGCAGAAGATGTGCGTAAACTCGTGGAGCATAACCTCGCGCAAGGCTTCTTCGGGCAGTTTATAGTCCACGCGAATGATGACGGCAGACTTGTCCGCACCGATAATCGCGTTGCCCCTCACCGTTTCGGAGAGGTTTTGCTGTTGCGCTGCATTGAGAATGCGGCGGGGCAGCAATCCTTACAGATGTACGCCGCGTGGTCGCGTCCGCTAAATTTCTCGTTCGCCATGTACTGTTGGCAAATCTGGCAGTAATGCCCGTGTCGTTTCTTCATAGCGACACCTTAACCTCTTTCCAATCCCGCACAGGCTTTCCACTGAATACCACGCCGCTGTCAAGAGTGCGGAAATGTTCCTCGCCGCAATGAAGCTTCTGTCTTTGTTGCGCGGAGAGTTCGTTCAGCCCTACAAGCCCCGACACGCCTTTCGTTTCAAGCACGAAGTACAGCCGTTCTTCGCCGTCTTTGTCAAGATATACCATCCAATCGGGATTGTACGTCCCGATTGGTGTTTCGATTTTGAAACTTGATGGTATTTTGAAGAACATTCGCACGTCGGGGTCGCCGTCGAGAGCCACAGCAAACGGACGCTCTACCGTGTCACTATCATATAAAACGTGGTCGTAGACGCTATTCTGCACGGCGACGGCGTTTTTATCAAGATATGCGATAAGTTCTTCGCTGTTAAAAATCTCCTGCAAATAGTATTCCTCGCCCTCAAGCCGTAAGTAGCGTATACCGTCAATCTCCATTGATTTCTGCGTTTGCTTGACAATGGCGATAAACATCTCGGTCAACTTTTGCGGATTGTTAAGAAAATCCCCGTGCCGTCCGCTTTTGACGAGAATATCGGCGACGGTTCTCTGCGACAAAAAGCACTCGTTATCCACAACGCGCAAGAATTCGGGCAGTTTAGAGCCTTCGTCAGCTAAATCAGTTGTGCGAACATTCGTTTCAAAGCCGCTTACGCCCGCGTTTTGCACGTCAATGTTCGCCGTTCGCGTGACAATCCGCGCTTTCGGTACGCTCTCCATAAGCCGCAACTGCTCAATGCAACGGGCTTTCAAAAGTTCCTCGTCAATCTGAACGCGATATGCCGTGCGTCCTTTGATTTTCTCCCATAATGCCAGAAATTCAGGGCTTATCAACACTTGCTTTTTGAGTTTTACGCAAACTTCTTTCGCCGCGTCGTGAACAATCGGACGCGTGTTTGCCTTGCTTATGATGTTCTCAAATTTTTCACGCGCCGCCTCAAATTTCGCGGGCAAGTCAAGCGTTCCCGCCGCAAGCGCGGCTTTCATCGTGTCCTTAATCGTGCCGGACTTCGTGACATAGCCTTTCTTCTCAAAGTGCGTCAAAAGTTCCTACGCGTCATCGTATGTGACGGTTTGCTCGACATTTTTCATTTCGGTATAGGTCATAACCGCAACTTTTTGGGCGGTGACTTCCGCACCCATTTGTGTGCGGCGGCGACAGCCTTTTCGATAACTGGCGCAAGGGCGGGCGGCACGTCATTGGGCAACTTCTGCTGCGTTGTGACAGAAGTTGCGGGTGCAACAACAGCCTTAATATACTCCGCGATTATCTTCGCTTCGTCCTCTGTAACTTTCTTTTCCTCTGTTACGGGCGTGGTATAGTCGAGGCTATTTAAAAGCGTTAGCCAACGCATCCCAAAAAGAATCAAATTTGTGCATATGAAATCTCAATCTTCTTTTAACATTTGCCCACAATTTTTCAATCGGATTAAGGTCAGGTGA
>BNUF01000288.1 GCA_025997155.1 Clostridia bacterium
GGCGTTCGATTATGACGTGGCGCAAGAAAACCCAGAGAGCGAGTTTGTCACATATGGAAGTTACATTTTTGACGAATTGCTTGAAATAGCGCGGACAAGCGCAAAATGTGTCCATAGATATGTCAACGCGGATAGGTTGGAAGTTGCGGACGCTGAAACTAAAATCAAACGATGGCTTGGGATTGAAGCGGGTATAGTCAATGTTTTGTCTCAAGACGCGGGTATTGGGTTGTGGGCGGTTTTCAGTTTCTCGGCTCAGTTCATAGCCGATGAAACGATAGAACAAATATTCGATGTTTGCGTAAATCTTCTAAACGGTAAAGTTGACGATTCTATAATTTCAAGTCTCATTCCGTTTGACGAAGACTCTTCCAATGTTGTGCTGCCATATTTCGAGTGTATAGAAATAGAGGATGCGTATAATTTAGCTTACAGAGAAGCCGAAAACTACGTACGCCAAAGACCCGAAATACAATCCGATAAAACGCAAATCACTAAAGAAACAGAGAGGATTAGCCGTTACTATGATGAACTCATTTCTGAAAACAAGCGCAGGACGACGCGCAAAGGCGTAACTGCCGAAAAACTCGCGGAAATAGACGACCGAGGAAAAACCCTGTCTATGGAGAAAGACAAGCAAATTGCGGAAATCACAGAGAAACTTACAACCAAGATTGTCGTCACGATAGAGAACGTCATAGTTTATCACGTGCCGCAACTGCGCTTTCTGTGCAATGTTCGTGAACGCCGCGAATCCTGTGAGAAGACTGTGTTTTTCGACCCTGTGTTTAAAAGATTCTATGAAGTAAATTAGGGATACTATTCGGAGTATGAATATCAAACACCGATATTATTTGCCAACTGCCAATATCTACATTTCAAAATATATGGCGATTGATATGTTAATAACTGATTCTGGATAAGTAGTGTCAACTGTATAGGAGTAGTTGGAATGAGTAAAGTAACTATAAAACTAAACGAAAATTATGCGCTTTTCAGAAACGGATATTCTACTGAACTGGATGGTGAATTGATTATTTTGTCGGGTATCAATGGCGTTGGGAAAAGCCAATTTACAGACATCGTTGCAGGAGAGGCTGTGTCTTATGGACTTAATAGAGGTCAAAATGGTTCGAATAAGTTAGTAACTAAAATAAAGTCAATGATTAAAATTGACGGTGACATTATAGACCCTGTTTTTATAAGCAAACGCACATTTAAGGATAATATCTTTACCTCCGACATTGTGCGAACAGAGATAAAACCATTTACTGATTCAAAAGAGAAAGCTTGGAAAATCTATAAAGCCCCAAAACAACTAAACCACACTCCGTCAGCAGACGAACAAATTATCAACTCAATTTTACAACAACATGGTTATGAAACGCCATCCCGAAACAGTTCTCGACTCAGCGAGAGTGATTTTAAGGCTCTTTTGTCGGAAGATTTTGTATTGGATTCAGCATACGATTCTTTTACCAATAATGTATTCAATGCCTTTCAAGATTTTGCGGCAAAAAGACAGGACGCAAAGGCTAAATACGCGGAAAAGGGTGGAGAACCATTTAATACTATTGAATATAATAAAAATGCGCCTTGGATTAAACTAAATGAATTATTTGAGAAAATGAATCTAGGATACCGTTTCAAAAATGATTACGAATATAAAACTCCGTATTTAAGCGAAGAAGTTATACTCTACCTTAGAGGCGGCGACGAACAGGAGTCGGGAATAGACGTCAACCAAAAACGTAATTTTAGCAATTTATCAGATGGTGAAAAGTCAATAATTTCCTTGGCGCTCGCTGTAATGACAGAAGAAAAACGCAAATTAAAGAAGATTATGATTTTCGATGAGTTTGACAACACACTCAATCCATCGTTAATAGAAACATTTTTTACTATCATTAACGACTATTTTGTCAAGAATGGAACGCGATAGTAATCTTGGTTACACATATGCCGACAACATTAGCATTAGCACCCAATGACGCGGTGTTCTATGAAATGTTCCGCAATGGCCATGATGCACCCAAAATAATTCCCGTAAACCGCGATGAATACTCCGAAATGAATATTGCGAATAAAAGCTATTATGATAAAATTAGCAATCAATCCGAGAGAATTGCGTTGCTCGAAAAAGAGAATGAAGACCTGCACAAACAGTTGGATAGCGATAAGCCAATTCTATTTGTAGAGGATACATATACTCAAATCTATAAATTAGCATGGCTTAAGCTAAATGATAAATTGGTAATGTCATAAATAAGTTGACAACATTACCAATATGTGTTATAATTTATGTAACAAATAACGGAGGTAAGATATGGTTTACATAAATGCATTATGCCCACATTGCGGTAGCAATGATGTTGTTTA
>BNUF01000289.1 GCA_025997155.1 Clostridia bacterium
CTTAATCTCGCGCTTACATACTCACGCGGGTGCTATCTGGCGATTGTACTCGCGGTATTCGTGTTTATTCTTAAGACGGAAAAACGGCTGATTGCGCTGTTTTCGGCGGGGATTTTTCTGCTCCCCGCACTTCTTCCCGCGTCGGTTATCGACAGGGTGACTAGCATCACGAATTTCGCGGATTCCTCCACGTCCTACAGAATCTATATATATCAGGCGACGCTCAGAATTATCCAAAAATTCTGGCCTATGGGGCTTGGGCAAGGGATAGACGCGTTCAACACGGTGTACCCTTTGTACGGATTTAACAGCGTATCCGCGCCGCACGCGCATAACCTGTTTTTGCAGGTTTTTGTAGAAACTGGGATTTTTGGGTTCGCCGCGTTTCTGGCGTTGTTCGTGTGTTTCTTCAAGACGGCGTTGTCCCGCAAAAACGCCGTGTTCGCTGTGCTTGCGGCGATGATGTTCGGGTTCTGTCTTCAGGGGGTTTTTGACTATTCTTTCTACAACTACAAGGTGTATATGCTGTTTTTTGTGGCGTTGGCGTTTGCGCGGATTTTTGCGGAGGTGGGCGAGGTTGAAAATAATCCAAGTAATCAGCGATAGCAATATCGGCGGGGCGGGGCGGTATTTGCTTACTTTTTTTCAGGGTGTTGACAAAAATAACTTCGGCGTGTACCTCCCGAAAGGGTCGAAACTTATTCCCGAAATCGAAAGGCTGGGAGTTTTTTACAGGGAGCTTGACTATATCGCCGAAAAATCCTTTGACAGGCGGGCGGTGGCGGAACTTCGGAGGTTGCTTCGCGCCGACGCTCCCGATATCGTCCACACTCACGCGGCAATGTCGGCGCGGATTGCCGCGAAATTTACCAAGGCGAAAATCGTATACACAAGGCACAGCGTCTTTGAACCCGCGCCAAGACTTACAAAATTTCCCTTAAAACAGGTGAACGGCTCGCTTAACAATTTTTTTTCAGACAAGATAATTGCCGTCTCGCCCGCCGCGAAGGACAATCTCACGGCGGCGGGGGTGCCGCCCGACAAGATAGAGGTAATCTACAACGGGGTTTTCGCGGCGAAAACGTACCAGAATTTATCAGAACTATACGCAAAGTACGGATTGGCGGAGACAGATTTTGTCGCCGCCATAATCGGGCGGCTGACTCCCGTTAAGGGGCATAGATACTTGCTTCAGGCGGCGGAAATCCTGCGTTCTCACCAAGAAATCAAGTTTATAATCGCGGGGACGGGGGAATGTGCGGACGAAATCCTTGCGGAGGTGTCGGCGCGGAATCTCACGAATGTAGTGTTTGCGGGGTTTGTGCGGGAAATCGACAGTATCGAGAACATTATGGACGTTCAGATAAACGCGTCCTACGGCACGGAGGCGACTTCGCTCTCGCTACTTGAGGGAATGTCGCTGGGGAAACCCGCTATCGTGTCGGATTTCGGCGGGAATCCGTATGTAATCGAAAACGGCGTGAACGGATTTGTGACGGCGCAGAAAGACCCAAAGGCAATCGCCGAAAAAATCCTTATACTCAAGCAAAACAAGCATTTGTACGCCAAAATGGAAAAAAGTGCCATTGAAATTTATAAGACGAAGTTTACCGCCGAGAAGATGACGGCTGAAATTTTGGATTTGTATGAAAGGGTTTTGAAAAATGGATAAAAATGGTAGATTTTTTGGGAAAATCAGTATCATAGATATACTGTTCGCATTGCTTGTGGTCGCGGGGTTCGTGTTTCTTCGGGGGTTTGCGGCGCCCACAAAGGCGGTCGCGGGGACGGGAACTCCGATTAACTACACCGTGGAACTTCAGCGCAAGGACACGGGCTTTTCCGATATGATAAAGACGGGCGAGACGCTTTTTGACAGCGAAAAGGGCTATGAAATCGGCACAATCACGGAGGTCACGCAAGAGCCGTTTCGCACGGACGTACCCGACGTGGCAAACAAAATTTTTCGGAGCGCGCCCGCCGACGAACTTTGGAACGTCTATGTCACCGTGGAGGCGAACGCGAACAGCACGGAGCGTGAAACCGCCGTCGGGCAGTATATGGTTATGGTGGGCAAGGAAGTTTTTGTAAAAAGCCGTAGTTTCGCGTCCAACGGATTTGTGGTAAAACTGGTTAAGGAGTAAATATATGCCTATTTTAGATAAAAACGGAAAATTATTCGGGAAACTGAATATATTAGATTTGTTTGTGCTTGCGCTTGTGGTATTTTTTGTTGCGACTTTTGCCGCGCAAACTTCCGCCCACGACACCGCGACACAGATTATCGGGGCGAATCAAACTTTTTATATCACCTTCAAAATGGAGCGTATACGGGATTTTTCGGTGAACGCCGTACACAAAGACGATGTTTTTTAT
>BNUF01000290.1 GCA_025997155.1 Clostridia bacterium
CAGATAAAAACGGAAACATAACCTCCTACGGCTATGACGGCAACGGCAACGCGGTAAGCGTATCAAACGCCGAAGGAACTGTTTCGGAATTTGATTATGACGCACTGAACCGCTTGAAACAGGTTAAGGCAGGTGCGAACCGTGCGAACCCGCAGATTACCTTGTACGAATACGATACTCGCGGATTGACGACAAAAGTTACAAATCCAGATAATTCCGCGAGGACTTTTGCCTATGACGCGAACGGCAATCTGACCACAAAGACAGACGAGGACGGCTTTATAACGAATTATTCGTATACTGCCGCCGACCTCATCAGAAAGATTGTTTATGCCGACAACAAAACGGCAACTTTTGATTATGACAAAAATGGACTCCTCAAAAGTCTTGACGACCAAGCAGGCAAGTTGGATTTTGCCCGCGATTCGATAGGGCAGATTACGAACACGCGTTTTGTTGCGGTTGATGGTAGTGTTTATGCCACTTCCTACACTTATGACGCGGCGGGAAATCGTTTTTGCATTCTCTGGATTGGTTTCGGCTGTTATGTCGCCGTTTTTGTTATACTCGTAAACCGTAATTCCGCCTGTCGTATCCGTTGATTTCACAAGGCGATTGAGGTTATCATACTCATAGGTTGCGGTATTGCCGTTAGCGTCGGCTTTCGTCTTCACGTTGCCGTCCGCGTCATAAGAAACAATAGTCGTCCCGCCCGCAGAGTCAACCGCCGAAACAAGACGATTCAGCGCGTCATACGTATAATTCGTGGCGTTTCCAAGCGCGTCCGTAATCTTAGTCACGTTGCCTGCGGCATCATAAGAGAACGAAGTTTTACCGCCTTTAGCGTCAGTGCTTTCGATTACTCTGTTTAGGCTGTCGTATCTATATTCTGTTCTGTTGTTCAAAGCGTCCGTTACCGAAAGCACGTTTCCGTTTGCGTCATAGGTGTATGCTGTTGTGCTTCCGAGAGCGTCCTTTGAGGAAGTTATGTGTCCACTTGCGTCATAAACGTATTCGGTTTTCGCCTAATTCATCGGTAAATGACAACAATTGCCCAATATTGTCATAGGTAAAATTAACCGCGTGATTAAGCGGGTCAACGCTTGAAATAAGTCTGCTTTTAGCGTCATAGGAGAAGTTTTTAACTGCTCCTATCGGGTCGGTTACTTTGGATAAGTTTCCAAGATTATCGTAATCATACAGGGCGTAGTTACCCAACGGGTCAGTCTGCTTTGTAGGCTGATTAAGAGAGTTGTATTCCGTTCTTGATACGTTACCCTCAAAATCAGAGATAGAAGTATTATATCCGTTGCCGTTTGGCGTGAAAACCGCGCTATTGCCCTGCGCGTCTGTCACGCTGATAAGTTTGCCAGCGTTGCTGTAGCCGTAAGTAGTCTTCGCGCCGAGCGGCGATGTCTGCTCAATTAAACGCCCTTGATTATCATAGCTAAAGGTCGTCTTCTGTCCTAAAGCGTTTACGGTGGAAATCCTATTTCCATTTTGGTCATAGGCATATTCCGTTGTGTTGTTTAGAGGGTCTCTGTATGTCGTCAAATTATTATTGCCGTCATACGAAAACGCACTCACACCGCCTTGCGGGTCGCGGATTTCGGAGGGGTTGCCGTTAGCGTCGCGTGTGATTTCAGTTCTGTTACCCGCTCTATCCGTGTAGGAAATTACAAGATTTTTACTATCATACACGTAATTTTCGGTTGTGTTGTCAGGATACGTTATCCCAGACAAATTCCCTGTGTTATCGTAAGCATACAAAGTCTTACGTCCTAAATAATCGGTACGCGAGCTGATTCTCCCGTTTGAGAAAGTCTGGGAATCTTGCCCGTTATTATCCTCAACACGAGTTATCTTAAAACTCGTGTTGAGGATAATAAACAGTCTTGCTTCCGTCAGAATTTGTAAAAGTATTTTTGCGGTTTGTGTCGTCGTATTCAAAGCGATGCGTACCTTGCCCCGCAATGGTTTGCTCGGTTACGCGATTGCCCGTGTATATGTTCTTGACATACGAGTTGCCGTTGAAATCGCGTACTTCTAATGTGTTGTGATTACCGTCATATGTATAGTCAATGGAATCCCTATCCGCGTTTGTAAAGCGAACAAGATTTCCGTTCGAATCGTAAGCGTACTGCGCCATAATTCCCGCGCCTGTGCTGACTTGCGATATGTTTCCGTTTGAATACTCAAACGACATAAATCCAGCGCGGTTTTCAACACGCGTTAAGAGTCCGCCGCTATAAGTAAAATTTGTCACATTACCAACGGTATCTTCAATTCTCGTGATTTGCCCCGTGCTGTTAAACGTGTACTTCGATTTATCGTAAAAGCGGAGATAGCTATGTAT
>BNUF01000291.1 GCA_025997155.1 Clostridia bacterium
ATGGAAGTTATCGGATATATAGTTTCTATCGAAAATGGCACAACAAAGAACATTGAAATAACAGAAGAATATAGGAAAACCGAGGAATTTAAAGTATGGTGGAAACAAAAAAACGAACAGGCGGCAAAGGCAATCGGTGGCGTTCCTATCGACGAGAATGTGGCGGTGTAGGATATGAGACAAACTGTTTTGTATATGCGAATGTCAACGGACAGACAAGAAAATTCGGTTGATTCACAGCGCAACATCTTAGCTCCATACGCAAAGAATAATGGCATGGAAATTGTTCACGAGTATATCGACAGCGGAATTTCGGGGCGTAGCGCAGATAAACGCCCCGCATTTCTGCAAATGATAGACGATTCAGCTAACGGCAATTTTGATACCGTCCTAATTTATGATAGTAGCCGTTTTGCGCGGAATCTTGCGGAATCAATTGTTTATAAAAAGATACTTGAGAAAAATGGTGTAACGCTAGTTTCGGCGACCGAACCCACGCTTGACGACGATACTGCACTTATAACGGACGCACTATTTGGGGCTATGAATGAAATGTTCTCCCGCAAACTCTCAAAAAACGTAAAACGCGGAATGAGACATACGGCAGAATTAGGAATATACCAGACTATACCTCCGTTTGGATATACCAAAAAATCGGGAGATACCCATTTATCCGTAGATGCGTCTGAATCTAAAATCGTAAAATGCATTTTTGAGGATTACCTAAAAGGCACATCAATCTGGAAGATAACCCGAAATTTAGACGATATGGGGATAAGAACGAGAAAAGGCAACAAATTCCGACCTATTATTATCACTAAGATGCTTAGAAACAAAGTGTATATAGGATATACTATTTTTAAGGATATAGTTAATGAATCAACACACCCCGCTATAATTGATGATGATACGTTCGCAAAGATTCAAGACAAGCTAGATTTAGCATATGCTAACCACCGCGCTAATGCAAGACCGCACGAAAAAACGCTACACTGGCTGACAGGTATATTAAAATGCCGTGACTGTGGCTGTAATATGTACTATAGGTCAGGTACAAACAGCTCGCCGCAGTTCAGATCGCCGCAGTTCAGATGTTCAAGCTATGCGAGGGCTGACTGTAAGACGTGTAACACTATCAGTTGTAAAAAATTAGAGAAACACATAATAAACTACTTGTCTGAAATTTCCAAAGATATTGAGATTGTAAAAACTATCAAAATAACCAAACGCCCAACTATAGGCGACGAAAAAACCGTAATACAAGAGAAGATAAGGAAACTATCAGCGAAAAAAGAACGCGCCAAACAGGGATACCTAAACGGAATACTTGACGCTAACGAGAGCAAAATTATTTGTTCTGATTGCGATACACAACTGGCAAAATTAGAATCTGATTTAGCGGCTATTGATGTCCCCGTTACTGATTACACCGAGTTACAACAAAAAATATTAAACCTATGCAATACATTATCAAGCGACGCATTTACAAAAGACGAAAAACAAATTGCAATACGCGAAGTAGTAGAAAAGATACTTGTAGACCGAAAAAATAATATATTAGAAGTCTTTTTTTATCAATAAAAAATGTGTCCTATGTTGACCTAAGGCTTGCTTTTTGTCGTCTGTTGCGTTACCTCGCGATACCGCGCCAGTGGGTCGGCGAAGTCGTCGGCGTATACAAAATCGTTGCCCGTGTTGTACGGCGGGTCTATATAAATCATCTTCACCCTGCGATAATACGCGGTTTGCAAGAGTTTCAAGACTTCAAGATTGTCGCCCTCAATATAGACGTTGCGCGTGTTTTCCCAATCCACGCTGTCGGAGCGGCAAGGACGCAAAGTTCCCGCGCTTCGTTTTCCCGCTAATTGCAGACACTCTTGTTTGCCTTTCCACCGAAACTCGTAGCGTTCGCGGTCGTTCGCGTCAATCGTCTCAAAACTGCCCAACAGCGCAAACAGCTTGCGTTCATCAAGTTTACCCTCAACAAAACATTGCGGAAAAACGGCGCGGAGCTTGTCTTGTTCCGCGGCGGCGTTGTCAAGCGATAAGCCGTCTATTCGTTCATTATCCTTCATATTTTTGTGCCTCCAATTTCGGAATTTTGCCTTCGGCAAAACGTCGCTGAAATCGTGCGTAGAAGCATCGCACGATTTCAAAACGCGCCGCCGCTTTTCGCGCGGTTCTCTATCGTTATCGCGAAAAACCGAGTGATTTCGGCAGTTAGTTCCGCGCTTGCCGTGAGTTCGGCTATCGCCGCTTCCGCTTCACTGTCAATCCGCAAGCTCTCCATAAACAGCGATTGTTGCCGCTGTTTCAAGGTTTTGTCGACAGTTGCGTGGCGTTTTTCT
>BNUF01000292.1 GCA_025997155.1 Clostridia bacterium
TAAAATTTTTCCTCCACATAAGCAAGAGCGAGCAAAAAACGCGGTTCAAGAGTCTTGAGGCGAATCCGAATACGAAATGGCGAAACGAAAAGACTTTGAGTGTATCCTTGTTTACAGTACGTCGCGGTTTGCGCGTAATCACGAACAAAGTGTCGTGTATCGTTCTATGCTTGAGAAAGAGTACGGTATAGAGGTTATCAGCATAACCCAGCCGAATATCGACAAAAAGACAGATATGCTAACTACGGCGATATATTCGATTATGGACGAATGGTACAGTATGGACTTGTCGGAGAACGTCAAGCGCGGAATGACGCAAAAAGCTATGGAGGGCGGATACCAGACTTTTCCTCCTTTCGGCTACCTTCAACGTCATAGGGGCGAAATTATGGTAATAGACGAAGACGCCGCCGCGTTTGTCCGCTATATATTCAATTCGTTTCACGAGGGTAAAAGCAAGTGGTGTATCGCGAATATATGATACCTTTCGGGGCGCGTATAAAAGTACACGCGGGCGACGTAATCGAGGCGGGCGACCCCCTCACCGAGGGTAACATTTACCCGCAGGAAATCCTTAAAATCCGCGGCATCGAGGGCGTTCAGGATTATATGCTAAAAGAGGTTCAGCGTTTTTCGATTTTTTCCGCCTCGACAGAACCGATGATTGTGTCGGCGGGTACTATAATTTCGCCCGTTTCGGGGTCTTTTACGTCAACAATCGACCAGCGTCCGCGAATACGCTCGGACAAAGGCTCTATCATTTCTGTTCGCGTAAGGATTTTTTCAAGCGACTTGTAGAACGGTTTTTTAAGTTCCTTGATGTGTTTGTCGTTGAAAGTTTCGCCCATTCGGATAACAAAACCGCCCGCTGGGTTCAAAATGTCCTCCGCCGAAATAAGGGCGTTAAGGCTGTTTAGGTTGTTTTCCAGTTCCTCGTCGGATTCGCAGCGGAGGTTCGCGGTCTTGACGTCCTGAAACGCCGCAACCCAAACGCCGATAGGCTCGCGTTCGTTTTCGCGCCCGATGTGGAAACAGTCGTCCTCGCGGATTATGATATCCTGCGAAACGTCCACCAGACGGCGGGTGAGATACCCCGAGTCCGCCGTTTTAAGCGCGGTGTCGGTAAGCCCTTTTCTCGCCCCGTGGGCGGAACTGTAATATTCGAGCACGGTAAGCCCCGTGCGGAAGTTCGATTTTACGGGAACTTCGATTGTGTCGCCGCTGGGGCTTGCCATAAGCCCGCGCATACCTATAAGCTGGCTGATTTGGTTAATCGAGCCGCGCGCTCCCGAAATCGCCATCATACGAATGTTGTTGTAGGGGTCAAGGCTGTTTACGACTTCTTTCGCCAAAGTGTCGATTGTCGTTTTCCATACGTTCAGTACCTTTTTGTGGCGTTCTTCCTCGGTGATAAGCCCGCGCCGATAGAGCGTGTAAATCTTGTCGACGGATTCGTCGCCCTCGTCAAGGATTTCCTGTTTTTTCTCGGGAATAATCATATCCGCCGCCGAAACTGTCAGCGAGCCTTGGGTGGAGTATTTGAAACCAAGCGCCTTGATTTTGTCCAAAACTTCCGAGGTGTTTGTTGAACCGTGCTTATCTATACATTTTTTAACTATATCGCTAAGTTTCTTTTTGTCGGTGATGAAGTTGATTTCATACGAAAAAAGACTTTGTATTGTTTTTGATTTAGCGAAAGGCAAGCCGTCCTGAACGCGTTCCACAAAACCGATATCCTGAGGAACGGCTTCGTTGAAGATAATCCGCCCGACTGTCGATTCAAGGATATACGAGTATTTTTGCGCCGCGCCCCTACCCTCCACCGTTTGGGAATACAGGCGTTTGAGCCGGTTCTTGTCGAGGGCAAGGCTCTCAAACTCCACCCTCTCGTGTGTACGGCGTACAACGCCGATTTCGACGGCGACCAAATGGCGGTTCACGTTCCTTTGTCCGTCGAGGCGCAGGCGGAGTGCCGTTTCCTTCTTCTCGCCCCCAACAACCTGCTCAAATTGTCGGACGGCGCGCCTGTCGCCGTTCCCTCACAAGATATGGTTCTCGGCGTTTACTATCTGACCCTTGAAAAAGACGGCGAAAAGGGCGAGGGTATGATATTTTCCTCCGAACACGAGGCGATGCTCGCCTACGCGAACCACGCCGTGACGCTCCACGCGAAAATCAAGGTTCGCCGAAACGCGTACTTCAAGAACGACAAATTCTACGTGGACGGACGCGAGGTAAAACCCGATTCGCTCCTCCGCCCTTTTGTCCGCGCGCGACATATTTTCAAGGTCGTATAGTTTCGGGCTGAGGAGCGAATCGGGTTTTACCTCGCGTCCGTCCACGTA
>BNUF01000293.1 GCA_025997155.1 Clostridia bacterium
TTTTTAACGCCTCAAGAAGAGTAAGTATGATGCTTACCCCCGCCTCCAGTATTTGCGGGGCGTTATCTTTAATCGACGCTATGATTTCCTCAAACATTCCCCTTGACTTTTCAATAAGCGCGGGCAACCCCTCGGCGAATCCCGTAATGAAATTTGTAAATATCTCAAGCCCTATGCCAAAAAACTCCGCGTTGTGTTCAAGAAATCCGTTAACAAGCAGTTCCGCCGCCGCGTTTGCTAGAGGCAGTACGGTTTCGTTGAATCCGCGCAAACTGTCAAAAAGCCCCTTCGTCATAGCGTCGAACGCCGTTGCCATTTTCTCTCTTCCGCTTTTTTCATAGCCTAACGTAACGTCAAACCTCTTATAGTCAAGGTCTGCAAGGTTTATACTGTTCAAAACCCCGACAAATTCCGAAACGCCCTTTACTCCGTCCTTCAAAACAGGATTAAGCATATCGTAGAAAGTTATCGCAAGCCCCTCAACGCCCGACTTGAACAGCGTTATCTGCCCTTTAAGGTTGTCGTTCATTATCTGTGCCATACGGGCGGCAGAACCCGCCGAGTTGTCAATAGCCCCCGCGAGTTTGTTCATATCTTCTTCCGTGGCGTTAAGCATAGCTAGCAATCCGCTCATGCCCATTTTCCCCGAAATAGCTTCGGCGGTCAGAGTCTTTTGCGCCTCCGTCATGCCTTTTGTTTTCTCCCGCAAGTCCATTAAAATATCTCTTTGGGAACGCATTTTACCGCCGCTGTCGGTTACCGCAATACCGAGATTTTTCATAGTTTCGGCGGCTTCCTTGTTAGCACCCGTTATATTCGTCATATAACTGCGCAAAGCCGTACCCGCCATACTTTCTTTTATTCCCGCGTTCGCCATAAGCCCAGTCATAAGAGCTACGTCCTCTATGGACGCACCCAACGCCCCCGCGATAGGACCGACATATTTAAAAGTTTCGCCCATCATATTTACGTTCGTGTTCGCGTTTGAGCTGGCCGCCGCCAAAACGTCCGCGAACCGCCCCGCGTCCTCCGCCTTAAGCGCGAACGCCGTCAAGCCGTCCGTCAAAATGTCCGAAACCCGCCCCAAATCCTCGCCCGAGGCTGCCGCGAGATTCATAATGCCAGGCAACCCCGCCGTCATCTGCTCGGTTTTCCACCCCGCCATAGCCATGAAGTTAAGAGCTTCCGCCGCCTGCGTCGCGGAAAACTTAGTAGTCGCCCCCATTTCTTTAGCTTTGTCGGTAAGCGTTTTCATGTCTTCCGCTGTCGCGCCGCTGACCGCGCCAACCCTAGACATTTGCGCCTCAAATTTTGAGCCTATGTCAATAGCACTTTTGATTGCCAACCCCCCCGCCGCCGTAAAAGCCGCGCCGACTGCGGCGGTAGCGACACCAAGCCCAGTCGTAAGAGTTGTGGCAAGCTCCCCCGCCCCCGATTTAAGTTTAGTGTTGACTGCGCTAAGCCCCGCCTTTATCTTATCGGAATTGACAAGCGCGTCTACTATAATACTGTCGTCCGCCCCCGCCATAAGCTCACCTCATATTCGCAAATGCCTTAGCCATTTCGTTTATCCCGTCTTGAAAATTATCTTTAGCGTCTTTAACTTCAAGTTTCCAGTATAGTTTCTGTTCTTTTAAGTCCCTGATTTCCTTGGCGTTATATTTATCAGGCGGCGGGATTTCGCGTCCTCTGATTTCCATAACTTTAAACATTTTTGTACGTTCGGATAAACCCGCGAACAGTGCTGTAAACTTTGCCCAATGGAGTTTCCCTATTTCTTCCAAAAGGTCAATGCCGTAATCCATATAAAAAGACGCGAAGATTAAATCCGCGTCTTGTACATAGTCGAAGGTCGGCGGCGAACTTTTACCGCGCCTTTTAGATTTTTGACATATATGTTCCTTTTCTATTTCCTCCAGCAATTTTGACTTGTCGTATATACTGAAATCAGAAATAACAGTATCGTCCGCAAGCAAAAGGTTTAACGATATGTCTAATTTTTCCTCACTTGAAAACTCGTCGTCGTCAAGAAGTTCAAGCCAAGTCAAAACGCGGTCGAACGCCAAATCAAGCTGTATTTCAATTCCGCGCATAGTTACCGAGTCGGTTGGAGTTCTCCGAAGATTCATACTTTCTTGTATTTCGCCGCCTTTTTAACCTTTGCGTCGTCGATTATCTTTGTAATTTTCGGTACGACCTCGGAGTTTAAGAAGTCGAAAGTGCTAATCATAGCTTCAAAATAATTGCCGTCGAAGAAATCC
Organism: Clostridia bacterium; assembly: GCA_025997155.1. Lineage (GTDB taxonomy): Bacteria > Bacillota > Clostridia > Lachnospirales > WQUN01 > BNUF01. The sequence continues at coordinate 2,262 of BNUF01000293.1, forward strand.
ATAACCTTCACCGTGTTTTCCTTGCCATAAACAAACAAGAAAAGGGCGTTCGCGTCCTCTTTGTATTTTTCAAAATACTCC
>BNUF01000294.1 GCA_025997155.1 Clostridia bacterium
GGTCGGAAAATCCTTGTCTTTTTCCTGCGATTGAAAAACTTTGGCAAGGAAATCCTGCACATAGTAAATCAAAATGGGGTAATGTTTCTGTGTCAATTCTTGTTGCGTCTTCATAATAAACCTCGCTTTCTTTTACGTTGTGTACACGCCGGTACGCTCGGTCGGCGTGTTTGTCTATTTCGCAGTGGCCTATGCACTCATAGCCGCCCGCGCGTTCCAGTCCGGCACGGAATCCTCCGATTCCCGCGAACATATCAAAAAATCTAATCGTCATACATACCTTTCTCCTTTTTTACTCCGCAACATCGTTGCATCCCGATATTAACACAGAAAGTTGTCAAGTAAAAGAAAACGCAATGTGCAGTTAGTCAACGATTAGGCAATAATCTACAGTAGTAATTATTTGATTTAGGGCAATACGGGCAGCTATGTTGTGATTTTTATACGTTTTTTAAGAATCTACGCAAATAAACTAGGCCTAGGACAAGCCGACACGCCACTCCTGCTAAGCGGAGATCCCGGCTCGAGTCTATTTAATAGTCTGGGCTGAGGCCGTTTCTGTCTACGCCAACTACCTGCCATCTCATCTGTTAAACTGCACATTTTGCGCGAAAATAGGCATAAAAACGCCGATTTTCTTGACTTTTTGCACAAAGTGTGCTATAATAAGGGTGTAAGGTAAGCGAAAGCAACCCTTGCAATAGAACCTTTATAAATCGTTAAGGAAAAGAAAGTTTGCCATTTTTGTGCTGTTTTGCAGCGTTAAGAGTGAAAACGAAAGTTTTTACTCTTTAGCGCTGCACGACAGCAACCGATCCGAGGAATAATTCTGCGGGCGGTATCTTATAATCCTATTAGGAGGAGATCAAAATGGCGAACTTAAAGAACGAACTTCCGGCTGTGATCAACATTTGGGCAAACGAGGCGATTGACGAAGACGGCAGAGCTTTGCTCGACAAAGCCATCTCTCACGGCTTCAGGGAAGACAAGCTTGAGCTGGTCTATATCCCTGCATCGAAAGACATCGAGGGCGAGACCTCAACAGAGAAGTTCAACACCCTGCTCCAAAAGCTCCACACCACCCGCCAGGAACACGGTTACAAAGGCGAGGAGCATTGGCAGTGGGGGCCTCTCTGGGACGACAAAGCCGAGATATTCGGCGACTATGGCATTAAAGACGAGCCACAATGGCTGGTTCTTGTCCATAGCGACGAGGTCGATGGTCTTTGGTTCACGAAGAAGACCATAGCGGAGCAGATTGAGTTGGGTAAGAAGCTGATGGCTGAGAAGCCTAAGCTAAACTACCTCACGCCAGTCGCCTACGTCTGCGCGCAGATCCAGCGTGTAGCCAACAACCCCAAGACTGAGGAAGACTACGACAACACCGAGCTACTCGACTACAACAAAGGCGATTTGACATTTAACCGTTTCCCGCAATACTCGTCTGATGGCTTTATTGACACGGCGGTTGGCCGTCGCGTGCCGAGCGTGAGCGTGAATGACGATGGTCAGCTTAAGCTCGACAGGTCGATTGGCTGGCCGCGCTGGTGTGGAGGTGTTCGTTTCGCGATTGGAGAATAAGAGTTTCCAATTATCTTTATCTTGACGATTAAAACACAAATGCTCCGACTTATGTCGGGGCTTTTCTTATATCTACGTAAATAAACTAGGTCTAGGACAAGCCATCTTCGAGTCTAGTGGCTGGTCGGGGGCTTACGCCAATTCTGTCTACGCCACCAGTCCGTGGTTCGTACGGGGCGTCACCTCAAATAGTACCACCAGTGCCGGAGTCGAGTCTGTCAGTCGCGATACGGGGCAGGCTTACCCAGCTAGCGGTTTTCGTGGGGTGGTGGGCTATGGAGAACCCAAATACTGCTAGGCGCTTACGGCAGATTTATTTCCCGTCCCGCTGTTTCGCCAGCTCACGCACAGCGCGGTCAAAGTCGCTCTCCAGCTGCTTCATTTCACGCGCTCTGTAAATCTCAAACTCCTGTTCGGCTTTCTCAACCGCCTGTTTGTGCGAGATCCGACCCGTGTCCTGCAACAGCCCCCGTTTTAGGCTAGCAATTTGGTTGTCAAGCGCGGCGATCCAATCAGCCATACTCATAGGCTGCTGTTCCAACGCTTGAAACTCAGCGTAATCCAAGAATTGCGACACCAGCAGATTCAGACGCGTCAGTTCCGCTTCCGACAAGTAGTTTTTCGCTATCTTAACATCGTCTTTCGTGATGTAGTCGCCCTTAAACGTCGTCATGCCGACCAGCGGTTTCTCGTTGTCAACGCGTTCGTAGATCACTTCCGCTGCCGTATGCGCGTGAACGGCGTAGTGCAACTTGTTC
>BNUF01000295.1 GCA_025997155.1 Clostridia bacterium
CTCCAACGAACAAAACCAAAACATATCGCAAATCAACAACGGTATCGCGCAAATCGCCGAAACCACAATGCAAAATACCTCCGCGAGCGAGGAATCCGCAAGTTCCGCCGAAGAACTTTCAAGCCAGTCCGAAATCTTGCACAGTACCGTGGCAAGTTTCAAATTCAAAAAATAATTTGAACAAAAACAAAAAATCTCTTGTGAGCGGAAAACATTCACAGGAGATTTTTGCTTTTATGAAAATCAGAAAAATGGTTTAAGAACTACCGCCTTGTTTCAGTTCCGCAAGTTCTTTTTGAATCTTTTTGGTATACTCAATAAGCTCACCAAATCCGTATAACACTAAACTCGAAACCCACGATAGTAGCACGCCTATCGCGATTATACCAATGGACACGGAGTAGTCGTACTCAAAAAAGTTGTATCCAAAAAAAATCGATTCGATAATTCCTGCAACGAAAAGGAACGGAGATGCTGATTTAAGATATTTTTCGCTATTTTTAAACACAATTTTTTTCCTTGTCTTCTCCGAAAAACTCACTTAAAACGCCACGTAAACAAAAACAGGGAGTCTATAAGGGGACTACCAAAAGCAACTTCTCCCACTACACAAACCCGCAAGAGTGCGGACAAAAAAACCTTACGAAGTCTATTTGCTTTGAAACATACTCTTCAAAATTCAAAAATTAGTTCTTCAAACACCCTATCTGATAATACTGGACTGGAAGGATTTGAACCTTCGAGTGCAGGAGTCAAAGTCCTGTGCCTTACCGCTTGGCGACAGCCCAAAATTGATACTTAAATTACCATAAAACCTTTACAAAGCCCTTACAAAGTCTTATAAAAACCTATGAAGCTTATGCTGAAACCCTTGATTTTATTGATATTCAAGAGATTCTGCAATTCGATATCTAAAATGATACCATAATTTTTTTAGACTGTCAATAGGCAGAAATTTTTTTTATAGACAGGGCACAGGATAAATTTAGTCCTGTGCCCTGTCTATGCAAACCCTTAAAAACCTTGAATATCACAACTAGGCACAGGACTAAATTTATCCTGTGCCTAGAAAAGTTCCTGTGTACTATGGTAAACATTACCATAGTATGTATCTTTTAATTTCTGTGTGGGCAAAATACACGCCATTGTCGCTTATGATAAACACTCACTCGTATAATTATAGCAGAATTTATCGAAAATTCAAGTACGATTTCTGTAAAATCCATCTATTTGTTTAGTTTATCTTGTTCTTCTTGTGCCATTTGACGCAATGTTTCTAATTTGTCGATATGCGTATACCCTTGCGTAACCTTTGAATCTTTGTGACCTGCCATTTTCATTATCAGGTTTTCGGAGTAGCCGTGTAGCGTCAGAAGCGTAACCCACGTATGTCTCGCGGAATATGGAGTAAAATGTGGGATTTTGTCGTTGTCGCCCATTGTATTGTTCAGGCGATTAAAGAACGATTTGTATCGTTTGTCGAATGTGCGTCTCGAAAGGTAATCACCGTCGTCTGTCTTTAGAATATATTCATCGGGATTTAGTTTTGAGAATCGTTCGGAGATATATGCGGAGTGTTCACTATCCATAATTATAGTATGTCGGGGTTCACCACTTTTGGGAACGTCTATTGTTTCTTCCGCTTTGACAGCTCTCGCTATATGGAAAGCGTTGGCGGCGGGGGAGTGCGGTGACGAGAGCACTTGAGTTTTCATAACGCTTAATTCTTCTGCGGGTAATCCGCCAAGCATTGTCGCGGCGATACTAATTCTTTCTCCCATTTGAACTACCTGCTTGCCTACTTCCATAAAGCATACGGCAAGTTCGCCGAGTGCGTCATTACTAACGGCGTGTGTATCGTTGGGATTGGGATTGGAGTTTTGCGAGGTTGTTTGAGCTTCGTTTTGGGTCGAACTCATTTTGTGTTTCCTCCTTATAATACAGAATTTGTTTGAACGCGACATTAAGTTGCGCCTGTTATAAGGATAATGACCTTTTTACCAAAATGCTTGTTTTTTCGACATACAACTAATTGTACAATTAATAATTTTTCTTGAAACTGACTGCCTAAAAGAGGAACGCCAGCAATAGTTAGCTGACGTTCCTCTTTTAGGCAGTTAAAAAATATGAAATTACGTCCGTTTGGAAATTCGGGTACTGTATTTTGAAACGAGGAGGTACTTATTCCTCGTTGACGGCAATTAAGCGTTTTGACGCGATGTATGCCGCTCGTTTTTGTTCAATCAGTTTGGAAAGTGAGAAATCATCTTCTGTCTGTATAGTAGGCTCAATATGATTAATATTTGGGTTAGGTTTCGGTTGTTCGGGAA
>BNUF01000296.1 GCA_025997155.1 Clostridia bacterium
TGTTTCCGTTGTACTGAAGATTAGCGTGCATTTGCGCGGTCGCACCCGCGTTGTGGTTTCCCGTATTGTGAATCGTGATGTACTTGATTGCCGCCATGTTTTTATTTGGGTTTGAAGTGAACCCCGCCGGTACAATTTTTCGATTTATTATCATCTTTATCAAACCTCACCTTATCCTTTGATTTCTTCTGTGTCCGTCTCGTAAAAGAACGTGTCTTTTTCAACTTTTTTAACTCCGAGTTTCTCCAAAATCTCGGTCGGATATGTCCCTAAAACAGTTTTCTTTATAGTTTCCTTGACGTTAGTGAAGTTTTTAATATCCAAACTATTTTCAATAGCATAATCTACGTTTTCTAGTGTTATTTTGGCGTTGCCGTCGTCGATATTGTAGACGATAACAATTTTGTCATTGTACGCAAACACTTTGTTCACGAAAGCGTCGATAAGCCGTTTATTATCCTCGTCACTATTTGACAGTTTGAATTGACTTAACCAAAACACAATTTGTTCCTTTGTTAATTTCGTTTCTGTTTTAGTTTCCTCTTTTGCTAATTCAACTCTAAGATTTGCACATGTTATTTCGGATTCTTCTAACATTGCCTTTGTGCTGTCGGTGATAATGCCTTTTTTTATTGCGTTTTGTATATTCGACAACTCTTTTTCGGCGTTCTTGAGTTGACTTTTAAGAGTTTTCAATGCGGAATCCGTTTTATTTTCGCTTGACACTTTGACGATTTTTTCCGCAATCATATCCACATAACTATCTGTGAATATCTTTCGTGTTTCGTCTAAAACCAGTTTTTCTATGTCTGAAATCTTGATATTTTTTTGTCACAATCTTTATAATCCTGTCTGCGTTTGCAACGGTAGTATGTGTAGATATTTCCATTTGATTTCCTTGAACTGTTGCCGCCCATAGCCCTTCCGCATTCGCCGCGCCGCTGCGTTTTTTATTTTCTTGCATTTTAGTTTGTGCTCGCTCCCACAATTTCTTATCTATTATCGCGGGTATTGCGTCCTCGACGCGAATATGGATACTTTTGTATGTGCCTATATATTTTTCATTGATGATTATCTCGTGTATGTGAGCTGAATTGAATTTGTTGCCTAATCGTCCGCGTAAACCCGCCTTGTTAAGCGTATCGGCAATATCAATGTTGCGCTTGCCATTCACATAATCAGTAAAAATTCCTTGTATTATAGACGCGGTCTCCTCATCTATTTCGTATTCTTTATCAGGATTTATTTTATAGCCGATAGGGACAGAGCCTCCGATAAAATGACTTTTCAACGCTCCCTCGTGTTTTCATCTCTTGATTTTGCGCGACAACTCTTTTGAGTAATACTCGGCAAGCCCCTCTAACATTGATTCTAGTAAAGCTCCCTCTGTGCTATCTGAAATATTTTCAGTGGCGGAAAGTACCTTAATTCCGTTGTCGCGTAACTGTTTTTTATAGACTGCGCTGTGATAGCGGTCGCGGCTGAATCTGTCGAGAGAGTAGACAACCACATTTTCAAACGTTTTATTTTTAGCGTCTTTAATCATTTTTTGAAATTCAGGGCGGCTGTCGGTAGTTCCGCTGATTGCTCGGTCTATGTATTTCCCGACAATCCGCATGTCGTGGGTTTTGGCGTAGTCCTCGCAAACTCGGGCTTGTCCCTCTATGGACTGCTCCGTTTGGTTATCGGAGCTATACCTCGCGTAAATTACGGCGTTTTTCATTGCAAATTCCCCTATTCCGCTTTATCCAGTTCATTTTGGTTATGTCTTGTTTCGAGCCAAAGTTCAAATTTCGCTTGATTCTCTGTATTTTGGAAAAAGTCCCGCGCTAATTCCTCGGCGTTATCGATTAGTAGTTCAATTTTGCTTGGAAATTCCATATAATCACCTCGTTAAAAAAATTCATTTTAGGCTTGTAAATTTTTGTACGCCGTGTTATAATATTTATGTCCTAACATTTTAATATTTTGAGTAACAAAGTCTGCCCCCCGCCGCGACGAACCACGGCGGGGGCGGTTGTCTATTCAGTTCTCGATTATTTCGCCGTCGTCTGTGACCATTCTTTCGGGAGTTTCCGTTGCGTCGCATGCGGGTTCTTCGTAGGGTTGGTACTCGTCGTCGATATTCCCGCTTGCGATATTTGCCGCGATATCAAGCGTCTTTTGGTCTGCGTTCCGCTGGTAGTCAATCGACATCAAGCCCCAGTTTGAAATGAGTTTGCGGAGTACGGTTTTTCGCGCCATAGCGTCGGGGAACTTCTTCCAACCCATACCTTTGTAGTCGCCCTTTCGGTGCTTTTCTTCGTGGGCGTCGATTTCTTTAA